>CAYQJH010000001.1:0-70359 GCA_964417755.1 uncultured Planctomycetaceae bacterium
GGACGTGACGACGATCCTGGGCGCCCGCGACCGGGCCATATTGGAGACATTTTATTCTTCAGGCCTGCGGATCAGCGAGCTGGTGGGGCTGAATATTGAAGACTTGGATGAGTTCTCGGAGGCCCTGCGGATTCGCGGCAAGGGCAAGAAAGAGCGCTTGGCGCCGCTGGGCAGCCAGGCAATCGCAGCTAATCGGCATTACCTGGAAATGCGCCTTGGGGCCGCTGCACAGCCGGCCGGGCCAACCGCCGGTACAGCCCGCGCCGCTCGAATGCTGCGGCATGGTCCGCTTTACGTGAACAAGGCAGGCAAGCGCCTCAGTGAACGATCTATCCGCCGCAAGCTCGACAAGTACCTGCTGATGGCCGGCATCCCGATTCACATAAGTCCGCACGCGCTGCGCCACAGCTTTGCAACGCACATGCTCAACGCCGGCGCCGACCTGCGAAGCGTGCAGGAAATGCTCGGCCACGAGAGCCTTTCAACCACGCAGATCTACACACACCTGACGACCACGAGGCTGAAGCAGGTCTACGATAAGGCCCATCCGCTGGCCGAGAGCCGCTAGAAGCCAACAATACAGCGAACTTGGCGGTCTTGCGTGTCGCGGGCGTCCCGCCCGCGTGTACCGAGGGCATCCTGCCCTCGTATTTCGGGATCAAACTGCGGGTTAGACGCATGCGCCACTCTTGCGCCGCCCATTGCCCTTCCCCCGAAACAGGGCATTACGCGACAGCCACACTTCAACTACATTCACGTATCGCGACGTGTTAGAATCCTGACGTGAATTCTGAGCATCAATATGATTTCGACGTGATTGTCGTCGGCGGCGGACATGCCGGCGCCGAGGCCTGCCATGCAGCCGCGAGCATGGGCGCACGCACGGCCCTTGTCACGCTATCGCGCGACAGCATCGCGCAGATGTCCTGCAACCCGGCCATCGGCGGCGTGGGCAAGGGGCAGATCGTCCGCGAGATCGACGCCCTGGGCGGCCTGATGGGCCTGGCAGCCGACGCAACCGGCATTCAGTTCCGCATGCTCAATCGCTCCAAAGGCCCAGCCGTCTGGGGCCCCCGCTGCCAAAGCGATCGCCACGCCTACGCTGCCTGGGTGCAGGCCGCCCTGGCCGATACGCCCAATCTGACCATCATCGAAGGCGAAACTATCGCCGTACTGCATCAGGGCGGCCGCGTAACAGGCGTGCGGGTATGCCCGCCGAAAGTGGGGACAGACACCTTTTTCGCAAACACCAACGACGCGAAAAAGGAGTCAGTCCCCATTTTCGGCTCCGCCATCATCATCACAGCCGGCACATTCCTTAACGGCCTGATGCATCTGGGCGAGAAGACTTGGGCGGGCGGGCGATTCGATGAGCCGGCTGCAATGAACCTCAGCGACTCGCTGCGCCAAATCGGCCTGGAGATCGGCCGGCTCAAGACCGGCACCTGCCCGCGCCTGGCCAGCGAGTCCATCGACTACAGCCAACTCGCCCGGCAGGATGGCGACGCGGAAGTCTGGCCCTTCAGCTTCCTGAATGATCATCTGGACGTGCAGCAGGAGCCCTGCTTCCTGACGTACACTAACAAGAACGTGCATGACCTGGTGCGGGCCAACCTGCATCGCGCGCCGATGTTCACCGGGCAGATCCAGTCTGTCGGCCCGCGGTACTGCCCGTCGTTCGAGACCAAGATCGTCCGCTTCGCCGACAAGGACAGCCATCAGATATTCCTCGAGCCCGAAGGCCGCTCGACCAACTGGGTGTACTGCAACGGCATCAGCACGTCACTGCCTGCCGACGTGCAGGAGGCAATGGTTCACAGCATTGCCGGCCTGGAGCATGCAAAGATCCTCCGCTATGGCTATGCGATTGAATACGATTACGCTCCGCCGACGCAACTGAAGGCCACGCTGGAGGCCAAGTGCCTGCGCGGGCTGTACCTGGCTGGGCAGATCAACGGCACCACGGGCTATGAGGAGGCGGCCGCCCAAGGCCTGATCGCAGGCATCAACGCAGCGCTGGCCATCCACCCGCGCGAAGAAAGTGAGCTTGTTCTGCGGCGAGATCAGGCATACATCGGCGTGATGATCGACGATTTGATCACCAAGGGCATCACCGAGCCCTATCGCATGTTTACCAGCCGAAGCGAACATCGCCTGAGCCTGCGCAGCGACAACGCCGACCGCCGCCTGACAGCCATCGGCCGCTCCGTCGGCCTGGCCAGCCAGGAGCGATGGAATTGCCACTGCACCAAGATGCAGGCATACGACAAGGCCTTGGCCATACTTCAGCGGACGCGCATCGAGGGCAAGACGCTCTGGGAGCTGCTCCAGCGGCCGGAGAATTCCATCGAGCATCTGCTGGCTGAAACAGACGAGCAGGTGCGCGCGAGCCTGGCATTCCTTGACGATTGTCCGCAGGCCCGTGCCACGCTAGGCATCGACGGTCGGTACGCCGGCTACATGGAGAAGGAGCGGGCAGCCCTTCACCAGATGCAGGACCTCGACAGCCGGCTGATTCCGGAGGCGATAGATTACGCCGCCATCCAGCATCTGCGTTTTGAGGCGCGCGAGAAACTATCAGCCATCCGTCCGCGATCACTTGGCCAGGCCTTGCGAGTCAGCGGCATTACCCCGGCGGATGTAACGGTGATCGCGATACACCTGGCGAAGAAATGAGGCCGGGAGCCAAAAGTCGCACATGAAGGCAATGGCCCGAAATAGAAGAAGCGTTTGGCAGCGTTGCTATTGTATGTTAATCTAGATAAGATGACGAGCATGGATAATCTTCAGCCCTTTGATGGACGACAAAATATGTTGCACAAAATCGCCCTGGGCTGGGCATGCTTCGTAATTCATGTTTTTTCAGTGACTTAAGTTGGTTTGACAATTCCATCAAGTTTCAAGTTGAAACGCTTGAATCGACGATGAGAAGTGTGAAGCAAGGAAGCTTTCCGCGATGGACATGATGGCCAAAGCGGGATGTGGATGGCGTGGCCGCTTGCGTGTCGTGCGGCTGCGTCAAGATGGGTAACAAAAGCACGGCATGGGTCGCAAAAGGCGCCGCGAAGCGGCATGCACGGACGCAGGACGCTGCATAACCCATGCCCGATGAATTCGCCCCAAGCGCCGTGGCGAGTTCCAGAGGCACCGAGATGAACGTAAACGGCATTCACTCCTCAGTGGCACCCCAGGGCATCGAGCCGGTAAGCAACGTCAACGCCGCGAATCAGGCTTCAGCGGCCATGCCCGCCAATGATGTGGTCGAAATCTCCACCGCCGCCCAACTGGCGGCGAAGATTCACGAACTCCCGGATGTCCGAGCTGAACTGGTAGCCCAGGTCAAGGCCGAGATCGCCTCCGGCGCGTACGAAACGCCGGAGAAGATCGATGCCGCAATCAGTAAGCTCATGGACGAGCTGTTCCCAGGCGCGTAAGATCGCCGGTTCTTAATCGTTGACTTATCGTTGCGAAGTACAAAGGGCTGCGGAAGGATCCGCAGCCCCCTTTATTTTCGTCGCAGCGTCACTTGACTTAGAAGTATATATATACAATAATGTCTTGTAAGGCCGAAGTCATGGATATTACCTTTACCGCGGAAGGATGGTTGCCTCCAGGAGACTATGAGTTGACGTTGGCCCAATTGCGGGAGTCTGTTTTGGTTACAGGGCCAGCGGATGCCCAAATGTATCCAACATGGGACAGGTTCTGGCGAAGTTACCTGGTTGACAATCTGGAGATACTGGTCAGACAGCTTTGGCAAGTCGGCATAGAAGATATCTTTGTGGACGGCTCATTCGCCGAGGACAAAGATCATCCCAATGACATAGATGGGTATTTTGTCTGCGATCTGATGCGGCTTGCCTCGGGCGAATTGGAGCGAGAATTGAATCTGCTTGATCCGCACAAAATCTGGACATGGGACCCAGACAGCCGGCGGCCATACCGCGGCTATCCCAAGCGGCAATTGCCGATGTGGCACCAGTATCGTGTGGAGCTCTATCCGCATTTTGCGGGGATGCTGTCGGGACTTCGTGATGAGTACGGGAACGAGTTGGAATTCCCATCAGCGTTTCGCAGGTCCCGTCGGAATGGCAAGCCTCGCGGCATCATCAAGATTCGGAGATAGACCATGATCCACAATGAGAAGGAATATCGGGAAGCGGTTGCCCGCGTAGGCCGGGAGAGAACTCAATTGGCTCAGCAATTGGCGGAGCTAAAGCGCCTTGGTCTCGGTCCAGATGAAATCAAGCGGGCACTGGATCCGGTACGTTCATTTCATCAGCAATTGGCGGAAGAAGTTCTCGCGTACGAGCGTCTCAAGCAGGGCCAGTTCGATGAGATCGACGATCTGCGTAATCTGGGGCAGCTTTTGGTTTCATTGCGAATCGCCAAGGGCCTGACGCAACGAGAACTGGCCCAACGTCTGGGCGTGCATGAAACTCAGGTGTCGCGCGACGAAAGAAATGAATATCATGGCATCACGCTGGAAAGAGCCAGCCGCGTCCTGGACGCCCTTGGCGCGCGGATGCATGGACGAGTCGAATTGCCGAAATCCAACGTCGCTTAGCTAGAGGCTGAGACACTTCCGTGGGATCTTCCGCCAAGGAAATGGCTGAACCTGTTCCAGGAAGCTCTCTCTTCTGGCTCTCATCCAAAACATTTGGTCGCAGATGTTTCTTAAGAAGGGGCTGGCTGGTCGCTCAGGATGTGTTTACCGCTTGAGGCCAACGGCAAGCACAAAGTCAAGCAGCCTTCCGCCGCCGGCTTACCGGCGGCACCAGAACGCCGCGCGGGCCTTGTTCGCGTAGCCTTACGCACGGCGGTCGCTCGCTACCTTCTACCCATCCTGGCGGCATCAACATATGCCACCCCTTGCCGTTGGCAATCAAGCGTTAAACGCAAACCCGTTATGGGCTGGGCTTCAAACGGTTCGCCAACTCTGGATGAGAGCCTCTTTTCCTTCTCAAAGCTTGACATTTCCTGTCAATATGCGCAAATTTGGTAAGATATAACGGCTAGGCAAGTTAAGTTGTTGGCCAATTTGGACGATTCTATCCAGGCACAAGGGCCGATATCATCCGACTATTACGTGCTCTGCCACGGCAATATTTGGGTCGCCTGATCCGTTCGTTGTGATCTTCGTGCCGTCGTGGTAAATGCCCTTTGAGCCTCGGCCGTCCAGAACAGGAGCTACCGTGCTTCGAAAAGCAGTCTACACCACCGGGGAAGCCGCCGTGCTCTGCAAGCTCTCGCAGCAGACGATTATCCGCTGTTTCGACAGCGGGCAGATCGAGGGCTTCCGCGTTCCGGGCAGCAAGTTCCGCCGCATCCCCCGCGAAAGCCTCCTGAAGTTCATGAAGGAAAACAAGATTCCGCTGGACGGCATGGAGACGAGCAAAGTCCGCGTCCTGGTGGTCGACGACGAAGCCGATATCATCGAGTTGTTCGTAGATGCGCTGAATGCCGACGGCCGGTTCGAGGTGGCCACCGCGCAGACCGGCTACGATGCCGGCGTGCTCACCCAGCAGTTCGCCCCGGACATCGTCGTCCTGGACTACATGCTGCCGGACATCAATGGCAACGTGGTCTGCAAAACGATCCGCCAGAACCCGCAGCTTAGCCACATCAAGATCCTCATTATCTCGGGCATGGTCAATCCCTCCGAGGTGGAGACGCTGATGAAGGCCGGCGCTGATGACTTCATCAAGAAGCCCTTCAACATCGAGAACGTCATCGAACGCATCATGGGCTTGGTGCGGCGGTAATCGATGCGGAGCAAGCCAATGGCCAAGGCATCTCCACTTATCAAGACGACCAAGCTCAGCGAGCGCCAACTGGACCTGATCGTCCGGCAGACGCCGACACTGCCCGTGCTGCGCGAGGCATGCCGGCCGCTGCTGGAACTTGTCGTGCAGGCCGATGGCCAGGGCCAGGCCGCCGCTGAGGCCCAAGCAAAGGCCATCGAACTGGCTGGGCTGGACGTCTCGCTATCCTGCCAGTTGCTTCGTCAGGCAAACTCCGGCGGCAAGAATACTGATTCGGCACGAACGCTGGCGCAGGCGGTGGAGGTGCTTGGCTTCGACGCCCTGCGATCGGCGGTGCTGCTTGCCAATCTGTCTTCGCCGGGCCTGCCGCGCGGCTTTGATCACCTTGCTTATGCCCGCCACTGCCTGGCCGTCGCGACGGCTGCCCGCGAGATCACGAAGCTTGCCAATCTGCCGCTTGATCCATCCGAGGTCTTCCAGGCCGGCCTGTTGCACGATGTTGGGCAACTGGCAATCGCCTCCGCCCTGCCCAAGAGCTATGCTCGCGTGCTGTCGGCCGATCGTGCCGACGGCCAGCCGCTTGCCCAGCGAGAGCAGCAAACCATCGGCGTTGATCACTGCGTTTTCGGGCGACGGCTGGCAGAGCATTGGCGATTGGGCCAGCTGGTGGAATCAGCCGCCTGGCTGCACCACCACGAGCCGCAAGGACTGATCGATGCCGCCGACCGCGATGTGCTGGCTGCGATCTGCCTGGCTGAGAGCATCGCCTGCCAGGCGGGCCTCGGCTTCTTCGGCGCAGATATAGCGATGGAGAGCATCGATCTGCAGGCCCGCAGCCTTGGTCTCCAGCCGGGGCAGGTCGCCTCTCTGCGAGACGAACTGCCCGCGATGGTGGGTGCCCACATTCAGCAATTTGCCGGCCAGCGGGGGGGCGGCGTCGACGAGGCAGGTAATGCCGCCGCCCAGGCCGGCGCGGAACTGGCTCGCCTCAACCAGCAACTGCAGGGCCGTCTGGCAGCCCTGGCCGGCCAGGCCAAGGCCTTTGTCCACCTGCATGATTTCATTGCTGGCCTCTGCCCGGAATCGACGACGGCTGACACGCTTCAGAAGATCGCCGCGACGATGGCGGCAGCCCTCGATATCCAAGTGAATGCATCCTGCCCGATCATCGTCTACTGCATCGATCCCTCCGAGCCGGCTTGCCAATCGCTTGCCCTGTGCTTCGATGGCGGCGAGAGTCCGTCCTGGCTGTCGCTGCCGGCCGGCGCTCGGTGTGCCAGCCTGCAAGCCCATGACCTTTCGGCGCTCCAGGTGGTCAACGCCCTGTCAGCCTCAGCGATGGAGAAGTGGGCCGACCTCTCGACGTATTTGCACCATCCGCTGGCAAGCGGCGGCCGATGGATTGGCGGCGTGCTCTATCCACAATATCTGCTTGGGGTCAATGCTTGCGAAAAGCAGGCCCTGCAGGCTATCGAAGCCGCCCTGGCACTTGCCCTGGCGATTGTCCAGGACCGCACCAAGGCTATCCGCCTCAGCGAGCAGTTAGCCGGCGCATCCCAGGTGCTCGCGCAGGCCAGCCAAACTCTCGCAGCCGCCAAGGCCCTCTCAGCTGTCGGCGAGATGGCCGGCGGGGCTGCGCATGAAATCAACAATCCCCTTGCGATCATCTCCGGGCGGGCACAGATCATGCAGAAGAAGGCGGCCGCCGCCGATGACCGCAAGGCGTGGCAGAATGTTGCCCAGCAGGCCCAGCGTATCAGCGACATCATCAGCGAGTTGATGGAGTTTGCAAATCCGCCAAGTCCGAAGCAGGCCGATTTGGATATGCGAGCGGTCTTTGCCAACGCGGCCCGCTTGGTGCAGGAAGGCCAGCCAGCCAATGCTACTCAAGAGCCGCAGCCAAAGGTCGATATAGAGATTGCGGAAAATGTCCCGCGCGTTTGCGCCGACGCAACCCACTTGCAGGCGGTGCTTGCTGAATTGATAGCTAATGCCGCCAATGCCGCCAGCCGGCGGATTGTGCTATCTGCACGGCCGAGTGAGGATGGCAACGTGCTGCTGTCCGTCAAGGATGACGGCTCCGGCATGGACGCAGCCACCGCAGCCAAGGCATTTGCACCCTTCTTCTCGGCCCAGCAGTCCGGGCGGCGTCGAGGCCTGGGGCTGCCCAAGGCGCAACGATACATCGAGCTTAACGGCGGACGGATCTGGATCACTGCAACCGGCTCCTCCGGCACGGAGATGTCAATTCTGCTGCCGGCGGCAAAGTGAAGTAGCTGCAACAGGAACAGATTTATGACGGGCTCCAGAAATGCTCACGTGCTGGTGGTGGACGACGAGGCCGACCTGCGCGACCTGCTTCGCGATGCGCTTGGCGCTTCGGGAATGACAGTCTCGACGGCTGACAGCGCCCCAGCCGCGATCGCGTTGGCCCAGCAGGAGAAGCCCGACTTCGTCGTAACCGATTTGTGCCTTGGCGCCGGTTCCGGGCTGGACCTGCTCGATAGCCTGATGAGCACCGGCAGCGAGATCCCAGCCGTCGTCATTACCGGGCAGGCCGACCGCAGCGCCCTGAGCGAGGCCTCTCGCCGGCACCCCGTGGAGTTGATGGCCAAGCCGCTGGATATCGAGCGACTGACGCAGATTATCCACGATGAAATCGACCGTCGTCACAGCCGCCAGCAGGCACAGCAGCGCGCGCGGCGGCTTCGCGAACTCGCCCATAAGGCTAACTTGCAGCGTAAGAAGATGAACCAGCAGCTCAACACGACCTGCGCCGAATTGACCGATGCATATCGCACACTCAGCGGGCAATTGGCCGTTCAGAATCTCGTGATGAGCTACCAGAACGCGCTGGTCTCAGCCCGCAACGACGACGATGTGTTCCGCCATTTCTTCCGCGTCTTCGTGCAGCAGTCGGGGCAGGTCTTCGGCATGGCCATGGTGTGCAACGGCGAGGCGCAGTTGCAGATCGCGGGACGATTCGGCGTGCCGAACCCCGACAGCCTGAAGTTCTGCCAATTGCTGGCTGAACCGATTATCGAGTCGCTGCTGGTGCGACCGCGCTGCCTGCTGATGGATGCAACCGACAACCCGGACCGCTTTGACGCTTCCATTCGCCGCCTTCTTCCGGGCCTTAGTCTGCTCGGAGTGCCGCTGATGCCAAGGGACGGCGAGATGATCGGCGCGGTGATCCTCTATCGCAAGGGCGAACAACCCTTCACCGACATGGACCTCTCACTGGCGGAACTAATCGCCCGCCCCACCGCCCTGGCTGTGCAAAGAAACGAATGAGGGTGCCGTGGTTTGCGAAGTCCGAAGGGAAGCAACCACGCTTGTCTGCAAAAAGCGCGGTTGCTCCGCTTCGCTCCGCAAACCACGGCACCTTATCCGTCGTCTTAGGAGTCACAGAACATCATTTCAGATCGCCAGCCATCACGAGCTGGCCATCTCGCTCAAGGACTTCCATGAAGACCGGACGCTCATGCGGCGTGGCGTTGGGTGCGTGAATCGCCAGCACCAGATGGCCGTCAAAAGTGCGAAATACCATCCCATGTCCACCGTCTTTGCCGAACAAGGCCTGCTTCTCATGCGTCCAGGGCCCGAAGATCGAACCTGATTCGCTTCGCGAGCAGCCGATTGCGTAGCCGCTCTGACCGAAGCTTGACCACAACATCACAAGCGAGCCGTCGCTGAGGCGATGCAGAAACGGGCCGTCGGTTACATAAGAATCTCCCTTGTACGCGCACGCCCAGGGTGCCTGCGAGGCTGTAAACAGCAGCACCGGCTCGCCGGCCGCGGCAGACAAATCATCCTTCAGCGGCATCGCGTGGATCTGGCCATCCCGCACCTGCACCCACTCGTGGCAGAAAACCAGGAAGGGCCGGCCGGCCTCGTCGACGAAGAGCGTGCCGTCGAGGCATTCCCAGTCGAGCGGAGTAAGTGCGGCGTTGCCCACCGGCACGAAGGGGCCGACGGGACTATCAGCCACCAGAGCCTGCGTGCCGCGCCGGCCACCGCCAACCGGGCCCTTGAAACTGGCCAGCATGTAGTACCGGCCTTGGAAGAAATGCACCTCCGGCGCCCAGAAATCCTTGACAGCCCAAAAGCCCTCAGGTCGCTGGAATATCGTAAAGGGCCCTTCCCATTCGTTAAGGTCTTTGCTGCGATAGCACAGCAGGTCTACCCATGGCCCTTCCCATACATTCGGTGCGGTCGTGCCATAGAGGTAGTATTGCCCCTGGCTGGCCAAAGGCAGCACGAACGGGTCGCGGATGTGAATATCGCTAAGTTCCATGATGGCTATCCTGTTTAGATTGTCTGGACATGCATGTTATCGCGTCAGGGGAAAGGTTCAATACCCACATGCGAATCCAGCCTCTTGACCATCGCAGCGGGCGGAGTGACAATCCGTCACGTCGCCGCGCGATCGTCGCTGGCGGAATCGGCATTGGGAAACAGAATCGTCAAGGAGGACGATTATGGAAAATGTAAATGGCAGCAAAGCGAGCGGGCATCGTTTGGCGATGTTCCTCCTGGGGGCAACATTGGCACTGGGGTTTGCGCTTGGGGCCTACATGCTTTCGGGCGCCCTGGTGCGGATGAAGCAGGAAAGCGCCATTCATGTCAAGGGGCTTTCTGAAGCCAAAATTCATTCGAACCTCGCCACCTGGAGCTGTAATTACTGGTTCCGCAGCGAGCAGGTGCAGGCCGGCTACGAAGGCCTGGAGAAGTCTCGCACTGCGATCATGGAGTTCCTCAAGGCCCAGAAGATCACGCCGCAGGAAATGTCCATCAACTCCATCGACATCACGACGCTGTACAAGACCGACGAAAAGGGCAACAAGACAAACACGATAGAAGGCTATGTGCTGAGCCAGTCCATCAGCGTCTGGTCGTCGGACATCATGAAGATCGACTCACTGGCCAAGCAGGTTTCCGAATTGATCAAGACAGGAATGGAACTGCGATCCGCCTCGCCAACCTTCCTCTATACCGAGCTGGAATCTCTCAAGCTGGACCTGCTGGGCAAGGCCACGCGCAATGCATATGAGCGGGCGCAGGTGCTGGCCTCCAACAGCGGCGGCAAGGTTGGCAAGCTCAACTCCGCCTCCCAGGGCGTCTTCCAGATCACGCCGGTCTACTCCACCGATACGTCTGATTCAGGCTGCTATGACACAGGGTCAATAGACAAGGCCGTCAGGTGCGTCGTTACACTGGAGTTCCAGGTAGAAAAGTAGGCGCGGCTTCATAGACGTGCGGAGCCCTGCCAGAAATACCAGACCCCAAAGCCCGCCATCGTCACGGCACAGAGGATGGTGACAGCCTTCCATGCCCGCGGGCCCAGCAGCGCAACACCGCGGAAAGAGCACTGCGAGAGCGCCTCCAGCCAGGCCAGGTCGCACAGCCAGTGCGTCAGGGCAAACATGGCGAAGACGGCCACGCCCCAGGCCGCCGCCTGAGTACAAAGCGCAAGCCCTACTGTTGCCCACCAGACCAGGAAGTACGGGTTGCCCGCCGTCATGATGATGCCGCTCAGCACCGCCGCGCCGCGGCGAGGCGTCGCAGAATCGCTTGCGCCCTGAACTCCGTGCAGGCTCCGAAGCAGCATAGCTGCCATCGCCAGCAGGGCCAGCCCGCCGGCCAGACTTACGCCAACCTGGAAGGCCTGCGCTTGCAGCAGCTCGCCGATGCCCAGCATGATCAGGCCCATCAGCGGCAACTCGACCACGCCATGGCCGATGGCTATCAACGCGCCGGCGTGCCGGCTGCGGCCGCCAAGCTGAAGCGTGACAGCCGTCATCGGGCCCGGTGCGAGGACGCCCGACAGCGAGATGGCGAGCGTCTGGGCCAGGAATGCCGGAACGCCGTCAGTCACGACCACAACTCCTGTTCGTCGTAATCCATCTCATGCTCGTCGAGAATCCGCGTCAACTCGATCTGGAACGGCACGATCTTATGGTGTGCCTCCTGCACAGTCATGGACTCAACGATGACCTGATCGTCAGGGAAGCCGTAGCAATCCGGGACACTTGACATCAGCATGATTCCTTGATCGCTCATTGCAGATTCTGCGATTATCCGCCGGCCGGAAAGCAAGAGCAAGGATGAGGGCTGAATAAGCATTTCAGCGGGCATGGGTGGATCGGTGGCAATCAAGGGGGCGTGAGCGTCGGGCATGAGGATATGGACTTGCTTGCGAATATGAGAGATCGAGGCCAGAAGGCCTGGGCAGGATTCAGCCGGGGACTGCGCGGCGATGTTGTGCATCGCCGCGCGGTGGCCGGTTCAGGAACGCCCAGCACGCGCAAGCCCCAGCGGGGCGGCAGAATCTTCGCAGGCTTGGCCCGTAAATTCTTTCGCCCCGCCGGGGCTCAAATATCGCGGGCCTGGTTCCGTGGGTTCGCGGCCAACAACGCCGCTTCACCCACGGCTAAGTCCTGCCCGGCCCGTCGGGCCTGGCCAAAATTGTTCGCAGGTTCTTTGTCATCAGAACAGCTCTCTGTCGCTTAACAGGAAGATGACAACAAGTGCCACCATTTTCCAGCCGCACCCAATTCAGTAATGAAACAGCTTTAGCCTAATCGCGCGGAGCAGCCATGTTGTGGTGCAGGCCTCTGGGTATCGTCGGGGATCTGCAGGCGAGGACCTGCACGACAATCGCATGAAGACTGAAGGCTTACGAGCGGCAACAATTGCTGTTGGCAGCCCATGCGACGCGCCGCTAGAATGGCCGGTCCGAGAAGAGGCTACAGGCCTCAGACCACAGGCTTCAGGCGCACCGGCTGACGCCACTTCATGAAGCTGACCCGTTGTTGTTGTCGTTGCTGTTCCTGAAGTCTGAAGCCCGGAGCCTGCCGTTGTCGTTGCTGTTCCGGGAGCCCGGAGCCGGGAGTCCGGAGCCGGCCGCTGACGTTGTCGTTGTTACTCGGGAGCCTGAAGTAAGAAATCCGGAGCCTGTCGTTGTTGTCGTTCCTGAAGCCTGAAGTCTGAAGCCTGTAGCCTGCCGTTGTCGTTGTCGTTCCCGGAGCCGGGAGTCCGGAGCCCGGAGCCTGTCGTTAACACGAGGCCATTATGAAGCACACATGCAAAGAAATACGCAGCGAGTTCATCGACTTTTTCGTTCAGCGCGGGCATCGGTTCGTGCCCTCTTCCAGCGTCCTGCCGGCGGAGGACCCGACTCTGCTGTTCACCAACGCCGGCATGAACCAGTTCAAGGATATCTTCCTGGGCCTGGCCAGGCGGGACTACGTCCGCGCGGTCAACAGCCAGAAGTGCATCCGGGCTGGCGGCAAGCACAACGATCTCGAAGACGTCGGGCACGATACCTACCATCACACGTTCTTCGAGATGCTTGGCAATTGGAGTTTCGGCGACTACTTCAAGGCCGAGGCTATTCAATGGGCTTGGGAATTGCTGACGAAGGTCTGGCAATTGCCCAGGCAGCGCCTGCACGTGACCGTCTTCGGCGGCGACAAGGCTGAGGGCCTTGCGCCCGACGACGAGGCTCGCGAGCTTTGGACCAAGCTCACAGACATCGACGCCTCGCACATCCACACGGGCAATAAGAAGGACAACTTCTGGGAGATGGGCGAGACCGGCCCCTGTGGGCCTTGCAGCGAAATCCATTACGACTTCACGCCGGATCTCTCCGGTGGCAAGCTGGTCAATGCCGGCGACGCCCGCGTTGTTGAGATCTGGAACCTGGTTTTCATGCAGTTCAATCGCGGCGGCGACGGCAAGCTGAACGCCCTGCCGGCAAAGCATGTTGATACAGGCATGGGCCTGGAGCGAATCGCCAGGATTCTCCAGGGCGTGGACAGCAATTACGATATCGACATCTTTCGCGGCCTGTTCGCCGCCGTCGCCAAGGCCGGCGCATCCAAGCCCTACGGCGGCAAGCTGGACGACATGGCCGACACGGCCTATCGCGTGGTGGCCGACCACATCCGCACATTGACATTCGCCATTGCTGACGGCGTGATTCCCTCAAACGAAGGTCGGGGCTATGTCCTGCGGCGGATTCTGCGCCGCGCAGCCCGTTATGGCCGGCAGTACCTGGGCATCGACGGCCCGTTCATGTTCAAGCTCGTGCCGACGGTGACGGAGCTAATGGGCGAGGATTTTGGCGAGCTCAAGACGCGCCAGCAATACGTCATAGACACGATTCGCGGCGAGGAGGAATCCTTCGGCAAGACGCTGGATCGGGGAATCGACCTATTCGAGCGGCAGGCGGAGAAGCTGGCCCATGCCGGCGTCAAGCAACTGCCCGGCGAGCTGGCCTTCGACCTCTATGCCACGTATGGCTTTCCGGTGGACCTGACGCAGCTAATGGCCGCCGAGCTTGGGCTGAAGGTTGACACGCCCGGTTTCGAGGCGGAGATGGCCAGGCATCGTGAGATATCGGCCGGCACAGGCGAGAAGTTCAAGGCCGGCGCCATCGCCAACCTGCCGCCGACGGATGATTCGGCCAAGTACGCGCCGTCGGGCGCGAACGTGCCGCCGCCGCTGGCCGGCGCAAAGGTGCTCGGCTGGGTCATCGGAGAGAAGTTCATCACGGATGGACAGTTGCAGGCTGGGCAGGAGGCAGCCGTCATCCTGGACAGGACCAACTTCTACGGCGAGCAAGGCGGGCAGGTCGGCGACACGGGCAGGCTGATTTTTGAAGGCGGAGCGTTCGTCGTCCGCGACACCGTGCTTGCCGGCCAAAGCATCCTGCACGTGGGCGTTGTGGAGCAAGGCGCGCTGCGGGCGGGTGCAGCCGTCACCGCAAGCGTAGGTTCAGCCCGGCTGGACACAATGCGAAATCACACCGCTACGCACCTGCTGAATTGGGCTCTTCGCGAAGTGCTTGGCGAGCATGCGAATCAGGCCGGCAGCGTCGTGGCACCCGACCGGCTGCGGTTTGAC
Source organism: uncultured Planctomycetaceae bacterium (assembly GCA_964417755.1). Taxonomy (GTDB): domain Bacteria; phylum Planctomycetota; class Phycisphaerae; order SM23-33; family SM23-33; genus CAYQJH01. Next base: position 14,676 of record CAYQJH010000001.1, read on the forward strand.
TTTTCGCACAACACGGCAATGACGGTCGAGCAGTTGAAGCAGGTCGAGTCGATGGTCAACGATCTGATCCTGGAGGACTATGCGGTCGAGTTCGAGACGCTTCCGCTGGCGACGGCCCGGGCGATCCCCCGTGTGCGCGCCATGTTTGGCGAAAAGTACCCTGATCCAGTGCGCGTGGTGAAAGTGGTCAACATGGCGATCGGGTGGCATGGCGGCCGCAGTATGCCGCCATGTGCATCGGGTGCCGTGGCCGCGGCGTCTGCGGCCACGCCAAGCGGAACACCAGCGAGCCAGACGGCCGGGGCCACTGGCGGTCTTGATACTCGCATGGCGGCAAACATCGACCGCCATGCCACCCAAGCGGAGGTCGCCCCAGGCGATGCAAACTTGATTTCCGCCGAATTCTGCGGCGGCACGCACTTGTCTCGCACGGGCATTATCGGCCTGTTCAAGATTATCGCCGAGGAGTCCGTCGCCAAGGGCGTGCGGAGAATCACAGCGCTGACCGGACACGAGGCCGTGCGATACGTCCAGCAGTTGGACGAGTCGCTCAAGGGGGCTACCTCCCTGCTGCGGACCGCGCCGGCGGAGCTGGCCGGGCGGATCGCGGCCATGCAGAAGGAGATCAAGGAACTTCGCAAGGCCCCAAAGGCGGCGGCGGCCGCCAGTGAACTGGAGAACGAGCAGACCGTCGCGACGCCCGCAGGCAGCGTGCTTGTGGCGGCCACGCCGCTGTCAGACGTTGGTGAGATCCGCAATCTCTGCGACCGCCTGCGCCAAAAGGGTCATGTAGCCGTCTTCCTCGGCTCGGCGGCTGAGGGCAAGGTGACACTGATCGCAATGGTAAGCGATGACCTGGCCAAGGCAGGCAAGCTGAAGGCCGGCGACTGGGTCAAGGCCATTGCCCCGCTGGTAGGCGGCAGCGGCGGCGGCAAGCCGACACTCGCCCAGGCCGGCGGAAAACAGCCGGAGAATCTGCCCGCGGCCCTGAAGGCAGCCGGGGACTTCGCCAAGGAGAAGCTTGGGTAATACCGGAAGCATTCTTCTGGCGCTTTGAAAGGAAGCTACAGTGTCTTCATCTGCCAGGATGTGCGACGGTGCTCTTGTTCGGCTCGCAGCCTTTAGCATCTTACTGTCGTGGATATTTCCCGCGGGCGAGAGTCTTCAAGCCCAGGTGCTGGCGAATAGATCGCCTGCCGAAGGACAGAGCGCCAATTCAGAGCCTTCCAACAGCAGCAGCCAGGCGAGCCAGCCCGCAAGCCTGGAGGCTGCTTGGGACGACCTTGGCTCCAATGAACCTTTGAAGGCATTTCGCTCGGCTGTCTATCTGTCTGCCGGTGGGCAGAAGGCCGCAGACTTCCTGTCTTCGCAATTGGCGTCAACCAAAACCGACACACGGGTGCCAAAGCTCATCGCCGATCTTGATAGCGATAGTGTCCAGACGCGGGACGAGGCCCAGGAGGAACTGGCATCTATGGGCCCGGCTGTTGAGGCGCATCTGCGCAAAGCACTGCAAACCAGCCAGTCCTTTGAAGTCCGTTCGCGAATCGAGGAGTTGCTCAAGAAGACCGCCGGCAGCACGGCCTCACCTGATTCCCTTCGGGCAGCCAGGGCCATCCACGCACTTGAACTGATGAATTCCTCCGCCTCGCGAGCCTTGTTGGAGCAAATTGCCGCCAGTGATGAGATTAATGCACCGGTAGCAAAGGAGGCGCTAAAGAGACTGGTCAATCTGTCCTCTTCAGCCCCGGCAACGCAGAAGTCGTCCGGCCTGGGCAGCAATGACAAAACGCTTCTGGTGGCTCAGTGGACAGCGGTAGCCAAAGAGGAAATCGTCGAGGCTATCCTGTTCCAAGCCAAATCTGTACATCTCGACAGCAGATGGACGACGGCCGTCATGTGTAATCGCGAGACTCTTCGCGCCGTATTTCCGTCGCCCAACAAAGACGCGAGCACACCGGAGATGCTTGCCGTTTCTCCCAACTTGGATTGGATGCGGATTGGGCGGAATCAGAATCCTATTAGCTGTGGATATATAGGCGGCCTGTACAAAAAAATGGAAACGGTTGCGCGTTGCGATGTCTTCTGGGACGCGGAACACAAAGACACACGCGAAATCGGCGGAGCACGCCTGAACGTAAAGTTCAAGAACATGAGCTGCGCCATCACGTGGATGAAGGATTCGCCGCAAGATACGAAGAAATTCAGGGATAGTTTCAAGCTTGAGACGCTTTGTCCTGCCGGGCAGGTCGTCGTGCTGGTGACAGACTTGGGAAGTCACAATAAAGACCATCCATACCTGCTGGCGATTCTGGAGGTCATAGAGGTGCCCACCAGGCTTGCGGTTTACTTTGAATCAGTCAGCAATCGCCAGTGGCAGTTGCTGGGCTACGAGAAGATCATGGATCTCGCCCGGCAAGGACTTGCCTGGAACCTCAAGGCTCTATCGCAGAAGCGCGTGGCGGACAGCAAATCAGTTCTTACGCTGCCTGGAGGCGGGCAGGCTCGCATCACGGGCATATGGAATCCGGCCGTCCATCCTTTCTATACGTGGGACAGAGACGGCATTCCGATTCCCTGTGACCCGCGGAAGATGGAGGATATATCAGACGAGTTAAGCGTGGGTGTGGAGATCAGACCGCACGACAAGGCAAACTGGGAAAGAAGGGGCTCGTTTTCTCCGGACAAATCGACAGGCAAACTGGAGTTCTGCATGAGTGATGGTCAATGGCAGAATACCGGCAACACCTTGGCATTGAACCAGCCCGTGAGCGCCGATGGAATCACATGTATGCTGACTTCCGTCCAGGCAGATGCCCAACGGCGCCGAGTGCAGGTAAAGATGACCATCAAGCCATTTCCGGATTTTGAGCTGGCTGTCGGGGCGATCGACAAGAATGGCAACCTTATCCTGCCGTTAGACCTCTCTGAGAACAAGACGATTTATGATAGAGTTGGTTATCAGATCACCAGTAGTGCGGGCCAGCAAGTCCGCGACGATATGCTTGCCGTAGACGAGGCTGATATCGACCATTACGTGCTTCTAAGTCGCCTGCGGAGCTGGGCGATATTTGAGTCCATTCCATCCAAGCCCAATAAGGAGGCACTGGCCAGCCAAACGCAGGCAGCCACAGCCGAAGAATGACCATTCCTTCATTAGACTGGCCCCATCGGCTGTCCATGCTTCAGCCGATTATCTGGCTTCTCCCGTGTCTGAGCGGCATTTTCTGGCAGGAAGTCCTCTGGGATGCATCATTACCTCTTTTTGTTTTTCCTTGACAAACTCCCGGTACATTTTTATCGTTCGGCGGAATTTGATATGATGGCCGGTTTATTGTTCTTGGCCGGCGGGTTCTTGGCCAAGAACGCTCGGCTGCTGTTTGAGTTGCCGTTAATATGAGGATTAAGGAATATGCTTCCAACCCAGAAACTTAGTCGTGCCCGCACGCGATGCCGTCGGGCCCACCATGCCAAGCGCCCGGTCAATCTGAGCGATTGCCCCCGCTGCAACAGCCCGAAGCTGCCCCATGCCGCATGCGACAATTGCGGCTATGTCCGGCCGGGCCTGAGCCTGAAGATCGAAAAGGAGAGCTAATCGATGCGCATCGGCATCGATGCCATGGGCACCGACCGCGCGCCCGCTGAGGAAGTCAAGGGCGCTCTGGCGGCTCGAAGCCTGCTAAGCGCCGACGACCGGATCATCCTGATCGGCCGCGAGGAGGCCATTCGCCAGGAGCTGCAGGGCGCGGCCGGCTGGGAAGACTTCATCGAGCTTCACCATACCGACCAGGTGGTGGCTATGGGCGACTCGCCCGTGGAGACGCTGCGCTTAAAGCCGCGCAGCTCTATCGCGGTCATGGCGCAGATGCACGCCGACGGCCAGGTCGACGCCTGCATATCCGCCGGCAACACCGGCGCGTGCGTGGCGGCCGCCACCATGCGCCTTCGCCGCCTTGAGGGCGTTCAGCGTCCTGGCATTGCGGTGGTCACGCCGACTCCTTCGGGGCCTGTGGTGGTCTGCGATGTCGGCGCAAACGTCAATTGCCGCCCGCAGCACCTGCACCAATATGGCGTGATGTCGTCGATCTACTCTCAGACGATTTGCGGCATCAAGGACCCGCGCGTGGCGCTGCTGTCAATCGGCGAGGAAGATGGCAAGGGCAACGAACTGGTCAAGAAGACGCGGGAACTGCTCAAGAGCGATCGCAATATCAACTTTATCGGCAACGTCGAGGGGCGCGACCTCTTCCGCGGCGCGTGCGACGTAATGGTCTGCGAAGGCTTCGTCGGCAACGTTATCCTCAAGCTGATGGAAGGCATGGCCGAGGGCGTCATCAAGGCCCTTGTCGGCGAGGCAGCCGCGTTGAGCATGGAACATGCCGGCATGGTCAAGCAGGCCGCCAAGCTGCTGATGAACAAGTGGGATTTCAACGAGTACGGCGGCGCGCCGCTGCTGGGCGTCGATGGCATCTGCATCATCTGCCACGGCGCAAGCGATTACCGCGGCATCAAGAACGCCGTGCGAGTGGCCAAGGGATTGGCCACCCAACAGGTCAACGAGCGCATCACCCAAATGCTCGGCCAGAATCAGGAAGCGTCGTCATGAACAAGCCCCTGCGGGCTGTCATCAAAGGCATGGGCGTGGCAGTTCCGCACAAGGTGCTGGCCAACGCCGATTTCGAAAAGATTGTCGACACCACTGACGAGTGGATCACCCAGCGGACGGGGATCAAGGCTCGCCACGTCGCCAGTGACGGCGAAACCACCGCCAGCCTGGGAGCAGCCGCCGCCAAAGAGGCCCTGGCCAATGCCGGGCTGACCGCCAGCGACCTGGACCTGATTATCTGCTCGACGATCAGTCCCGAGATGATCTTTCCAGCCACCGCCTGCTTTATCCAGTCAGCCATCGGCGCCGGCAGCGTGCCGGCCTTCGATATCTCAGCCGCGTGCAGCGGCTTTTTGTATGGCCTGACGGTCGGCAGCCAGTTCATCCAGACCGGCATGTACAAGCGGGTGCTGGTGATCGGGGCCGAGACGCTCAGCCGCTTCACCGATTACACCGATCGCGCCAGTTGCATCCTGTTCGGCGACGGCGCGGGCGCGGTCGTGCTGGAGGCAGCCGAGGGCGAGCGCGGAGTGCTCTACAACGTGCTGCACTCCGATGGCAGCGGCTGGGACTTCATCCACGTTCCCGGCGGCGGCTCGCGAACGCCGGCCACCCACCAGAGCGTCGATGCCCGTAATCATTTCATCAAACTCAAAGGCCGCGAGGTCTACAAGTTCGCCGTCGAGAAGATGCAATGGCTGCTGGAAGACTGCATGGCCAAGTGCAAGCTGAGCGTGGATGATGTTGACCTCGTTGTGCCCCACCAGGTCAACAGCCGGATCATCGCCTCGGCCACCGAGCGGGTGAATTTTCCGGCTGAGAAGGTCTTCATGAATATCGCGCGGTACGGCAACACGTCGGCGGCGTCGGTGCCGATGGCCCTTGCGGAGGCCCGCCGCGAGGGGCGCATCAGCGAAGGCAGCACGATAATGCTGGTCGCCTTCGGCGCAGGCCTGACCTGGGCCGGCAGCGTGCTGCGGATGTAATGGAGCGGCTTGGGAGTGCGATGACTAGACCGTCAGGGCGACGGCACCGCTTTGGCTGCCTCAAGAGACTGACGATCCCAGGGTGCCGACTCCCAAAGTCAAAGCGGCGGCAAGGCCGCCGCACTCCAGAGGCTGTCGCCATCAGTCACATTGTGTAGGTAGATCATGAAAACAGCGTTTCTTTTCCCCGGACAAGGCGCCCAGGCCGTCGGCATGGGCAAGGATGTATATGAGGCTTTCGACGCAGCCAAGGCAATGTTCGAAAAGGCGGATGGCCTGACCGGCCTGCCGCTCAGGAAGCTCTGCTTTGAAGGCCCGGAGGAGGAACTCGCTCGCACCGACATTGCCCAGCCGGCTATCTTCACCGTCTCAGCCATCATGCTCCAGTGCATGAAGCAGGTCGCGGGCAGCCAGAAGTTTGCCGCCATCGCGCCAACAAGCATGGCAGGTTTGAGCCTTGGCGAATATACCGCCCTTTATGCAGCCGGCGCAATGGACTTCGAGACCGGTCTGAAGCTTGTGATGCGTCGCGGCCAGCTCATGCAGCAGGCAGCGACGGCTGTGCCTTCGGGCATGGTCAGCGTCATGGGCCTGGACGAGGCCAAGGCACAGGAACTGTGCAAGGCGGCCGGCGATGGCCAGGTTTTGGCCTGTGCGAACTTCAACTGCCCTGGCCAGATCGTGTTGTCGGGCCAGATCGATGCCTGCAAGCGGGCCGAGGCACTCGCCAAGGACTTCGGCGCCAGCGGCGCGATACCGCTGAAGGTCGCCGGCGCGTTTCACAGCGAGATAATGGCCCCGGCTGCCCAGGAACTGGGCGTCGCGCTTGCGGAAGTCAACTTCGCCCAGCCCAGCGTGGACGTGATCTCGAACGTTGACGCCACCCCCTACGTCTGCTGCTGCCAGATCAGCCAGAAGCTGCTGGCGCAGTTGACCAAGCCGGTCCGCTGGCAGCAGTCGATTGAAGCATTGCTGGCCGGCGGAGTAGAACGATTCTACGAGATCGGTCCCGGACGCGTGCTGGCTGGCCTGATGCGGAGAATCAACCGCAAGACCGAGGTCATCAGCGTGAATTCGAAGGACGCCATCGAGAAACTTTGAGTCCACGAATTACACGAAACGCACGATTTAAAGAAGAGACAATGTCGCCGCCTCTGCGGCGATCTTGACGTTGTTGTTGTCGTTTCGCTTCGTGCTTTTCGTGTAATTCGTGGACAACTATAAGAAATAGGGAAGGAACCTAGGTAATGAATGACAACGAAAAGGTCGCAATCGTGACGGGCGCTGCTCGCGGTATTGGCCGGGAGATCGCCCGTGAGCTGCTGGCCATGGGCATGACTGTGGTGGCCGTGGACTTGAAGGAAGAGCTGCTGGCTGAGCTGCCTGCCGCCCTGGGCAACAGCCAGAAGCTCGTCACCGCCAAGCTCGACGTGACCGACAGCGAGGGCTTCACCAAGCTGGTGGACGACCTGGCTGAGAAGTACGGCCATGTTGACGTGCTGGTCAACAATGCGGGCATCACCCGCGACGGGCTGCTGATTCGCATGGAGGACGCCGACTGGGACCTGGTGCTGAAGGTCAACCTCAAGAGCGCGTTTATCGGCACGCGGGCGGCTGGCAAGTACATGATTCGGCAGAAAGGCGGCTCGATCATCAATATGTCCAGCTACAGCGGGCTGGAGGGCAATCGCGGGCAGGCCAACTATGCCGCTTCCAAGGCCGGCCTGCTGGGCCTGACCAAGACTACCGCCAAGGAGCTGGCCGGCAAGAACGTCCGCTGCAACGCGGTCTGCCCGGGGTTTATCGAGACGGAGATGACGGCTGTGCTGCCCCAGCAGGCCAAGGATATGGCCCTGGAGCAGATTCCGATGAAGCGATTCGGCAAGCCGGCCGACATCGCCAAGGCGGTGGCATTCCTGGCAAGCGAAGCCTCGGCGTATGTCACCGGCCAGACGCTGAGCGTCGACGGCGGGATGCATACCTAGAAGAATTTCAGATTTGAAATTTCAGATTTCAGATTTGACGTTTCAGATTTCAGATTTGAGATTTCAGATTTCCGCTTTGAGATGTCAGGCTTCGACTTGAAGAGTTTGGATTTCAAATTTGGATTTTCAGATTCGAGATTTGCTGTTGCATGGCTGGAAGGGTCAAGCTATAGTACCGCCGCCCGAAACGGCATTGGATGAGTCAGAGACCTGAAACTGGCGTTAGAGGCCAGAAATTTGCGTTAGGACCTGTAGTTTACGTTAGGACCTGAAACTGGCGTTAGAAACCCGAAACCTATTTGGGAGGACACGAAAGTGCCCGAAGAAATCGAAGCAAAGGTAATTGAAATCGTCGCCGAGCAGATGAACGTGGACAAGAGCGAAATCACCCGCGAGACCTCGTTTGTCAATGACCTCAACGCCGACTCGCTGGACACCGTCGAGCTGGTCATGGAGTTCGAGGACGAGTTCGAGTTGAGCATTCCCGACGAAGAGGCTGAGAAGATTCAGACTGTCGGGCAGGCGATCGACTACATCAAGGAACACTCCAACAAGGCGTAAGCCAAACCAGAGGTTCCCATTCGATGTCACAACGCCGTGTGGTATTAACAGGCCTCGGAACGGTCAATCCGCTTGGGCGGAACGTGGCTGATTCGTGGCAGGCCCTCATTGCCGGCCAGAGCGGCATCGGCCCGATCCGGAAGTTCGACCCCTCGCCGTTTGCGTCAAAGATCGGCGGCGAGGTGGTCGGCTGGGAGGGCGTGCCAGCCAACATGCTCGACCCGCGCGAAAGCAAGCGGATGGATCGCTTCGCCCAGTTTGCGGTAACTTCATCAGTCGAGGCCGTCCGCGACAGCGGCATCGACTTCGGCAAGGAAGACCGCTCGCGTTGCGGCGTCATCTACGGCAGCGGCATCGGCGGCCTGCAGGAGCTCGAAGAGCAGCACAACCGCATGATCGAGAAGGGGCTCTCCCGCACAAGCCCCTTCACCGTGCCTAAACTGATGGCCAACGCCGCGCCAGGCAACATCGCCATCATCTGGGGCCTGATGGGCCCGAACATGGCCGTCGTAACAGCCTGCGCATCGGCGGCGAACTCCATCGGCGAGGCATTTCGCTGTATGCAGCGCGATGAGTGCGACATTGTCATCAGCGGCGGCAGCGAGGCTGCCCTTACCCAACTGGGCCTGAGCAGCTTTTGCAGCCTGAAGGGCCTTTCCACCCGCAACGACGACCCTGCCCACGCCAGCAGGCCTTGGGACAAGGATCGCGATGGATTCCTGCTGAGCGAGGGTGCCGGCGCGGTGGTCTTGGAAGAGCTCGAACATGCCCGCAAGCGCGGCGCTCATATTTACGCCGAGTTGGTCGGCTACGGCGCCAGTTGCGACGGCTATCACATCACCGCCCCAGACCCCGAAGGCAAGGGAGCGGTGCTGGCCATGCAGCGGTGCCTCAAGGATTCCGGCCTGGCCCCCAGCGACGTGCAGTACATCAACGCGCACGGCACGAGCACCGACCTGGGCGACCTTGCCGAGACGCGGGCCATCAAGAAGGCCTTCGGCGAGCACGCCAGCAACGGCCTGATGGTCTCCTCCACCAAGAGTTCGCACGGGCATCTGCTGGGCGCATCGGGCGCGCTTGAGTTGATCATCACCGCCCTGGCGATGGAAAAAGGCACTATCCCGGCCACCATGAACCTCGAATGCCCAAGCGAGGAATGTGACCTGGACTACGTTCCCAGGACGCCTCGCTCCAAGGCCATCAACATAGCCCTGAGCAACAGCTTCGGCTTCGGCGGCCACAACGCCTGCCTGATGCTGAAAAAGTTCAATAGCTAACTTCGTCCGCCAGTTTTAGATGCAACCAAGCCCCGGCCCGCCGGGGCTTTTTTTGTCGCAGTTTAGTCATCTTTCGCCGCGCCTATCTGCGGCTTCATCGGTTTGATATCATAGCGAACTTGTCGTCCGCTCTTGGTATGCTCGTTTGGTGCTGATGATCACGTGTCTACAAATGCTGCCGGCGATGGGCCGCGTGGCGAACACTATTTAAGGAGCAAGCACATGAAGAAAGCGTTCTTGTCGTTCCTTGTCGCGGCGGCCTTGCTGCCGGCCTGGGCACAGGCTGCCGATGCGCCGGCTGTCACACAGGAAAGCCTGACAGCAAGCCTGAAGCAGTTGCAGGCCATGGTCGATCAGGCCAAGGCAGCCAAGGTCGAAACCATCTATGCCGAGGCATTGCTGTACGCCTCCAAGCCGCTGGCCAATGCCAAGAAGATCCAGGAAGGATACATTCCGTGGCTGGCCAAGAGGACGCAGTTCGAAATGGACATGCTCAAGGCTGCCATCGGCGGCAAGGCCGATCCGCGCGTAGTGCCGCCCATTCCAGACTGGTCCAAGCTGGAGTGGAAGGGCAACTATCTGACCCTCAACGGCAAACCCGTCCTGCCTCTGACCACCGGCGAAAAGGCCGACCCGCGCTTCGTCGCGCAGGGCGCTATCTACCACAACATCTCGGCTGTCGGCGCATTCCGCTGGGATTACAAGACCACGCCGATCTGGGAGCTTTACCAGAAGGACCCCAAGAGTCATCGCGTCTTTGACGGCGGCTGGTGCGGGCATATCATCAGCGACAAGTGGAGCGCCGGAAACACCGGCGAGTGCATCATCTCGCTGGAATACCCGCCGATGCTGGAGGTAGTCAAGCAGTGCGTGCTGAAGAACGCCAAGGAGTTTGCATCATCGCCGCGTCCGCGGACGAAGATCATGGCGATGGACTGGGAATTCACCTACCAGAACTATGACGAACCCAGCAAGGTCCTGTGGCAGGGCTGGCTGAAGGACCACTACAAGACGGTCGATGCCCTCAACAAGGTCTGGAAGACTAGCCACAAGAATTTCAATGACATCGATCTGCCGCCCATCGAGGCCGACCAGGAAAAGAACCCGGCCAAGTACTACGATCATGGCGAGTTCAACCTGTGGCGGTTCACACAGTACCTCAAGAAGGCCAAGGGCTGGATCGCCTCCGAGGTCAAGGGCCTGCCGATCATGGTCGGCGGCGGCATGCCTTTCGGCAGGGAATTCTGGAAGGATGCCATCGACGAAGAAGCCCTGATGACCGAGAAGGTCGTCGATGTCTGGCTGAGCGAAACCGGCAGCAGGAGTTGGGGCACTGCGTCCTTCATGGACCTCCAGAACAGCATGAACCCCAACATGGCCATCATCGATCCGGAATATCATTCAAGCGGCGGGTACATGTCGCTGATGTTCCTGCACGGCTGCGGAAACCTGGACTTTTGGGATTGGGCAGCCGCCAGCCGTTCGCTGGATGACAGCTACTCGCTCAATCACGGCGCGCTGGATCTTCGCCGCCTGGCTGAGTACGTCACGCAGTTCCCCAAGGCGGCGCCGCAGGCGGCGATCCTGTACAGCCGGGCGTCGCTTATTCAGCGGCACCACGCCAGCGACAAGCCCGGCGCCAAGCCCGGCGTGCAGACGCCCTACACTCTTGAACTGGAGAAGTGCTATCGCAACGGCACGATCCTCGACACGCAGATGGGCTTCCTGACCTCTCGCCAGGCGAAGGAAGGCATTCGAAAGGACCTCAAGGTCCTTGTCGTCACCGGAGCACCCTTCGAGAACCAGGACGTCGTCAAGAGCATCATGACCTTCGCCCGCAACGGCGGCACAGTGGTCATTACGCCGACATCGTTCGTGGCCGATGAATACACGCGAAAGCGAGAATACCTCAAAGACATCGGCGTGGAGATCGTCCAGGAGATTCTGCCGAAGTACATGTCTGAGAAGGCAACCTCCGGCATGCAGCAGCCCGGCAGCGAGTATGACTTCATCCAGGGCCCGATCGCCAAGACGATCGTCGAGGATAACCCCACCGCCAAGATCGCATTCAAGGTCAAGGATGCGGGCTTCCAGAGCCTCAGTGGCGAAGGCATCCGCCAGGCGATCAAGCTGACCGGCCCGCATGATGTCCTGGCTACGTACGAGGACAACAACCCAGCCATTGTCAGGACTAAGCTCGGCAGCGGACAGGTGATCTATCTGGCCATGCAACTGGCTGAGCCCAGCATGAGCGATCTGCTGGACTGGGTGTACAACCAGGCCGGCGTGGATCGGCCCATCCGCACCGTCGGGGCAGATGGAAAGAGACTGCCCGGCATCGAAAGCCGCACGGTTGCCTTCGAAAATGGCTATCTGACCTATGTCTACAATCTGACGAACAAGGTCGTCCAGGTGAAGTTGCAGCCCAAGGCCAAGATCGGCGCGATCCAGAATCTCACTACCTGCCAGCCGATGAAGGCCGACGAGACGCTCGAATGCGGCCCGTATGAATGGTTCATACTGAAGACTGCGAAGTAGTTTTTCTAAGTGGCGTGGCGGATATCAGTGAGGCTTTGCCGAAGTGCCGGCGTCCGCCGCCACGCAGCGCCGGAGATTCACAAGGGCGAGCGATTATCTACAATCGCTCGCCCTTCCTTGCATCTGATCGGTTTTTGCCACAACGCAACCCTCGTAGGTTTTGTTAGAATCCCTTAGAATGAGCGAAACTCAAACCCATTCATGCGAGGCAGCCAAATGAGACGAATTACAGCATTCGCACTGTGCCTGGCGGCCCTGACAACCGGCATCGCCTGCAATTCAGCCATTGAGCCAGCCTTCAGCGATGGCCAGACGATCAAGCCCGGCCAGGGCGTGGACGGCTGGACGGCCAAGCCGGTTCGCGATGAGATCTCGCCGCGGTTCTTTGTAACCTGCCAGAACGGCGCGACATGCCTCGGCCTGGACAGCGGCGACAATTTCGCCGCCAACGGCTGGTGGGCCAAGACGCTGCCGATTGACGGCGGGCAGGAATACGAGTTCTCTGCGCAATACAAGGCCGTGGGCGTCGCAACGCCCGACCGCTCGATCTTTGCCCGCGTCGTCTGGACAAGCCAGACCGCGACGATCTGGAACAGCACCGAGTATCCGCTGGCTGATCGACAGGCAGACGCCGACGGCTGGACGAACGTTCGTTGCACATATCGGGCGCGTGGGGAAGCCGATCACGCCCGTCTCGAACTGTGCCTGCGTTGGGCGCCAGACGGCAAGGTGATCTGGCGGAACGTGGAATTCAAGAAGGCGGCGATGCCGGCAAAGCGACTGGTGCGGCTGGGCGCGTTGCATCATCGCCCGCCCAATGGCGGCGACCCGCGGAAGAACGTCGAGTTGCTGGCCAGGGACGTGGAGAACGCAGCGGAGATGAAACTCGATCTATTGTGTTTGCCTGAGGGCATCACGATGGTCGGCACAGATAAGACGTACGTTGGTGCTGCCGAACCTATTCCAGGCCCGAGCACCGAGCGACTTGGGCAGGCGGCGGCAAAGGCAAACTGCTACGTGGTGGCTGGACTCTATGAGCGAGACGGCAAGACTGTCTATAACACCAGCGTACTGATCGACCGCCAGGGCAAGCTCGTCGGCAAGTATCGCAAGATCTGCCTGCCGGAAGCCGAGGTCGACGGAGGCATAACGCCCGGTGAGCAGTATCCGGTTTTCGATACCGATTTCGGCCGCGTCGCGATGATTATCTGCTGGGACCATGCGTTTCCGGAGTTGGCTCGCGAATTCACTCGTCGCGGCGCCGAGGTGCTCGCCTGCCCGATCTGGGACTACTACGACGAGTTGATGCGGGCCCGCGCGATTGAGAACCAGGTATATCTGTTGGCCAGCAGCTACGGCTCCAAGAGCGGCCTGTTCAACCTTGACGGCAAGATGCTCTGCCAGACGCAGAAGGACGGCGAGATTGTCATAAGCGAAATTGATCTGAATCGCCGCGGCACGATGCCCGGCCAGGGCTGGTGGCGAGCAAGGCTCTTCCGCGAGGTCCCGCCGAAGTAGCAGGCACTTATGGATTTCCGGAATCCTCAACAAAGGCCGCCAAGTGCCTCAATCAGGAACCAAAGGAATATCGTGAGTAGCAGTCCAGAGTTGTTAGCACCCGCGGGCGATGCCGATTCGATGCGGGCGGCTGTCTGTAACGACGCGGACGCCGTCTACTTCGGCGTCGGCCAATTCAATGCCCGCCAGCGCGCGGTCAATCCCAGACCCGAAGAACTGGCGGAGGTCGTGCGATATCTCCATGCGCACAACGTCAAGGCCTACGTCGCATTCAATACGCTGATCTACAGCCACGAGCTTGAGCAGGCGGCTGCCTGCGTGCGGGCAATAGCCGAAAGCGGCGCTGATGCCGTCATCGTGCAAGACCTGGGCCTGCTGCGGCTGATTCGCGAGATGGCGCCGTCCCTGCCAATCCATGCCTCGACGCAGATGTCGCTGAGCGACGCCCACGGCATCGAGTTTGTGCGCAGCATGGGCGTCTGCCGCGTGATCATGGCGAGGGAACTAAGCATCGAGCAGATCGGCCTGCTGAACAAATATTGCCCCCGCATGGAGTTGGAAGTATTCATCCACGGGGCGATCTGCATGTCCTTCAGCGGGCAGTGCACAGCCAGCCAAAGTCTTTGGAACCGCAGCGCCAATCGCGGCCTGTGCGGCCAGGCGTGCAGATTGCCGTACAAGCTCATCGTCGACGGCCAGGAGATGGACAAGACGCCCCCCTACCTGCTCAGCACAAAGGATCTTTCCAGTTACGACCTTGTCGCCGGGGACATGGGAACCCTCAAGGCTGTAGACCTTGCCGGCCTGAAGATCGAAGGCCGGCTCAAGAGCGCGCATTATGTAGCGGCGGCTGTGCAGGCATACCGCTGCGCCATCGACGGGAAGAACCCAGCCACACCCGCAACCATGCTGGAGCAGACCTTCAGCCGAGGCTTTTGCCACGGATTCCTTGACGGCGTCGACCACCAGGAATTGGTTTATGGCTTTTCGCCCAGAAACATTGGCGTGCCTGCAGGCAAGGTTATCGGCACCAGCCGGCGCGGCCTGATCGTGCAGGTGGCATCCAAGGACATCGCGCTCAAGAGCGGCGACGGCGTAGTCTTTGACGTGCAGTCAGATGGCCAGCCGATCGGGGGGCGAATCTACAGTGCCGACGTCTTCCCTGCCCGCGGCGACGGCTCTAAGTTGGAGCTGACCTTCGATAATAGTCTGGACCTCTCTTCGGTGCCGCTGGATTGCAGACTGTGGAAAACTGACGACCCACAACTTGAGAGGCAATTGCAGCAATCCTTCTCGCGCGACGTGGTGGTGCATGCCATGCCGCTTCATGTGCAGGTTCGCGGACAAGCCGGCCAGCCCCTGGAACTGACTTTCAGCGATGGAGCACTCAGCGTCACCATCAAGAGCGATCAGCCGCTTCAGGCGGCGCAGAAGCACCCGTTGACGCATGCCCTGGCGGCTGAGCAATTGGCCCGGCTGGGCGGCACGCCGTTTAGCCTGGGTCAGGTTGAGCTTGTCGGCCCGCAAGGCCCCTGCGAGCAACTGGACGTGATGGTCCCCAAGAGCGTGCTGAACTCGCTGCGGCGAGATGCCATCGAGCGACTGATCGCACTTCGCCATGAGGCAGCCAGGCACAGGATCGTGAAACCAAATGCCTTGGAGGAAATGCGTGCCGGTGTCTTGGCTGCAGGGCCCACGGCTGCACTGGCCGCCAAATGTGCGGTCACGTCGACTACAACCCACCAGCAGCAATGCACTTTGACAGCGCTCGTTCGGACTCTGGAGCAACTTCAAGCCTTGGCTCAATTGGATGAATCCTCGCGACCGGCGATGATCTATGCCGATTTCTCGCGGATGACACAGTTCCGCGATGCGGTCGAGATCGACCGGCGGCACGGGCTGGTCCTGGGCCTGGCAAGCCCCCGTGTGACGCTTCCTGGCGAGGAGCATTGGATGGCTGATCTTGCCGCTATGGCCAGGCAGTGCAAGCAGCCGGCCATGCTCGTGCGGAACCTCGGCTACCTGTCATACATTCGCAGGCATCACGCGGATATCACGGTCATCGCGGATGCCTCTCTTAATGCCGCAAATGAAATTGCGGTGGATTGTCTGCGGCAGGCTGGCGCAACACGAATCACCCCTGCGTATGAACTGGATCTATCCAAACTGCTCGCTGTCGCGTGGCGGTGCGAGCCGTCGGCCTTGGAGGCTGTCATCTACCAGCACGTGCCGATGATGCACACGGTTCATTGCCTCTTTGCGGCGAATGTTACCCATGGGCACAATTGCCGGCATTGCAGCCGGCCCTGCGAGACACATTCACTTTCACTGCGAGACCGCAACGGAGTGGATCACCCGGTTTGGGTGGACCTGGCTGGGCGAAACACGATCTTCAAGGGCGCGGTTGAATTGCGAATGAATGTCATTCCGCGGCTGATGCAGGCCGGCGTGCGAACCTTCCGCCTGGAACTGCTGGATGAGGGCGGCGAGGAAGCGCTGCAACTCTGGCAACAGGCACGGCAAGCGGTGACGCTATCATAAGCGCTTCGCAGGAAGCCCCCGCCGCGGGGGATCCCGGCTGCTTCCGCAGAGGGCTTTCGTGGTGCAGGCGTCTGGCCTGCAATCTCCGGCAATCACCATATCTGCCAGGCCAGACGCCTGCGCCAAAACAACTATACCGCGCTGGGCAGGTCCTTGAATGCCTCCACGACTCCGGCGAACGTGATCTTTCCGTTGCGCATATTCAGGGCCGCTCGGTGACCGGCATCGATACTGCAGAAGCCCTCCACGCCCAAACGGGCCAATTCGCGAGCATATGGCAAGGTGGCGTTGCACAGCGCCTGGCTGCTTGTGCGGCCGACCGCCCCAGGCATGTTCGTAACGCAGTAATGAATCACGCCATCGACGATGTACGTCGGATCATCGTGCGTCGTGGGCCTGGAGGTCTCGATGCAGCCGCCCTGGTCGATGCACACGTCCACGATCACCGCGCCGTTCTTCATCTCGCGAACCAGCTTGCGGTTAATCAGCATAGCCGCCCGGGCGCCGGGGATGAGGATCGCACCGATAACGAGGTCTGCCTGCATGGCGTACTTCTGCACGCTGTACGGGTCGCAGTAGATCGGGATGACGTTGGCCGGCATGACTTCGCCGAGATACCGAAGGCGGTCGAGGCTCACATCGAGGATCACGACGTTGGCGCCCATGCCGGCGGCCACGCGGGCCGCAGCCGTGCCCACCATGCCGCCGCCGAGGATCAGCACGTTGGCGGGCTCAACGCCCGTGACGCCGCCCAGCAGGATGCCCCGGCCGTGCATCGGCCGCTCGAGGTACTTCGCGCCTTCCTGGATGCTCATCTTACCGGCGACTTCGCTCATGGGCGTCAGCAGGGGAAGCCGGCCATGGCGGTCCTGAAGAGTCTCATACGCCACAGCCGTGATTCCGGCACGCAGGCACTGCTCGGTCAACTTGCGGTCGGCGGCAAAGTGGAAGTATGTAAAGACCGTCTGGCCCTTGCGGAGCATGGCGATTTCAGCCGCCTGGGGCTCCTTGACCTTGACGATCATATCGCTCTTGGCGAATATCTGCCTGGCGGTAGGCGCCATGGTGGCGCCGGCTTGCACGTAGTCGGCGTCGGCAAAGCCGCTGCCGGCCCCGGCATTCTTCTGCACCAGCACGGTGTGGCCGTCCTGCACGAGCAGCTTGACGCCCACCGGCAACATGCCCACACGATACTCCTCAGCCTTCGTCTCGCACGGCACGCCAATAATCACGATTAAGATCCTTTCAGAGAAGCGCTCGATGCTCTGCAATGCATCGAACTCATTGTTCGCACAAAACCAAAGAAGCCGCCGCAGAGACAGTGAGAACATCAAGAAAAGCTCAGTAGCCTTGACATTCTCAGCGATCCCGCGCATGTGCGGCAGGTTACTCAGACGCTTCGATTCGCAATAGGATATGCCCTGAGCACACGATTTGGAAGAACCTGCTTGGATCGATTAGTACGACCTTCATCCAATCGAACATGCAATTCCCATAAAGTCCTGGTTACAATAGCGCTCCGCGAAAGCCGCTTGGATTGAGTGACATGGAGTGCCACTATGTTTTTGATTGGACTATTGCGCAACCTGTTGGCCCTGCCTTTTGCCCTGCTGGGCAAAGCCTTGGCCATGCTTAAACTGTCCCCGGCTGTCCGGTTGTTGGAACTGGCGTACATCATCAGCCGCAACGGCGAGACGGGGCGATTTGCGGTAGCCACGCACGTCAAGTATCAGGGCGTCAGGGAGGCCTGTCTGAGGGGCCAGGCGCTGGCCAGGCGATTTCCTTCGGCAGAGTTGGCCGCAACCGTAGGTATATTCGCCAGTGAAAATGGAGATCAAGCACTATTCAAAGAGATGCTTGATTTGGCCAAGAGTCTTGATCCCGCACTTGATAATGACATGACGCTGCTGCTCGACACTTTGATGGTCATAAGAGATGACTCGCAGGC
Organism: uncultured Planctomycetaceae bacterium; assembly: GCA_964417755.1. Taxonomy (GTDB): domain Bacteria; phylum Planctomycetota; class Phycisphaerae; order SM23-33; family SM23-33; genus CAYQJH01. The sequence continues at coordinate 32,636 of CAYQJH010000001.1, forward strand.
CACTGTTGTTCGGCTAACTCAATTGGATTCCCGCGACGACCTGTCGCCGATAATCAGCAAGCTTATATCACCAGTATTGATCGCTACGGAGTTTACGACTGGGCAGGCCGGCCGAGCCAGGCAAAGAGCCCTTCGCATGCTTGCCATTGAGAATTCCGAATTTGCGGAGATGGCGCTGGCTGCGCACGCCGAAATTGCCGGCGACGCAGCAGCAACGCAATACTATAGCAGCCGGTCGAGACTTCCAGAATCCAGCAAACTCAACCTTCGGATCTGCGCGATGAAAGGCATCAAGCGGTTTGCCCAGGCCCAGCAGGTTATAGAGCAGTTGCGGGAAATTGATCCCGCCATGGCGGACATGCAGCAGCGGCTCCTGGATCAAAGGCAGGCGATATGAGCCTCAAGGAACAGTTCATGATGTTGCCTGCCCTGATCGTCGGCCTGACGGTCCATGAATTTGCCCACGCATGGACAGCCAGCCTGCTGGGTGATCGATATGCTCGCCGCCTGGGAAGAGTCAGCCTCAATCCCCTGCGGCATTTGTCGCTACTGGGCACGTTGGCGATCCTGCTGCTTCCGATCGGCTGGGGCAAGCCCGTGCCCATCAATCTTTACAATTTCAAACATCCCCGGCGGGATTACCTCCTGACCAGTCTGGCCGGGCCGGCTGCCAATTTTCTGTTGGCCGCGATCTTCCTGGGCCTGATGCAACTTACGCGGCATACGGATTGGTTCAGCTACAAGGTGGGACTAAGTGTTGACTTTGCTCACGCCATGCTGGCGCTGGGGATAATTCTGAACGTAATACTGGCGTTCATCAACCTCGTTCCGATCCCTCCGCTGGATGGATCTCACATTTGGCCGTGCCTGATTCCTGGACAGAAACTGACCATGAGCGGCAAGACCAGCATGGTCTTCATGGTCTTGTGCGTTTTAATACTCACAAATGGCTCGTTCGGCAAGGTCATCGGCGTCGTTGTGGACCATGTGATGAGCGTGGCGCCTATCACAGATCGAGCGGCATCGAATAGTCTGGCCGAACAGGCTTGGTCGGCATATGAAGAAGGCCAGTATCAGCAGTCCCGACAATTGGCGGATAAGGCGATAGCTCGATTCCGTCATAATGCATCGGCCCACTGCGTTCGCGCACTTGTGTGCTGGCATGAAAATGACCTTGATCAGGCCGTACAGGAAATGAATCGAGCTATTGATCTTTGGCCAGTCTCCGCCGACTACTATCATTATCGATCTCTGATCCAATCGCTGCGAGGGGAGAAAGAATTGGCCCTGGCGGACCAGGAACTCGCAGAGGTATTTGGATGGAAGAACCGCAGAGCTGAGTCTGCCCCGGCTGAGTCTCAGGACGCGGAGGCAAAATAGTGCGCACTACACCAGCCGGCCGTCGCGCAGGTGCAGCGTTTGGTCTGTCTGGCTGGCCAGACCGGCATCGTGCGTGACCATCAGAATCGTCTGGCCGGCATGGTTGAAGCTCTTGAGCAGGTCCATGATCTGCTGGCCGGTCTTGGAGTCGAGGTTGCCGGTTGGCTCATCGGCCAGCAGGACCTTGGGCTGGTTCATCAGCGCCCGCGCAATGGCTACACGCTGGCGCTCGCCGCCGGAAAGCTCCTTGGGCCGGTGCTTGAGCCGGTCTGCCAGGCCAAGGCGCTTGAGCGTCTCCACGGCAGTCTGCGTGGCCTGCGAGCGTTTGGCCAGCCAGGCCGGCAGCGAGTGCTCCACCTTGGACGGCAGCAGCACGTTCTCCAGCACATTCAGCTCTGGAAGCAGGTGGTAGAACTGGAAGATGAAGCCGACATCGCGGCAGCGAATCCCATTGCGCCGCAGCGGCGAGATCGTATCAACCTTCACGCTGTCCAGGCTGACCGTGCCCTCATCGGCGCGGTCCAGCAGGCCAATCAGGTGCAGCAGCGTGCTCTTGCCGCTGCCGCTGGCCCCCACCACCGAAACGAATTTGCCCCGCTCGACGCTGAAGCTCACGCCGCGCAGCACGTGCAGAGTGCTGCGGCCCATGCGGTAGCTCTTGTGAAGGTTCTGGACCTCGATGGCGAAATCTTTCACAGGATTTGATGGTGTTTGGAAGCCTCCTGCGGAAGAAGGCCCCCCCCCCGCCTTCCGGCGGGGGCTTTCTGATTCTGCTCCCTGCTTTCGCAGCGGGCTTTCTGACCTGGTTCCTGAGGAGTTACTCATACCGAAGCGCCTCCACCGGCTGCATCCGGCCGGCGAGGTACGCCGGCAGAAGCGCGCCAATGATACCGGCTGCGATGGCGGAGCAGACGATCACGATCGTTGGGATGACCTCGACCTGGTTTGGAATCTTGTCGAACATGAACCATTCTCGGTTCCAGATCACCAGGCCGAACGTCCGGCCGACCCAATCGTGAATTGGGTTGATGTTCCGCACAAAGACATAGCCCAGACAGATGCCGATGGCCGAGCCAACCAGCCCGACGGCAGCCCCGTAGCCCAGAAAAATCTGCGCCACGCCGCCGCTGGAGGCGCCGATGGCCTTGAGCACGCCGATGTCCTTGGTCTTCTGCATCACGATGGTGTAGAACAGCACGAACACCAGCACCACAGCCACCAGCGAGATGATCCCAAACATGATAATCACCAGCGTCCGCTGGGCCATGATCGGAGTAATCAGTGCCTCTTGCTGCTGTCGCCAAGTCTTAACCTCAACCGGCGAAAGAGCCGCCTGCGGATGATCAATCAGGAAGCTCTTCCAAATGCTTTCAACCCGGTCGCGCACGTGCAGAAGAGTATCTTCATCGCCCGCTACGCCGTGCACCTTGATATGGATAGCTGAACATCGTCCCGGCCGATCACCATCAGCTTCCATCTCGTTCATTCGCTGAAGCGATTCGAATGGCACATAAATCGTGTTGGAGTCGATGATATAGACGTCCGTCTTGAGGTCGTCGATGATACTGGCGGTCCAGGTCGTGGGGGTGACACCCGTCAAGCTTTTGCGGCCAAGCGGCCAGACCGTCACATCGATCTGATTGCCCGGCACGATGTAGCGAATGACTTTGCCGTCCTTCGTGCGAATACTCAGGCTTGGAATGCCCAGGCCCAGAATCACTCGATCTTGCGGCGGCATCAGCCGAAGCCTGCGAAGCTGAGCAATTTCGGCGTCCAGTGCGGAAGTATCCTTGTCTTCTTGCGACAACTGCTCGCGCTGAGCACGCTTCTGCTGAAGTTCTTTCTCGGTCTGCTCAGCATGCGTGATGGCTGCTTTGGCCTCGGCACGAAAATCGAGACTGGTCGATATCTGGCTCAGCGGGCCGTTGAAGTCAAAGTCATCGGTGGCCCGGGCCTTTGCCATCGCCTGTTTTGCCCAGGGCTCGTCCGCGAAATCCGCCAACAAGTACTTCGGCACAGCATTGCCTTTGGATATGTAGTCCTGCAGCATCTGCCGCGAATCGTTTTTCAAACGCTGAAGCACCTGCTGCGGTGGCGGATCGAATGTCGGCTCGGGCCAGTCCTTCTGGACGAACAAGCCTTTTGGGATATCGCTAATCCTGGCGCGCTGGGGCAGACGAATGCCGGCGATCTGAACGTTCCGGCTAAAAGAAGTGTCAGGAATTCTTATCATGCCGATGGTCGTGATGAACGGAGAAGCCTCGGTGCCGGGCATCTTCTGCTTGAGCTCGGCAATAAAATCATCATACATTGCCAGGCCACCCAGGCTGCCTGATTCAACGATGATGTCGCCCGATAGTCCCTTAGCAGCCGTTTCGATCTTGCTCAGAAAGCCGTCCATGACGCTGACGACGATGAGCATCATGGCCACGCACAGCGCCACGCTCAGGACGGCGAAGTATGCCATCACCCGGCGCTTGAGATATCGAAGGCACAGGAATAGTTTGTACATGCTCTTCTCGTCTCGCGGGCATTTTGTCCGCGTTTACGCTTTAACGTGCCGCAGGCGTCACGCCGGCGCGTTGCGCTTCTCGTGTCGCGGGCGTCTCGCCCGCGCGTACGCGAGGGCATCTTGCCCTCGCACCAACCATGGCGGCCAACAAGCTAATCAGGCCCACACCCCCAAGCAAGCAGCAACGACGCTTGGGGGTGGCACCCGAAAGATAACGTCGCGCGAACATAGGTCACGCAAGAACGTGGTCGCACACGCCGCGACCACGGCACCCAGCCCGCGACACAAACAACCTGCACCACCTAGCTCTGCGGCCTTAGCAGCGGGAACAGGATCACGTCGCGAATGCTCTGGGTGTTGGTCAGCAGCATGATGATCCTGTCGATGCCGATGCCAAGCCCACCCGCCGGCGGCATGCCGTGACGCAAGGCTGTCACGAAGTCATCGTCCATGACGCGCATCGTTTCGCCCTGGGCCTCGCCGCGAACCTGCTGGCGGAAGTTGGCTTCCTGCACGGCTGGATCGTTCAGCTCGCTGTAGGCATTGGCAATTTCCATCCCAGCCACGAAGCACTCAAACCGCAGTGCAATGCCCGGATCGTCGCTCTTGCGGCGGGTCAGCGGGCAAAGCTCGGCCGGGTAATCCATCACGAATGTCGGCCGGTCTTCCTTCGCCAGGGCCGGCTCGACGACGGCCTCGAACACCTCATTTACGACCACGGCCAGATCTTTGTTTGATTCTTCAATCCTCAGCTCGCGGGCCTTAGCGCGGACGGCCGACTCGTCTTCCCAGTCCACGCCGGCGTGATCCTTCAATAGTTCCGCATAAGTCTTGCGCCGCCACGGGCGGGCGAAGTCCAGCGTTCGCTCCCCATACGGCAGTTGGAGCGACCCGCCGACCCTTTCAGCGCTGTTGGAGATCAGCTCTTCGGTAATCTCCATCATCACTTCGTAGTCCGCGTAGGCCTGGTAGAGTTCCAGCAGCGTGAATTCCGGATTGTGCCGCGTGTCGATGCCTTCATTGCGGAAGTTCCGGCTGAACTCGAACACGCGCGGCATCCCCCCCACCAGCAGGCGCTTGAGGTAAAGTTCCGGGCTGATCCGCAGGAACAGCTCGCAGTCCAGCGTGTTGTGGTGCGTAGTGAAAGGCCTCGCGGCCGCCCCGCCGTAAATCGGCTGAAGCACGGGCGTCTCGACCTCGACGAACTGCCGCGCGTGCAGCAGGCGGCGAAAGTTCTCAATAATCTCGATTCGCTTCTTGAAGGTGTTAAGGGAATCGGGGTTCGCCATCAGGTCCAGGTATCGCTGGCGGTAGCGGGTCTCAACGTCCGAGAGACCATGCCACTTCTCCGGCATCGGCAGCAGGCTCTTGCACAGCAGGGTCAGGCTCTCAGCCCAGACAGTGACTTCGCCTGTGCGCGTCCGCTGCACGGGGCCGGCCACGCCGATGATGTCGCCTAAGTCCAGCAGCTTGGCCAGGCTCCAGGTGCGTTCATCCAGCACGTTCTTGCGCAGCGCGATCTGTATCTGCTCGCTGCCTTCTCGCACCTGCGCGAAGATCATCTTGCCCATGTCGCGAAGCAGCACCAGCCGGCCGGCCACATCGCCCCGCACGCCGGGCAGAGCCTTCATCTCCTGCTCGCTCTTGCCGGCATGCTCTGCCTCGAACGCCTCGTATCGCTTGACTACCACATTCACCGGCTCGGCGGTGTCATACCGCCGGCCATACGGGTCAAAGCCCAAGGCCTTGATCTGCTCCAGCTTGCTCAGCCGGTCTGACTGCACTTTATCCAGCATTTCCAATTCCTGTTGGCGGGAGGATGCCCGGCCGTGAGACTATACCTTGGCGATCTTTGCGGGCCGGCCTGTCGCCAGGGACTTCTCCATCGCATCGAGAACGGCGATCGGCTGTAGCATTCGCTGGGCGGTGAAAGGCTCTTTGCGGGTCTTGAACATGGTGGTGAACAGCTTGGTCGTCGCGAGGTACGGCAGAGCGTCAAAGGTAACCGCGCGATGAAGCGTGCCGGCATCGCCGATGATGGTGACGGAGAACGTCCTGGTTCCCGCGGCGATGAAGTTCATCGTAGCGGTCAGGTCGCCCTCGAAGTTGACCATTGCCATCGAGTCATTCCCGTTGGTGCTCATCTGCACCGTCCTGGCCTTGAAGCCGGCCATCTCCACCATCAGGTCAACCTGGTGGATGCCGTAGAACCAGATGCCGCCGTACGGGCTGCGAAATTCGCCGGGACCGTCGGTGTGGATCGAGCGAATCTTGCCGAGCTTGGCCATCTCCTTCTTGATCTGCTTGAAGGAGTCCTGGTGCGGCATGGCGCTGAGCGTGCAGAGCGGCACGTCGTTGCGTTGGCAGAACTTCACGAAACTCTTAGCCTCCGCAAGCGAAGTGCTCATGGGCTTATCGACGAAGATGGGCAGGCCCGCCTTGGCGAAGGCCTTGATGGCCGGTATGTGATACTTGCCGTCGCGATGATCGACCATGACGCAGTCAACCTGGCCGAGCATTTCGCTGGGGTCCTTGACGATGTTGGGCACCTTGCCTGCCTCAGCGGTGCTGCGGGCAAGTTCGGGCGTTTCGCCCCAGATGTGCGTGACAGCCATGCCCTTGATGAGCTTGTCTACGTTGATCATCTTGGCGATGGCGGCTGAGTGCGTATTCTCTGAACCGATGATGCCGAGTTTCATATTCTCCTTCTTTCCTTATGGGATACTCGGAATATGCCGATTAGCACCACTTCTTGTTCTTCATGTTTGGCAGCTTGTTCTGCCGGTGGCATTCCTCTATGACGGCCACCTGCCGGCGCACCTGCTCAGGCTTGACTACCAGCTCCGCCTTGTTCACCAGGACATCGTAAATGTTGTTATAGAACGCCCTGGAGTTGTGCTGGAAGTCATCTAGTTCCGTCGGCGCCGTCCAGGTTTCTTCCACCCACGGCAGGTCCTCTTTGCAGTATTGCCGGTCGAGCGACCAGGGCTTCCACAGCTTGAGCTTGCCGGCCTTCTTCGGGTTGAAGTACTTCCACTTCAGGCCGCGGGGGCCGCCCGTGATCCCGCCGCACGTGCCGCAGACGTTGTACATCTCGCCCCGGCTGTATGCCTGGTAGGAGCTGATCGTGATGTCGATGATCGGGCTGCCCTTGCCGTAGAACGTCAGCATGGTGAGGTCATCGGCATCGCCAACGGTGTTCGGGCCGCTGACCATCCGGCAGAAGACGTTGGGCATCTTGGGGCCAAACAGCATGATGGCCTGGTCCAGCGGGTGCGGGCCGGTATTGTTGAGGTTGCCGCCCCACTTCTCCTGCATCGTCTGCCAGTCCCACCGGCGGGCATAGCCGCTCCAGTTGGCGCTGACGTGCAGCACGCGCCCGATCACGCCCGAGGCGATGATCTCCTGGAGCTTGACGAAGAATGCATAGAATCGGCTGTTCTGGAACGGCGCGTAAAGCCGCCGAGCCTTATTGGCCGCTGCAACCACCTTGTCAAAATCGGCGACCTTCGTGGCAGCCGGCTTTTCGCTAACGACATTGTGCCCAGCCTTCAGCGCGGCAGTCGTCACTGATGGGTGAAGAAAACTCGGCAAGGCATTGATAAACAGGTCGAGGTCCTTCTGGGCGATGAGTTCCTTGTAGTCCTTGTAGGTGCGGCAGGAGAATTCCTTGGCCGCCTGGGCGCGCCGCTGCGGCAAAGCGTCGGCGACGGCAACGATCTTGTATTGATGCGGCGCCTCGCGAAGCCAGCGCGCGTGAATATCGAAACCGCTGCGCCCCTGCCCCGCAATGCCCACACGAATGATCTTCTCTGCCATAATCCTGTTCCTCGTACTGTATTGCCTTTGATCCACGCCGGCCCCCGCATGGGCCGAATTCGCATTACCATACCGCAGCCGGCGCGCACTTTCCAGCCTGTGTCAGTAAGGCTTTTCCTTACGAGGACTCATCTTTTGACTGCGGGCGGCCTATACTTCTTATGGAAGGTCCGGGAGAACCTTCCGAACGATTGAAGCCTTGCGAGGTGCGAGGCGGACAACAGAGGAAGCAGCAGAAGAGCTGCCTCCAAGGTCGCGGAAAGAAACGAGCCGCCAAAGGGCGACTCGTTTCTTTTAGCTGTATGGGGCTCTGTCAATTTCAGACAAAGAAGATTTCTCGGCGGGCATACAAACAATGCCTTTGAGGTCAAAGGCATTGTCGGAACTGTGCATGCTCCCTTGCGAAGCCGAGCCGGCACGGCCGGAGCCTTATTGGACTGAGTTCAGCGTATGCCCGCTGAGAAATCTTCACCTCAACTCGCCGCGACGTAAGCATGATTCTCGTCGAGTCTTCCCGCGATGGGATTGAAGATAATGCCCCCGGGCAGATTGATATCCGCCCGGGGGCAGTTTATTTATGCCGGCGGGACGCCGGCACCACAATTTGGTTCGCCGCGGCATAGCCTTGGCTAAGCGGGGCTATTTCAGGATCGCCTTGAGATCCTCCTGCGGCGTCGTGATCGGCATCACGTTGAATTTCTCCACCAGCACGTTCAGCACAGCCGGGCTTACGAAGGCCGGCAGGGACGGACCGATGCGGATGTTCTTGATGCCCAGATGCAACAGGCTCAGCAGGATGCACACCGCCTTTTGCTCATACCAGCTTAAGATAAGGGACAGCGGCAGTTCATTCACGCCGCACTTGAACGCACCAGCCAGCGCCACGGCGATCTGAATCGCACTGTAAGCATCGTTGCACTGCCCGACGTCCAGCAGGCGCGGAATCCCGCCGATGTCGCCGAACTCCAGATTGTTGAAGCGATACTTCCCGCAGGCCAGCGTCAGGATCACGCAGTCGTTGGGAATCTGCTGGGCCAACTCGGTGTAGTAATTGCGTCCCGGCTTGGCGCCATCGCAGCCGCCAACCAGGAAGAAGTGGCGAATCTTGCCAGCCTTGACGGCCTCGATCACTGTGCCGGCGACGCTCATCACCGCATTTCGGGCAAAGCCATTCATTATGTACTTCGGCTCGGCGTCGGCGGCAAAGCCCTCAGCCTTCATCGCCGCCTCGATAACGGGCGCGAAATCGCGGTTGGCAATGTGCGTCACGCCCGGCCAGGCCACCAGCCCGCTGGTGAACAGGCGGCCCTTGTAGCTCTCTCGCGGCTTCTGGATGCAATTGGTCGTCATCAGGATCGCGCCGGGGAAGGCATCGAATTCCCTGGCCTGGTTCTGCCACGCCCCGCCGTAGTTGCCCACCAGGTGCTTGTACTTCTTCAGCCCCGGATATGCATTGCAGGGCAGCATCTCGCCGTGCGTGTAGACATTGATGCCCTTGCCCTGCGTCTGCTTGAGCAGCTCTTCCAGGTCCTTCAGGTCGTGCCCGCTGACAAGGATGCACTTGCCCTTGACCGGACTGACGCGAACCTTGGTCGGCTCCGGATGGCCGTACGCGCCGGTGTTGCCGGCATCGAGCATTCCCATCACCTTGAGGTTCACCTCGCCGCAGCGAAGCACGATGCCCAGAAGCTCATTGGCATCGACGGGCTTGCGCGTCAGGTAATCCAGTGCCTCGTGGAAGAATGCGTAGACGCCTTCGTCCTCCTGGCCCAGGATGGCGGCGTGGTCGGCGTAGGCGGCTGTGCCCTTCAGGCCGTACAGCAGCAATTCCTGCAGGGCGGTAACATCGGCCCCGAGGTTATCGATCCGCTTGGCGAAGTTCACCTGCTGGCCGAGGCGAACCAGTTCCAGTTGATCGCCGGTTGACTTCCACCATTCCACCGCCTGCGGCAACTGCTCCGCAGAGTTGCCGGCGGCCTTGTCATACATAGCCTTTGCCTGCTCTCGCAAGTGCGAGGCCCGAACGATCAACTTCTGCAGGCGCAGCGGGTCAAAATCAACATTGGTAACAGTCGCGAACAAGGCCTCAATCACGAACAGATCAGTTGCGTGGTCCTTCGCGCCGAGCTTGCGCGCCCGATGCGCATAACGGGAAATATCCTTGACGGCATAGACCAGCAGATCCTGCAGGGCGGCCACCGAGGCATCCTTCCCGCAGACGCCCATCATCGTGCAGCCTTTGCCGCCGGCGGTTTGCTCGCATTGATAGCAGAACATGTTCATCTTCGTCTTTTCCTTTCGTTAAGAATCTATCGCTATTGCCCGACGTCTGCCGGGCGATGATACTTGGTTGAATCGGCTTCGGGCTCCGGGCTCCAGGAACGACAACAGCAACGGCAACAACAAGCAACAGCCTTGATCGCTTTCCTGTCGTTCTTTGTGTCTTTGTGGTTCATCTCTTGAACACCAGCTTGACGAGTTTATCCAGGCGGGCGCGCTTGATGTAATGCATGCCGCCGAATTTCATGATCTCGCGAATCGCTTGGCGCTGCTGCGGCCTGTAGCAATGAACCTGGCAATCCTTGCACTTGGGCTTGGGGTCCATCGGGCATTTGCGCCGTCGCTCGACGGCATACTCCAGCGTCGCGCGGCAGGCCGGGCACAGGCTATCGTTGTGGTGCAGGCGTCTCGCCTGAGCATCCTCAGCCAACTGCGGACTTGCAGGCAAGATGCCTGCACCACAATTATGATTCTCCCGGCAGTATAGCGCGGTAAACTCGCGGAGAATCTCGATGTCCTGCTCGATGGCCTGATTCTTATCCGTCATCTTCACATCCTCAACGTCTTATCACGCCATCGATGCCAACAATTACATCGGTCACGGGGATATCCTCCCGGCCGGCCTGCGCCAGGGCTGTTCGCACCGCGTACACGATCCCGCCGCAACATGGCACTTCCATGTGGGCAATGGTGATCGAGCGAATCGTGTTGTTGGCGAAAATGGCTGTCAGCTTTTCGACGTATGGCTGCATGTCGTCAAGCTTCGGGCAGGCGATGGCCAGGCTCTTGCCGGCCAGCAACTCAGTGTGAAACTGCGCGCACGCAAAGGGCACGCAGTCGGCTGAGATCAGCACGTCGGCATCCTGCCACATCGGGCCGCCGGTTGGAACCAGCGCCAGTTGCACTGGCCATTGCGACAGCTGAGATTTCGCCGCGGCAGCGATTTCAACTTCTGTGCCCGCCGCGGCCGGCGCTGCCGGGGCCTTGGTCGCCAACATGCGGAACATGCTGCCCGGACAGCCGCCTGCGTGGGCGTGCTGTGCCTTTGCCGCGGGGGCCGCGGCATGAAGATGTTTCGCAACGGCAATCTCGTCGAACTCCTCCGCCGGGCGTTCTTCGATGCTGATGGCATCCTGCGGGCATTGGCCGAGGCAGTTGCCCAGGCCGTCGCAAAGATTCTCGCCAACCAGGCGGGCCTTGCCATCGATGATCCGGATCGCCCCTTCCATGCAACTGCTGATGCATACCCCGCAGCCGTCGCACTTGGCCTCGTCTATCTTCACGATCTTTCGCATTGCCTTGGACGCCATTACCTGCTCCTGAACTTGCTGAGCTAAAGCTTCATTTGATACCCTCGTTATACGCACAGAGCCAAAGCCACACCTTGACTTATGTCAAAGGATCCAAAATTCGCGAAAAAATTTTCCAATCTCCCTTCCCACACTCGCCAATGACGAATGACGAAATCCGAATGGCGAATCAATTACGAAACTCGAATGACGAACATCGACCTCGTGGCGCTCGCGCGACCTTGCTATAGAGCGTCCAGAAGGTCTTGTTCGGGCTTTGACATTCGTCATTGGTTCGTCATTCGTTCTTCGGAATTCGTCATTCTCGCACCAGGACAAGTCACGATCTGCGTAAGACACCGCACTAGCTATTGCCCTCCAAAAAGGATATGTTTTGTGCATGCCGCGGTACTTCCGCGCCTGCTAAGCTGTAACATCGGAAGCTTTGTGGGCCTATGACCAAGCATTTGTCTGAAAGATCGACTGTGGCTGAGGTTGTTAACGGTAACGAGCAGGCTGTCAGCGATACTCAATTGCTCCAGCGTCACCTCGAGGGCGACCCCGCCGCCTTCGCCGCGCTTATCCGACGCTATCGCAAGGAGCTATACAGCTTCCTCGTGCGGTTCATTGGCGATGCCGACCTGGCCGAGGATGTCTTCCAGGAGGCATTCCTGCAGTTGCACATCTCGGCTGCCACCTTCGACCCGCAGCGCCGGCTGAAGCCTTGGCTGTTTACCATCGCCGCCAACAAGGCCCGCGACGCCATGCGCAGCCGCTGGCGCAAGCAGGCAGCCCCGCTGGACGCCGCCGTCGCCGGCGCCAAGGAGGAACAAACCAGCTATGCCTCGCTGATGCCGTCGTCAATTCCGGCGCCGGATGACTCTTTGTTGAACCTTGAAACCCGCCAGGCCGTACAGAAGATAGTCGATCAGATGCCCGATAATCTGCGCATCGTGCTTCTGCTCAGCTATTTCCATGATTTTCCTTACAAGGATATCGCGCAAATGTTGAACGTGCCTCTGGGCACCGTCAAATCCCGCCTCCACGCGGCTTTGAGGCATTTTGCAAAACAGTGGAAAGAAACAGTCGAGCGATCCGGCCATGGCAGAAAAAAGAGTTGATGACGAAGCGTTGATGTTTGATCTGCTCCTGGGCGAATTGGACGAGACTCGGCAGAGCGAAGCTCGCCGCAAGATCGAGGAGGACCCGCAAGCTTCCGCCCTGCATGCCGACGTATCCAACACGCTGGCTGCACTTGACCTGCTGGGCGAGGCTGAACCTCCGGAGGAGCTCGTCGACAAAACGCTTGCCCGCATACGCCAGGATCGCCAACTCAAGCAGCTCATCGCACGCCAGGAGGCCACACGCCGCCGGCCTATCGCACCGACATTCTCGCTGCGCGAGCTTGGCGCGGTGGCGGCGGCAGCCATCCTGATGGCCGTCATCTTCGTGCCGTCGATCCGCAGCGCTAGGCAGTCCATGTACCGCGGCGAGTGCGCCAGCAATGCCGGGCAGATCGGGACGGCCTTGCGATCGTTCGCAGCCGCCGGCAACGGGCAGTTTCCGCGTGCCGACGGCCAATGCCGCTGGCTGCCCTGCTCATCAGAAGGCAGCACGAGCAATTCGGCCGCCCTGTTCCAACTCGTGCAGAACAGTTTCATCAAGCCTCCAGTATTCCAGTGCCCCGCCGTCGATGGCGGATCATTCGTCCTTCGCCAAGGCATGCTCGATTTCCCCGCTCCAAAATACGTCAGCTATTCGTATCAGCACGCAGTCGGGCCGCAAGGGCTTTCGCTTTACGACCCAGCCTTCACCGGCAAGCATTCCCAGATGGCGATACTCGCTGATCGCTCGCCGGTCTTCCCCGACGGCAAGTTCCACGCCGAGCGCGTCAGCGCGCAGGCCAGCGACAACCACGGCGGCAGCGGGCAGAACGTGCTCTACATGGACGGCCACGTCGCATGGGCCTCCACGCCGACCGTCGGAATCGGCGGCAACAATATCTATCTGATCAATGGCCTGACGCAGTATCGCGGCGACGAAAGCCCCTCCGAACCGACAGACTCGTTCCTTCTGCCAGCCTACAGCGGCAGGTAATTGTTGCAGGGCCGCCCTGTTCCGGCAGGGCTGGAAACATAGGGTGACCAAGGCGTGGTTGCTGCGCTGCGCTCCGCAAACCACGGCACCAGCCTTGATGCAGGCCGAGACGTTGAACCAATTGGAAGCCCCGCCGGAAGGCGGGGGATGTCGTAGAATCTTCGCCGTGGGAGTAACCTGATGACAGCATCCCCCTGCTGCTCCCGCAGGGGGCTTCCTATAATCGCTCCAACAACGCCTTTGACCTCAAAGGCATTTCTTTGTATGCCCGCCGACAAATCTTCCTTGCCTGACAGGAAACGGACAATTGCGGTATCCAAGTCCCTAAACAAGCATTGACATTGCCTGGGGAAGTCCATATACATAGTTGCCCAACTTTTGCCTGACGGGGCCAAAGTGCGGACTTTGACATTAACGGCTCTAAGGAGAGATTCAATGCCGATGACGGAACCGGAAGTATTCGAGAAGGTCAAGGAAACGCTTGTGGACGCTCTGGGCGTGGACGATGAAGAAGTCACCGCCGAGGCGACGCTCACCGGCGACCTGGGCGCAGAGTCCATTGACTTTTTGGACATCGTCTTCAGGCTCGAGAAGACCTTCAACATCAAGATCCCCCGCGGAGAACTGTTCCCGGACAACATCCTGAACAATCCGGAATTCGTCCTGAACGGCAAGTTGACCGCAAGCGGCCTGGCACAGCTCAAGCAGCGGATGCCGCATGCCGACTTCACACAGTTCGAGCAGGATCCGGACATCAGTAAGATGGCTGAGCTGTTCAAGGTTCAGACCATTGTCAACTATATTAAAGGTAAAGTGGCGTAACAACGAAACGGCGTTAACTGGTTGACTGGTTAGTTGGTTAACCGGTTAACTGGTTGACTGATTAGCTGGTCATCGCCCTCCCTGGGTTTCCAAATGCGTTGGATGTGGATAGATCGATTCCTCGAGTTCGAGCCTCGCAAGCGGGCGCTGGCTGTCAAGAACGTCTCGATGGCCGAGGAGCACGTGCACGACCATTGGGAGGCCTTCCCCACTCATCCTGCCTCGCTGATGATCGAGGGCATGGCGCAGACAGCCGGCATCCTCGTCGGACAGGCGCGGGATTTCAAAGAGAAGGTCATCCTCGCCAAGATCGCCAAGGCTGAGTTCAGCGACATCGTCGTCCCCGGCGACCAGGTTACATACGAGGCCACCATCGAGACCATCGCCCCCGAGGCTGCCAGCACCAAGGGCGTCGTCCGCCGCAACGGCCAGCAGATCGGCAGCGTAGACCTGATGTTCAGCCATATCGACCAGAACCTTTCTGGCGTGAAGTTCCCGGAAGAGAACTTCGTCTTCACCGGCACATTCGAGCGCCTTATCGCTCCATTCAAAGACAAGTTTGGGGGCGGCAATGGCTGACCGCCGCGTGGCCATCACGGGCCTGGGCGTCGTAACGCCGGCCGGCATCGGCATGGCGGCCCTGTGGCCGGCGCTGCTGAGCGGCCAGGGCAGCGTCAAGAACGTCAGCCTGTTCGATGCCGGGCAGTTCGCCTGCAACCTTGCGGGGCAGATCGACGACTTTTCCGCCCGCAACTACGTGCCCAAGGACTACCGCAAGGCCGTCAAGGTGATGGCCCGCGACATCGAGATAGCGGTCGCAGCCGCTGACCTGGCCTTTCGCGACAGCGGCATCGTCACGCGCGGCATCGACGCAACCAATACGACCATCGAACCCAAGCGCCTCGGCTGCAATATCGGCGCGGGGCTGATTTGCAGCGATCTGGACGAACTCGGGGCAGCCGTGATGTCCTCCCTGGAGGACGGCAAGTTTTCGCTGAAACTCTGGGGCGGCGCGGGCATGAACAACCTCACGCCGCTGTGGCTGCTGAAGTACCTGCCCAATATGCTCTCCTGCCACGTGACGATTATTCACGGGGCCGAGGGCCCGAGCAACTGCATCACCTGCGGCGACGCCTCCGGCTGCCTTGCCATCGGCGAGGCCGCCAGCTACATCACGCGCGGCACAGCCGACGTCGCCATCGCCGGCGGGGCCGAGAGCAAGCTCAACCCGATGGGCCTGCTGCGGCAAGGCATGCTCAAGCGCCTCTGCACTGGCAACGGCCTGGCGCCGGCGGAAATCTGCCGGCCATTCGATCAGCGGCATTGCGGCACGATCATCGGCGAGGGCGGCGGCCTGGTGATACTGGAAGAGCTCGAGCGGGCCAAGGCCCGCGGCGCGAGGATATACGCCGAACTGGTCGGTTTCGGCGCGGCGTGCGACCCAACAGGCATAGACGTGCTCAAGCCCAATGCCGGCGGCATGGACCTGGCCGTTAAAAAGGCTATCCGCTCCGCCGGGATAGCCCCGGAAGAAGTTGGAATGATAGTTGCCCATGGCACGGCTGTTCCGGGCGAAGACGCCGCTGAGGTTTCCGCCTGGCAGCAGGCCCTCGGCAGCCATGCAGCCAAGACGCCGGCGGTTGCGCTGACCGGAGCGATGGGCTGTCTCTTTGCCGGCGCCGGAGGCGTGGCGACGGCCACCGCAGCCATGGCGCTGACTAACCAGGTCGTTCCGCCGACGGTGAACTTCACCCAGCCTGCCAGCGATTGCAGGATGAACTTCAGCAACCAGGCCCGCAGCGCAAGCTTGGAACACGCCGTTATCGGCAGCTTCACAGTAGGCGGCCAGAGCAGCGCCTGTGTGCTGAAGCGTTATCATAATTGACGTACGTGCCATGATGTCAGTCAGGAAGCCCCTGGCGGAAGCCAGGGGATGTTTCTTCCGCATGCAGCAAGCCCCCGGCTTCAAGCCGGGGGGATTAGGCCCAAAGGGCCGTTGCCGTTTCGTCTCTTTCGTGCGTTTCGTGTAATTCGTGGACTGCATTTTGTTGTTGCTGCTACTTCGTGGACTATGAAACGACGCGTCGTCATCACAGGAATGGGAACGGTCAATCCGCTTGGGCACGATGTCGAAAGCACGTGGGCAGCCATGCTCGCCTGCAAGAGCGGGATCAACCTCAACGATATCTTCGATGCCTCGACGTACCCCACCAAGTTCTGCGCGTCGGTGAAGAACTACGACTTCGCCTCGCAGGTCGCCAATGCCAAGAAGCATGAGCATGCCGGCCGGCATTGCCGCTTCGCACTTGGCGCGGCCGTGCAGGCCTGGAAGCAGAGCGGCCTGGGCGGCTGCAGCCAGCTCGACCCGGCCCAGTTGGGCGTCTATCTCGGCAGCGGCGAGGGCAGCCTGGACTTCGACAACTTCACCTCGACGCTGGTAGATTCCTGGTCCGACGGCAAGGTCGATACGGCCAAGTGGGCCCTTCTCGCCCAGCAGCGGATGGAGCTTTACCGCGAGGTCGAGCAGGAATCGAACATGGTGATGGCCCACCTGGCTGCGGAGTTTGGCGCTCGGGGCCCAGCCTTCAACGTGCTGACCGCCTGCGCCGCCAGCACGCAGGCCATCGGCGAGGCGGCGCTGCAGGTCCGTAGCGGCTCGGTCGATGCCGTCATCACCGGCGGAGCTCACAGCATGATCCACCCCTACGGCGTGACGGGCTTCAACCGCCTGACCGCGCTTAGCCAGCGCAACGACGAATATGCCACCGCCAGCCGGCCATTCGATATGACCCGCGACGGCTTTGTGCTGGGCGAAGGGGCGAGCATTTTGATCCTGGAATCGTACGACCTCGCCAAGGCGCGCGGTGCGAAGATATTGGCTGAGATCATCGGCTATGGCGCATCGGCGGATGCGTTCCGCATCACCGATCAGGACCCGGAGGGCGACGGCGCCGCAACGGCAATGCGCGCCGCACTGGCAGATGCCGGCCTGACGCCGCGGGACATCGGCTATATCAACGCACACGGTACGGGCACCAAGCAGAACGACCAGGTCGAGACGCGGGCGGTCAAGGCCGTGTTCAAGGACCACGCCGCCAATGTGCCGATCTCCAGCATCAAGAGCATGGCCGGGCACCTCATTGCCGCCGCCGGCGCGACCGAATTGATCACCTGCATACTGGCACTTCGCGACCAGATGCTTCCGCCGACGACCAACCAGGTCAGCCCCGACCCCGACTGCGACCTGGACTACATCCCCAACAAGCCCCGCAAGGCCAGTTTCAAGTACGCAATGTCCAACAGCTTCGGCTTCGGCGGCCAGAACAACACGCTGATCATCACCGGCGGAAATTAGCTCCCTTTGCCACAGGCGGAAGGCGCGCTTGCGGGCTATCGGTCCGCCAGCCTTCCGCCTCCGCAAGTCGCACGCGCGATCAATCAACCGTCTCAAAGTCGTAACCTCTTGACTATAAAGCCCTTGCCTTGTCAGTCACCTGTTCAGTACTGTTCGGTTCTGTTCGATTCTGTTCAGTTTTCGAGGGTTTCTTGCCGGTTCCGTGATGTTCTGGACAACGTGTCGCGGGCATCTTGCCCGCGTGTCGGTGGCGTGTCGCGGGCATCTTGCCCGCGTGTGCCGCGGACGTCCCGTCCGCGCGTCGTTCTCCATGATGCAACCAAAGACGTGGTTGCAGCCTGCGGGCGCACCGCTTGCGCCCTACCTTTACCTGCGATGAACAATTTTCTGCGCGCAAAGCGGGGCAGTGAAATGGAGGTATCGCTGCAAGCCGATGGCCAACGGCGAGATGAGTTTTATCTTAAAATCCGTCTTGTATACAGGGATGTGCATGATTCGTGCGCGCAAAGTGTGCCATTGACACAAAAAGGAAAAGTACGAGGCCATGTTATCAGCCGCCCGCCGTCTACCTGGGTTCACGTGGTTGCTCCGCTCACGCTTCGCAAACCACGGCACCAGCAGGGGTCTGGCCTGCGGGTTTTGACAAGTTCACCAGCGTGCAGGCGAGACGCCCGCACCACAAGACGGCAGCCTTCCGTGTATGCCCCTTCACTCCGCCAGGTGCCGCGAGAACCATTGCCTGGCCAGGTCGGCTACTACTTCCAGTTTGCCGGGCTCTTCGAATAGGTGCGTAGCCTGCGGCACGATGGCTATCTCATTGACGCACTTAAGGTCTGCGGCAGCCCGCTGGTTGAGCTCAATTACGATGTCATCGTACCCGCCGACAATCAGAAGCACAGGGCAGCACACTTCCCCCAGAGAAGCCCCCGCAAGGTCCGGCCGGCCGCCACGCGAGACAACCGCAGCGACGTCATTTGGACGCTGGGCGGCTGCCGTCAGCGCCGCGGCCGCGCCGGTGCTCGCGCCGAACAGGCCGATGCGCAGGTTCTTGACGCGCGGGTCGATCCTTGCCCAGTCGATGCTGCCCGCCAGGCGAGCGGACAGCAGATCGATGTCGAACCGCAGATGCCCGGTTATGTCGTCGGTGTCCTGTTCCTTGAGCGTCAGCAAGTCCATCAGCAGCGTGGCCAGGCTGGCCTCGTTGAGGGACTCAGCCACCGCCCGATTGCGCGGGCTGAACCGGCTGCTGCCGCTGCCGTGGGCAAAGATCACCAGCCCGCGCGGCGAAGGCGGCACGGACAGGTCGGCCTCCAACACGACGCCCTGTATGTCGATCAGCACCGGCTGAGCTTGCTCTTTGGTATGAATTCTCATCATGATGGCCTCCGGTCCTCCCGCCCCACACGGAATCTTATGCGCGGAGGCAGGAAGACCGGGCGCAGGGCAGCATGTCGCGGGCGTGGCGCGGTGCATTGCCGGCATGCGCCGCAGGTGTCCAAGACAACGAGGGCGGGACGCCCGCGCCACGGGCAATGCCGCTACACATATTTACAGTGGCTTGAGAACCATCCCCGTCGCGAGCTTTGGATAGAAGTATGTGCTCTTGTGCGGCATGAACGCCCCGCCGGAGGCGATGGCCTCGACGGCTGACAGCGGCGTCGATTGCAGGCAGATTCCCAGGTCGATCTCGCCGCCACGACAGGCAGCAAGCACAGCCTGGCCGTCGGGCGTGTATTCAATATTCAGCTCGCCGGCGGCAAACCTCTTCAGCGGGCCTTCGATCACCAACTTCTGAAGAATGCTCACGTCCAGTTGCCGCCAGGCGTCGATCTTGTCCGGCGCGGCAGCCTTCATGGCCTCCGCGTCAGTCAGCCGGCCTACGTACGCCGCCCTGCCGCCGCGATCGATAAGCAGCATTGCAGAAGGGCCAAACGGTTGAAGGAAGCTGTCGGCGTCACCTAGATCGGCCACAGCGAGATCCACATGCCGCCACGAAAATTGCGGCAGCGCGGCGACAAGATCGGCCAGCTTGAAGGTGGCCCGCAGGCCCTTGACCATCCGGTGCGTCGGGAGGATCAGCAGGCCGGGATCGTTCCGAGCCACGAGCGCAAACATAACAAAGTTGGCTTCGTGATCCGCGGGCAATGCCCGGCCGGCTGCGGCGGCCAGCTCGTCGCGATAGATCATGGCCGTCGTGTAGCGATGGTGTCCATCGGCGATGAACACCGGTGTACTTTTGAGCAGCGCCGAAACTTTGGCAATCGTGGCGGCATCGGTGATCGGCCAGAGGCGCTCGCCAACGCCTCGCAGCGTGCCAAACTGCGGCGGGCAGCACAGGCCCGAAAACACAGCCTGCGTCACTCGCCCGCCCGCATCGTCATAAAAGCCGAAGATCGGCGAAAGCTGGGTAGCGGTGGCGTGCATGAGCTTGAGCCGGTCCGCCTTCGGCCCGGCGAAGGTCTGTTCGTGCGGGATGACGTCCTGCCCGAAGGGCGTAGCGCGAAGGCCGCACAGAATCGCTCGCCGGCAGTAGCTCTTGCCAGCCCACTCGAACGCCTGTTCGTAAGCATAGATAGCCGGCGCGGCATCCTGCTTCAGCACGGCCTGCTGCTTCCATTGATTCAGCAAGGCGGCGGCTGCCTGGTAGCTGCTGTCTGGCCCAGCCTGCTTTGGCGGCACATGGGGCAGATCGACCGCCACTATGTTTTGTTCGCTTGCCGCCAGCAGGGCATCTTTATCGGCGGCGGAAAGAATATCGTACGGAGGCGCGATCAGGCTGCTGACGTCGCCGTCGCTCGTGCTGTATCGCCAGCCTCTAAACGGTTTGATTTCCATTTGCCAATTCTCCAGGGACCAAGCCCGATCAATGGCATGCAGTCTAATGCATTAGATCAGCGGCGGCAACACGCTGACGAATACTGCGTCGATGTGCATGTCTCGCAAAGGGACGAAGAAGGACACGCTTGTTCCGAGGCGTGGTTGCTCCGCTTCGCTCCGCAAACCACGGCATCCGCGCCGCAAACCACGGCACCCAATGTACCGGCGGCAGTGCGGTATGGCTTCGCCAATTACCTGCGCTTATACTTCTGATGGCGAAACGCTTGGAGAACGCTATGAACGTCCAGATGACAATGGTGTACTGGCGAGGAGACAACTACTGGTTGGGCAAGTTGCTGGAGCACCCGGAGATCATGTCTCAGGGACAGACGCTTGAAGAGCTGGAGGAGAATCTTCGCGAAGCATACCTGATAATGGCCGATGTGTAGTCCGTCCCAGAGCATGATATTTGATCGAACATATCCGTAATGAAAAGGAATTCGAAATGAATATGCAGGACAAGCTGTTCAGCATTGAAGGCAAGTGCATCGCGATAACCGGCGGGGCCGGCATCTTGTGCGCGTCGATGGCCAGCGCCTTGACGCAGCGCGGCGCGAAGGTGGTCTTGATAGATTACGATTCGCTGCGGGCCAACCAGGTCTGCAAGGAGATCGAGGCCGCCGGCGGGTTTGCCGTGCCCGTGCAGGCCAACGTGCTGGAGAAGAAGGCAATCGAGGAGGCCTTCACCTGCGCGGTTCAGTCGATGGGCAAGGTAGACGTGCTGATCAACGGGGCCGGCGGCAACCGCAAGGAGGCCACCTGCGCGCCGCCGACGAGCTTCTTCGACCTGCCCGCCGAGGCGATCCGCTGGGTCTTCGACCTCAATTGCCTGGGCACCATTCTTCCCAGCCAGGTGTTCGGCCGGCACATGGCCCAGCGGAAAGAAGGCGTCATCATCAACATCGCGTCGATGAATGCGTTCCGCCCGCTGACCAACATCGCGGCGTACTCAGCCGCCAAGGCCGGCATCGCGAACTTCACGCAATGGCTGGCTGTGTACATGGCCCAGCGCCATTCTCCGGCGATCCGGGTGAATGCGATCGCGCCGGGCTTCTTCATCACGCAGCAGAATCGCTTCCTTCTGACCGACGAGAAGACCGGCGAGTTTACACCGCGAGGCCAGCAGGTCGTCAGCCATACGCCGATGGCCCGCTTCGGCGAGGCGGAAGAACTCATCGGCACGCTGATCTGGCTGCTGAGCGACGCGTCGAAATTCGTCACGGGCGTGACCGTACCGGTCGACGGCGGATTCAACGCGTATGCCGGCGTGTAACCCGGAGCGGACATGCCGATCATCAGCCGGTTTTACGGTATAATTATTATGATGTATTGGAGAGACCATAGCCCACCGCGTTTCACGCGCGCTATGGCGAATATGAGATCGAGATGGATATCCGCGGCGGCAAGTGGCGAGGGACAATGCCGCGACGAGCACTAACGCTGATCGATGCATGGCGAAAAGGGCACATAGATGACCTGCTGCTTGATTGGACATCTGCACAGAATAGCGAGCCGCTCATGTCCATCAAACCGTTGGAGTAAGAATGATTCTGCACGTGGACAAGGCTGAGTATTGCAGCGAATATCGGATCCGGTTGAGATTCAATGACGGCACAAGCGGGCAAGTTGATCTCAGAGACCATCTTACCGGCATCGTCTTTGAACCACTGCGCGACAAGCGGCAATTCCGACGATTTCGCGTAGATAGCGAACTGGGCACTATTGTCTGGCAGAACGGCGCTGACCTCGCGCCCGAGTATTTGAAATCACTCGTGCGAACAAGGCCTCGGCGTGGGGGAAAGCCGTCGGGCAAGCTTCGGCGCGCCGCTCCAACTCGCTGAGCTATCTCGATCAAAGGCTGTATGCGTTTTCGCCCGCCTGAAACCCTTGAATTATCCGCCATAGTGGGTACAACTCTGTCGGCTGGAAACCGAACGCCAGGTGCATTACATGGAGGTTGCCTATGTTGCTTGGTTCATTTGTGCCTTATGCGCTCGTGGGGGCGGGAGTGCTGATCCTGGTCGTTGCCTCCACAGCCGCGTGCCTGCATAACAAGGCCAGGAAACTCGCCCCCTGGAAGCAATTGAGAAACAATCTCACGCAGGATGAGGTTACAGCCTTGCTGGGCAAACCCCGTAGAATCACCCCGCTGGATAACGGGGAGAACTGGGATTATGGCCGGCGGCCTCACGAGGCAACTGTCATGTTCACGGACGGCAGGGTTACAGGATTCATTAAACCATTTTGACACCGCACAAGAGGAGCAATCATGGCTGATCTTCCGCTTACTCCGCACACGATCCTTGGCGTCCATCTCACCGAGCGCGTCAAGGAGGCCGTCGAGGTCCAGAAGAACCTCACCGAGTTCGGGCGATACATCAAGACCCGAATCGGCCTGCATGAGATCGAGAAAGGCCACGAGGCGCCCAACGGCCTGATCCTGCTGGAGATGGTCGGCCCGGACGACAAGATCCAGGCCCTTCAGGATCGGCTACGGGCCATCGGCGGCGTGGACGTGAAATGCTGGGTGTTTGAACATCCGTAGACGACGGTTGGCTGGTTGATTGGTGGATTGGTTAACTGGTTGATTGGTTGATTGGTTGATTGGTAACGGCGCTGTCGCTGGCCACCGAGCCCTGCAATAGCTGAGATTCTGCCACCAATTCATCAGTTGACCAAATGACCAGTTAACCAGGTAACCAGTTAACCAATTCACCAGTCAACTGTTCATTGTGAAGGAGACATCGTGCGGAATCATCTCGTGCGCGCAATGTTACTGATTGGCATTGTACTTTTTGCCGCCGGCTGCGGGCCGAATGTTGGCTATGTCGTCAAGCCAGTGCCTCTGAACGAGGAGATGACGGAGACTGTTGTCGCCGCGGACGGCGGACTGTTTGTTTCGAATCGCATTGCGATTATCGACGTGGATGGCCTGCTGATGAATCAGCGCCAGATCGGCCTGCTGGGCAGCGGCGAGAACCCCGTCAGCGCGTTTATCGAGAAGCTCGACAAGGCCCAGGCCGACTCGCGCGTCAAGGCCGTCGTGCTGCGGATCAACTCCCCTGGCGGCGGCGTGACAGCCGCCGACATCATGTATCGCCGCGCGAAGCAGCTCAAGGCTGACCGCAAGATTCCGGTCGTGGCCATCATCGAGGACGTCGGCGCCAGCGGCGGCTATTACCTCGCGTGCAGCGCCGACGCGATCATCGCCCACCCGACAGCCGTCACCGGTTCCATCGGCGTCCTCGTGCAGACGGTAAGCCTTTCTGGAACATTGTCCAAGATCGGCGTCGATGCCAAGGCCATCACCAGCGGCAAGTTCAAGGACATGGGCAGCCCACTGAAGCCTCTTGATGCCAACGATGCCGCCCTGATCCAGAACATCGTGACGGAGTTCTATGGCCGGTTTGTGGATGTCGTATCGGCCGGCAGACCGAAGCTTGCGAAGGAAAAGGTAACGGAACTGGCCGACGGGCGGGTATACACTGGCCGGCAGGCGGTGGAAAACGGACTTGTCGATTCGATTGGATATGTTGACGATGCGGTGGTGCTGGCCAAGAAACTATCCGGCGCGCAGCGAGTTAAGGTAGTGATGTATCACCGCCCCGTCGGGCGCAAGCCCAACGTGTACAGCAGCGCCCAGGACACGCAGCCGCAGATGAACCTGGTGAACATCAACGCACCTGGCCTGGTCAACCTCAGCCAACCGCGGTTCCTGTATCTTTGGGCCGGGCAATAGCCGGCGATATGTGGAAGCCCCGGCCGGAAGGCCGAGGATAATCCACCTGTCGAGTGGGGTGCCGGCCGCGGCGTTTGCGGCCACGATAGTGATCGGGAGTTGCTCCAGACAATCCCCCTGCCTCCGCAGGATGGGTTTTTTGTGCGCCCTTCTTCATGCGGCAGCGGGCCTCTTCCACACGGCTGTGACGGCGCGGTATACCCAAACCACCAACGCTGCCAGCGCCAGCCGCGGCATGGTTATCCATAGCGGCCAGGCGCCTATGGCGACGAATAGCAGCGTGTCCTCCAGCAGCGAGTGGCACATCGCCAGCGATCGATTCAGCAGTTGGGCGTCCTTGCGATTCAGCGCCCCGTTGTCGACCTCTTCGAGGATGATCGCTGAACCATATGCCAGCCCCACCACATTGCCAACGATCCACAGGAAGGCCATCCGCCGCGGCAGGCCAAGCACCCACAGCAGCGGCACCAGCGGGATGGCCAGCAGGTCCATCAGCTTGAACTCCTTGAGCACTTGCTGAAGGATCATCAAGCTGACGACGATCAGACAGATCATCCCCATCAGTTGGCCGGTGCGCAGCAGCCAGTCGAGCATCAGCGGCCAAAAGGCCATCGCGGCGGCTGTGGGCCCGCGCAGCACGGGCGTCGGATCCCCTGCCGGCAGGATCAGGTTGAGCACGAACGCAGATGCGAAGCTCACCGCGATGCGCAGGATGGCCATTCGCCACAGGCTTGTACCGGCCTTATGCTGGATAATTGATTCCACCGGAACATTGTGGGCCGTCAAAATCATCACAGCCAGGATGGTCAACTGCCGCTGCGTCAGCGGAATGGCGCTGAGGGCGGCGATGCCGCTATACACGCTGAGCAAGCCGCCGGAGATACACGCGACGACGGCCTGGCCAGGCAGGCCGAAGTGCCGGAAGAGCGGCTGGAGGTACGGAGCCATCCACGCCAGGACGCCGAAGTAATCCAGCAGCGTCACGATCAGGCTGATGGGCACGATGATGCGGATCAGCCACAGGCTGGTGCGCAGGCCTTTGCTCCCGCCCTGGCGAAGGCACATCCATATGCGCGCCCGGAAGGCAGGCTTGGAAGCGGCTTGGCCGCGATTATCGTGTCTAAGCTTTTCATCCACAAACCACCCAGCGCGGAAGCCCCCGCCAGAAGGCGGGGGATCCCCCTGCTCCCGCAGGGGGCTTCCTAGTAGCGCTGCGGTACATTACGCGGGCCTTGCGGCAGCGTCAAGTTGGCCGGCCTGCCGACATCGCAGAAATGAAGAAGCCGCCGAATTTGTCGTGAGCCGCAACGTGGTACAGCCGCGTGTGATTCGTCATTGCCGTTTCGTCATTGATTCGCCATTCGAGCTTCGTCATTCGTCATTTGAGTTGGCAAGGCCTCAGTTACAGGGGGCAAACATGGAAGGGTCGCTGCCGTTTTGTGGTGCGGGCGTCTCGCCTGCACACCCTTGGCATTGTCAGGATCTGCAGGCGAGGACGCCTGCACCACAATTGCCCCCTGTACTGAGGCCTTACTCGACTTGGGCGAAATGCATTTCTTGCTCATGTCCGCGACGGATATAATCGGGCTTTGCATCCGCGACTTTCCGCAGTGGCTGAACGAACGCCATGTCCGCAACGTACGAGTTTTGCACAAGTTGTGCCGATGCAAAGCCGATTTCTATAGATGGTAAACCATCGATCCTTTTGAGGTACACATGGCCAAGAAAGCTTTGATTACGGGCATTACAGGCCAGGACGGCAGCTACCTGGCTGAGTTGCTTCTTTCCAAGGGTTACGAGGTGCATGGCATCGTGCGGCGGTCGAGCTCGTTCGCCACCGGCAGAATCGAGCATCTCTACGCTGACCCGCACGGCAAAGGCGTTCGGCTGCTGCTTCACTACGGCGACTTGACCGATGGAGCCGGCCTGCGCCAGATCATCACCCAGGTAGCGCCCGACGAAGTGTACAACCTCGGCGCTCAAAGCCATGTCCGCGTCAGTTTCGACCAGCCAGTCTATACGGTGCAGGCTGACGCGGTCGGCACGCTGCGACTGCTGGAGGCGATTCGTGATACGCAGGTTCCCGCCCGGTTCTACCAGGCCTCCAGCAGCGAGATGTTCGGCAAGGTCGTCGAGACGCCCCAGAAGGAGACCACGCCGTTTTATCCGCGAAGCCCGTACGGCTGTGCCAAGCTCTTTAGCTACTGGCAGACGGTCAACTATCGCGAGTCATACGGCATGTTCGTCGCCAACGGCATCCTGTTCAATCACGAAAGCCCGCGCCGCGGCGAGACGTTCGTAACGCGCAAGATCACGCGCGGGGCCACGCGCATCCGCGAGGGCCTGCAAGACAAGCTCTTCCTGGGCAATCTGGACGCCAAGAGAGACTGGGGCTTCGCCGGCGATTACGTCGAGGCCATGTGGCTGATGCTCCAGCAGGACAAGGGCGATGACTACGTTATCGCAACCGGCGAGACCTATTCGGTGCAGGAGTTTTGCGAAGCAACTTTTGAATCCCTGGGCCTGGATTGGAGCAAGCACGTTGCGGTCGATCCACGCTACTTCCGGCCGGCTGAGGTCGAATTGCTTCTAGGCGACGCCAGCAAGGCGCGAGCCAAGCTCGGCTGGAAGCCGAAGGTGAGCTTCAAGCAACTCGTGAAGATGATGGTCGATCACGACTGGACGCTGGCCAAGGAAGAGCGCGTCCTGGCGGAACACCGCCGCAATGAAAAGGCCAGCCAGTAAGGGCATGAAAATGGATTTGAGTCAGGAACGGATCGTCATCACCGGCGGCGCCGGCTTTCTGGGCAGGCATCTCCAGGCGGAACTTTGCCGAAGCGGCGCAAGGCCGGAAAACCTGCTGATCCCCACAATAGAGGAATACGACCTCACTCGCGAGGCCGACGTCCAGAGAGTCTATGCCACGATGAAGCCGACGGTAGTCATTCACCTGGCGGCAGAGGTCGGCGGCATCGGGGCCAATCGCGAAAACCCCGGGCGGTTTTTCTATTCCAACATGGCGATGGGCTTGCACCTGATCGAGCATGCCCGCCTGGTGGGCCTCAAGAAGTTCGTCCAGGTCGGCACGATCTGTGCGTATCCCAAGTTCACGCCGGTTCCATTCAAGGAAGAAGATCTTTGGAATGGTTATCCCGAGGAGACCAACGCGCCTTACGGCATTGCCAAGAAGGCGCTGCTAGTCATGCTGCAGGCATATCGGCAGCAGTACGGCCTCAATGGAATCTACCTGCTGCCGGTGAATCTCTATGGCCCCGGCGACAACTTCAACCCCAATTCCAGCCACGTTATACCGGCCCTCATCCGCAAGTTTGTCGAGGCGCAGGATCGCGGCCAAAGCGAAGTGGTGGTTTGGGGTACGGGCGCAGCCAGCAGGGAATTCCTTTACGTGGAAGACGCCGCGCGCGGCATCGCGCTGGCGACGCAGAAGTATGAATCGGGCGAACCGGCGAATCTAGGCGCCGGCTTCGAGATCACCATCAAGGACCTTGCCCTGAAGATTCAGAAGCTGGTGGGCTTCGAGGGCAAGATCGTATGGGATAGCTCAAAGCCCGACGGCCAACCGCGACGCTGCCTGGACACGCAGCGGGCGGCCAAGGCCTTCGGCTTCAAGGCCCAGATGGCCTTCGACGAAGGCCTGCGAAGAACTATCCAGTGGTGGAGACAGTCGACATCAAAGGCCAAGATGAAGTAAGAGAACTGTACCCCAGCCGTTGCCATTGCCCCAGCCATTGCATTGTGTTGCCGTTGCCGTTGCCGTTGCCGTTGCTGCGGTCGTTGCCGTTGCCGGTTGTTGTTGTCTTGCCTTTCCGGGATTCCGGAGCCGGAAGTCCGGAGCCCATTGTTGTTGCCGTTGGCGTTTCGGAAGCCTGAAGCCTGAAGTCATGCGTTGTCTGACGTTCGGAGCCTGGTAGTCTTGAAGACTGTCGCATTCATATTCGGCACCCGTCCCGAGGCCATCAAGCTCGCCCCGGTCATCCTGGCGATGAAGGGCCATCGTGAGTTGGCTGGCAAGGTCTGCGTGACGGCCCAGCACCGCCAGATGCTCGACCAGGTGCTTGAAGTGTTCGGCATTGTTCCCGATGCCGACCTTAACCTCATGCAGCCGGGGCAGACGCTTGGCGGCCTGACGTCCCGCGCGATGGCGGCATTGGATGCGTACCTGGCTAGCGAGCGTCCCGACATGGTCATGGTCCAGGGCGACACGACAACCGTCTTCTGCGCCACGCTGGCAGCGTTCTATCATCACATCCCGGTAGCCCACGTAGAGGCAGGCCTGCGGACGGGGAACCTTCAGGCCCCCTGGCCTGAAGAAGCCAACCGCGTGCTGACCTCGCGCCTGGCGAGCCTTCACTTTGCGCCGACGCGGACGGCCAAAAAGAATCTGCTGCGCGAAGGCGTGGCGGATGAATCCATTCGCGTCACGGGCAACACCGTGATCGATGCCTTGCTGCTGGCTGTGCAGCAAGTCCGCAAGAACCCGCCGGAGATTCCCGGCTGGCCGCAGGCCGACGTGGCGCTGGATGGCCGGCAGATGGTCCTCATCACCGGCCATCGCAGGGAGAATTTCGGCGATGGCCTGGATTCTATCTGTCGCGCCATAGCAGAACTGGCCCGGCGATTTCCCGAGGCCCGGTTCGTCTATCCGGTGCATCTGAATCCAAATGTTCGTCAGCCGGTGGGGCAAATCCTGGCCGGGGCCGGCCGGGATAACATCCACCTCATCGAGCCGCTGCCCTACCTGCCGTTCGTGCACCTGATGGATCGCTCGACGCTGATCCTGACCGACTCCGGCGGCGTGCAGGAGGAGGCGCCCAGCCTGGGCAAGCCCGTCCTGGTGATGCGCGAAGAAACCGAACGCGCCGAGGCCATCGAGGCCGGCGTAGCGCGCCTGGTAGGGACGGATTCTGGTAGAATAGTGGCTGAAGTTTCGCGGCTGCTGAGCGACGCCAACGCTCGCAGCCAGATGGCCCGCAGCGTCAACCCATACGGCGACGGCAAGGCCAGCCAAAGAATCATAGAAGCCTGCGCGAAAATGTTGTGCCAAGGCACAGGTGGTGGCTGTTGGTAGCTACATCGTCAATGCTGATGCCAGAAGAGATCCACATGCATGATGACTCGCGATGGGGAGTTCACACATGAGCTTCCTGCGGAAGAGCGTGTTCTTCTCGGCCGGGCAATTTGTCGGCATCGTGCTGACATTTTTGATGGGCATTCTGTACGCTCGGGTGATTGGAACTGAAGGGATTGGACAACTACGGTTGTTTGACATGGTCAAGGTCATCGGTGGAGGCTTGGCAGCGGTAGGCGTTGGCCCCGCCTCGATTTATTTTATCAACAACCTTAAGCACTCTAAGACGCGAATCGCGACGGTCAATCTTTACTTCGCGATGGTCTCCGGCATGGTGACCTTCGGTGCGATCCTAGGCCTCGTGCTCCTGGCGCCGGGATACTTTGGCAGGATCAGCCTTGTGGTAGCCATTCTCTTCGCCTTCGGCGTGAGCCTGGCGCCGACTTTCTCGGTACTCTCGCAAATCATGTTTGCGGAGATGGCAACAGTCAAACTGGTAGTATCGCAACTTGTAGGCACACTGGTGTCTATCGTCGCTGGCAGCATATTGGCCGTCATGCATTACTTGACCGTATCGAACGCGATCCTGATCGGCGCAGCCGGGTCGATCGTGTCAGCCATGGTCGTGATAGCGTATCAAAGACGATACATCGATTGGTCCATACGATTCGACTGGCAATTGTTTCGTCAAATCTGGATATATGGCCTGAAATTGGCTTCATCAGGTGTCCTTCTGCTGGTGTCGATGGAGCTATCGGTGATTCTGCTTGGATATCTCATACCCGGCCAGTTCACAGAAGTAGGCCTTTACTCACGAGCAGCCACGATCTGTGGATTGGCCATCATGTTGCCCCGGCTAATAGCACCTCTTCTATATTCTAAATGGTCGAGTGTCAGTGGAGAAGCACGCTCTCGCCAGATCGAGATGGCCTTAAGGGTTACCGTGGCATATTCGGTCGTGACTATGGTGATCCTGATCCTGGGGGCAAAGTACGTAATTTGGCTGATGTATGGAAAGGCCTTTATTGCCGCCGCGCCTGCACTGCAGATCCTGGCGCCGGCTGCCTTGTTCTTCTCGATCTACATGGTCTCGTGCAGCGCAATTGTTGGCGATGGTCGTGGCGGCTTAATGAACTGGATTCTTGTTGGCACCGTTTTGGTAATGGGCTTTCTTACCTGGTTGCTGGTGCCAAAGATAGGCATCATCGGCGCCGCGATCGGGACGGCTTGCGGAAATGTATTCCTTGGCGTAACGACATTGACAGCGTGCCAAAGACTCTTGGGAGTGCGTCCTCTGCGATGTATTCTCGCGACGAATGATGACCTGCGGCATTTTCTGCTTTCGTTGAGAGGGCCTAAAGCCCAGCCAACGACCGAGCAGGTTGCAGGCAGCGAGGAAAGAACGTCAACCGTAACGGGGGCCCGGGCATGACAGACATCACGATGCCTACCATTGCTGTCATAATCCCGGCCTACAACGCTGCGCCGTACATTGGCCGTGCCATACGAAGTATTTTGGCTCAGACTCTTCCGGCCGCTGAAATCATCGTTGTTGACGATGGCTCGACTGACGGAACACGCGCCGCCGTCGCCCAATTCGGAGATCAAGTTCACTATATCTACAAGACCAACGGCGGAGCCGCTTCCGCGAAGAACATCGGCATCAAGGAGGCTCGATCCGAATTCATTTGTTTCCAGGACGCCGATGATGAATCCTTGCCTGGCAAATTGGCCACACTTGCAGAGGCCATTTCAGCATGCCCACACGCCGCTCTGGCGACTGGCGCATGCCTGACAACTTATGGTGGCAGGACGCGGCGAGTTCCTCCAGCGGGATGGATCCTTGAGGGCAAGAGTGGGCCGGACGTTGTGGCAGACTTCTTCGGCAAGTATGCTCAGGAGTATTGGCTTAACACCAACACTGTCATTATTCGCAGGAAGGTCTTCGAAGATCTGGGATGTTTCCGTGAGGAGCTGACAACGGCTGAGGACCTCGAAATGTGGTGCCGAATTGCCGGCAAATACCCTTGTGTGTACATCGATGAAGAAGTGGCAACATACCAGATGGACATTCCGGGTTCACTCTTGAAGACCCAGCGAGCGCCAGCCGCGTTTCTCTATAGCGATGAAGAGATTATGCTTCGGATACGGCCTGAGGCTCGTGAGGCCTACAGGAAATTTCGTAATGTTCATGCCAAGCTCTTGGCGCGGCGTTTCCTGTTGTCGAGTCGCTGCGCAGATGCTCGAAGAGCTCTACGATTGATACCAACTGGCGGGTTAGATCCTCAGACAAGATTGGTGAGTCTTCTGGCCCATACGCCGTCGCCTATTGCAGGAATTCTCGCCAGAGGAATACTCACCATGAAGGCTTTCATCCGAATGGCATGCTCATGGCAGAGAGGTCAAGGCGGTTTGTCGGGTAACGGCGCTAAGCGAGGAACAGACTAGTGTCGCATCGCCATCGCCCATGCTAATGAACGGAAATACATATCCCGGCGAGGGATTTACAGGCAATGATGATACAGAACCCAGATGAACAATCGCCTCCAGCCATTACATCTGAATGGCCTGAGCTCCGAACCCACGCAAGACGCCGAGTATACTCGGTCTTTGCCATCACCCTGTCCTTCTTGATGCTATGGATTGCCCCCTTGGTGGGGGGCGATGCGATGGTCAACTACGCCATGCTGGCCAGTTTGGCCATCTGCCTGTGGGACGCGCCGGCAAGCCTCTTTCTTCTGATTGCCAGCGCTGGAGCGTATTTTGTCATGCCAGAAGAAGGTGCATTCAAGATAACACCTACTCAGATCGTTGCCTTCGGGATTCTTATTCGATGCTGTGTCTCTCCTGGCATAAGAGGAATCAGTCGGTTCCTGACCTCGCTTAATGGCTGGATCAAGGCATCGTTGGTTGTGTTCTGCGTGGGCATCTATGGGACGGCAATGGTGCGGCTTTACATACCGGCGGCTGTCTCCGTCACAACCGGCCTGCTTGTGTTCATCGTTGCCGGAGCATTAGCGATGAAAATAAGCAACCACAGATGGATCGCCATATCGTTAATAGCAGGTTTGCTACTTGCTTCGGCCTATTACTTGTTGATTTGGACGCATCTGTTGGGTGCAGTATGGTCAGGCTCCGTCAGCCGAAGCGGCGGTTTGGAGCGAATCTCCGGCGGACGCAACGATCCCAACTACATTGGCACGCTGATCACTCCCTGTTTCAGTGCTCTCCTGCTGATATTCCTTTGTGGTCCAGGCCTGTTGAAGCGAGCTCTTGGCTTTATATTAGCCTGCCTGTGTTTTATGGCCTGCGCCGATACCGGTTCTCGCGCAGCTCTTGCGGGCAGTCTTGCAGGTGGGATCGGGGCCATGACGCTGGCCGCAAGGCTGCGCGGTTTTCGCGCTATTTCCGGCGGAGTGTTGTTGATCGTACTCGGCGGGATATTTGGGCTGGCCGCCGGTGAGATGGTTTCGGGGGCACTCTCTCAGACCGTTGCCAGGTTCACCGAGGCAAGCTCGCGCGGCGAATGGTGGATGGCGATGGCTTGGTTCGCCAGCCATCCTATTGCCGATCCACAGGGCTGGCTGGCCTCGACAGGCACCGGCGTATATGCTCACCAGACGTTCATCCAGGCGGGTCTCGATGGAGGCTTCCCGGCCCTGCTCGGATTGAGCGGCGTTGCCATTGTGTGTGTCGTCCTGGCCTGGCGACAAATAAAGCACGTCGCGCCTGAAGAACGCCTTTGGCAACAAGCGCTTCTATTGATGCTGATCACAATTCTAATAGGCGTTTGTGGCATCAGTGTGATTGGACACAAAGTCCTATGGGCGATACTTGCCATATGCGGATTGCCGGCACACGCACTGGACCCGCTTGTACGGCAGAATCCGCATGCCTATGAGGAGATGGCCGCTCAAGATTGGGCTTGCGAATCAATGGCTCAGCCTTGGAGATGATGAAGGCACAAATATGCGAGTGACATTCGTTCAATTCATAGGTGGCTACAAAGGCGGCTTGAGTCGCTGCTTATTCGAGTTTGCCGCTGCACTATCCAAACATGCGGAGGTCAGTCTGGTCGATCCTGCCCTCGTATGCCAGGATGTCGAAAGCGCAGCCAGGAACTTTGACTTGGAATACCACAACATAGGAGGCGATGAATACCTGCCGGCCTTGCGATCAGCGGGCACCTTCCCGGGAGTTGCTTTCCGCGCTATCAAGACGCTGCCAAGATTTCTTGAGCTTCGACGCAGATGTATTCAAACGGTCGATCGCATTAAACCTGACGTCATTTGCAGCTTTGATTGCCGAAGCGCATCTCTTGTCGGTACTTCCAGGAAGTTGTGGTCTATTCCGCTGGTGATCCAGTTGCACGGCTGGTACATCCCACCCATGATCACAGCTTATGGGCGTTGGCTGATGCGGAACCGCGCCGCGTTGGTGGTCGGAGTCTCCCACCAGACGCGCACAGCGGTGCGCTGTGCCGGGATCGCGCCGTCCAAGTTGCTGGTGCTCCAGAACCCAGTCGATGTGGACGCTATTACGCGCAACGCCCAGCGGCCACTGGAAGGCAATCTTCCCGGACAGGATGCCCAGGTGCGCATACTGCTGCCTGGATGGATTTGCTCCGGCAAAGGCCAGATCGTCGCGATTGAAGCCCTGGCCAAAGTCATCCAACGCGGCATAGATGCCGTTTTGTGGCTCGCCGGCAAATCGGTTTCAGGCCCTGCGGAAGAAGCCTACTTGCAACAGGCCAAGCGATTAGCTCAGGAACGAGGCGTCTCCCAACGGGTAATATGGCTCGGCTACCGCAATGATCTTCCTCAGTTGATCCGGCGCTCCACCGTGGTCGTTTTGCCTTCTGTTGGCGAAGGACACCCACTAGTCGTGCTGGAGGCGATGGCGCTGGGAAAGCCCGTGGCAGCTACACCGGTGGGCGGCGTTCTCGACATGATCTTGCCCGAGGTAACCGGCATGTTATTTGAGGTTGGTGATGCTGATGGCTTGGCTCGATGCATCGAGAAATTGTCCATGAATCCTGCATTGGCGGAACGCATTAGTTCACTCGGCCTGCTTCACGTGAAGACCAACTATAATCCTAAGCGGCATGCCGAGTTGTTTTTGGAAATTCTAAGCCGCGCAACCAAAGCGTGGCCCCAGGGGCGGACATGACCACCAGCCTGCGCATTGCTCACGTTATATCCGGCATCCAGAGGTCTTCTGGTGGGCCTTCATTCACTGTCACCGGGCTGTGCCAGGCATTGGGGCGGGCCGGCTGCGGCGTGGACCTGAATACCATAGATCATGCGTCTCACCAGGGGGACCTTGTACCGGTAGATGGGTCGCTTACGCGCCTTCGGATGGTTCCCTGCCGCGGAAAGATGGACATGTTCGCGGTTCCGCGGGGCTTTGAATCGATGCTGGAGGAGTCCTTTCGCGATTGCGATGTGGTTCACACCAACGGGTTGTGGATGCCGCCAACTGCCTGCGCCGTCGGCGTGGCGGCCGGCTGGGCAAGCCGGTCGTGATGAGTTTCCGCGGCATGCTTGACCCGATATCCTTCCGTCAGTCGCGATGGAAGAAGGAACTGGCGCTGCGGGCCTATGCCGGCAAGGCGTTGCAATCGGCTAACTGCTACCATGCGACGGCGGAGTTGGAAGAGGCGCATCTTCGCAGTTTCGGCTTGAGGGCGCCTATCGGCGTGGTGCCCAACGGGCTGGACACCTCGTTCTTCACCAAGTACGACAGCCAGGCGGGCAAGGCCTGGCTGGATCGGAGACTGCCCGAACTGGCCGGCAAACGCATACTCCTGTACCTTTCGCGGATACACCCGCAAAAGGGCACGGAGATGCTGCTTGAGGCTTGGGCATCATTGCAGTGGCGTTTCCCTGACTGGCAACTGATCATGGCCGGGCCCGACTGCCAGGGGCATCGCGGCCATCTGGAGTCCTGGGCGCAGCGGCACGGCTGTGCCGCGCGCGTGACGTTCATGGACAGCCTGTACGGGGATGATAAGGCGCTGCTTTATGCATCCAGCGACGTGTTCGTTTTGCCCTCCCCCAGCGAGAACTTCGGCAGGGTCGTCGCCGAGGCGCTGGCTTCGGGAATTCCAGCCATCGCCACCACCGGCGCGCCTTGGCATGAATTGCAGGAGCATCGCTGCGGATGGTGGATCGAGTCGGCCGTCAAGCCGCTCGAGAATAGCCTGCGCGATGCGATGTCGCTTGGGCCTCAAGACAGGGCCGAGATGGGGCGCCGCGGAAGACAGTTGATTGAATCTACCTATGGCTGGCCTTCTATCGCCGCGCAAATGATATCCATGTACGAGTGGGTCGCCAGGGGCGGCGAGCCGCCGGCACATGTGCATTTCCTGGCGGGCTCGGGCGCTGCCGGCCGGCTGGGGCGACAGTCGCCTGCGGCGCGCTCGCCGCGGATTGCCCACGTCATCTCCTCCATTGCCCTGTCCGCCGGGGGACCTTCGCCGGCGGTTTCGGGGCTCTCAGAAGCGCTGGGAAAGGCTGCCTGGGTCGTCGAATTGAACACGGTTGATCAGTCCCGACAGCAGCGTCCCAGCATCGAGATTAATCGCAGCCTGACGAATCTTCGCACAGTGGCCAGCCGGGGCAGGCTCGACAGGTATCTGCCGCCTAGCGGCTTCAAGCAGATGCTCGAGGACTCGATCCGTCAGGCTGACATCGTGCACACGCATGGCCTGTGGGAGGCTGTCATCCCGTGCGCCACCCGAATGGCCAGGAGATTGGACAAACCGCTGATAATGAGTATGCACGGCATGCTCGACCCCCTTTCGTACGAGCGGTCTGTATGGAAGAAACGCCTACCCTTGCTGCTCTACATGCGGCGAAGCCTCAACTCCGCGAATTGCTATCATGCTTTGGCGGAACTTGAACGGGATAACTTCCGCAAGTTTGGCCTGCGTGGCCCGATTGCGGTGGTGCCTAACGGTCTGGATACTTCGCTGTATCTGAAGTTTGATCGCCAGACCAGCCGGCAGGAGTTGGCCTCGGCGGTTCCGCAAATGAAGGACCATCGCATCCTGCTGTTCCTTTCGCGGATACACCCGCAAAAGGGCACAGTGATGCTGCTGGAGGCATGGGGCCACCTTCAGCAGGCTTTCAGGGACTGGCACCTTGTGATCGTCGGCCCGGACAATCTTGGCCATCGCAGCCAGCTTCAGGCGCAGGCCAGCCAGGGCGGCTTCGACGAGCGTATCACGTTCCTCGATGCCGTCGCCGGCGACCGTAAGGCCATGCTCTACGCCGCCAGCAACTTGTTCATCCTGCCTTCGATCAGCGAGAGCTTCGGCATGGTCGTGGCCGAAGCACTGGCTTCAGGCCTGTCTGTGATCGCCACTACGGGAGCCCCCTGGCGGCAATTGCTGGAGCATCGTTGCGGCTGGTGGGTTCAGGCCGCCACAGAACCCCTGGCAGAGGCGATGCATGACGCGATGTCGCGGCCTCAGCGGGAGCTCGATGAAGCAGGCCTGCGCGGCCGGGAGTTGGTCGTGGCGAAATACAGTTGGCCGGCCGTAGCCGAACAAATGCTGGCCGTGTACAATTGGCTCCTGGTGGGTGGCTCGCCGCCTGCACATGTTCATTTGCAGTGATGCTGTGGATCAATTCGACGCTTAATGAGGAAGTTGAACATGTTGATCAAGCTGCTGAAGATGCTCTACGGTCATCGTTTCTTCTATGAGAGCGTCAGACGCCTCTACAAGTCGCCATGGCTGAGCAACAAGTCACTCTATCGCAAGTGGGTGTTTTCACGTGCTTTCGCTGCTCAGGCACGACTGGAGTCGAAGCTGCCCGATGTCGTAATCGAGACGATACTGTCATGCAACTCTCGATGCCCTATGTGCGCACATGGACACAAGAAGCTCACCGGCGAGATGAGCATGGCCATCTTTGAGAAGCTGATTGCCGATGTCACGTCCCTGGGCCTCAAGCGGGTCTCTATGAGCTTGTACGGCGAGCCATTTCTTGACCGGCATTGGCTGGAGAGGATTACTCTGCTGCGCGCAAACGGTCTTTCGTACGGCTTTTCGACTAATGCCAGCCTTATGACCGAAGAAGTTCTTGTTCCAATGCTGGAAATGGGCGGCTGGAAAAACGTTACCTTAAGCATCAATGGGTTGTCCTCGGAAGTATATGAGAAAATGATGCCTCCGCTGAAGAAGGATAGAGCATATGCAAATGCTCTGAGGTTCCTTGAGCTTAAGCAACGATATCCCAGCCCACCCGAGGTTACTCTCTCCTGTGTCAAGACCAGATTGACTGCTCCCGAAACCAAGGCATACTTCAAGTACTGGTCCAAGGTTCCTGGCGTAGACAGAATCGTCTTTCCCGACTGCGGAGACTGGCTGGGTGAATGCGACGTCCAGAACCTTTCCAGCGACCACAAGGCGAAGCAAGAAAACAATTGGCTCGGCCATGTCCAAGTCTGTGGGGATC
>CAYQJH010000002.1:0-68296 GCA_964417755.1 uncultured Planctomycetaceae bacterium
ATGCACAACTTCAACCAGGTCGACCGGCTGGAGGCGCGCGTCGGCGACACGATCATTGTCGAGAAGGCCGGCGAGATCATTCCACAGGTGGTGCAGGTGGTTTTCGACAAGCGCCCCGCCGACGCCAAGCCGATCATCCCGCCGGAGAAATGCCCGGCCTGCGATACTCCGACCGTCCGCGATGAAGGCGGCGTGTACCTGCGGTGCGTCAATCCGGAATGTCCAGCGCAGATACGCCAGCGGTTGGAGTTCTTCGGCGGGCGCGACCAGATGCACATTGACGGCCTGGGGCCTGCGATCATCGACCAGTTGGTCAGCAAGGGCATGGTGCGGCACTTTGGCGATCTTTATAAGCTGACGGGCGAGATGCTCAAGGACCTGGCAAAGACCGACAAGCTTTCGAGCACGGGCAAGCCCATTCGCTTGGGAGAAAAGCTTGCCGGCGACCTGGTTAAGAGCATCGAGGCCAGCAAGACACGCGGGCTGGCCAAGGTGCTGGCCGGCCTGGGGATTCGCCACGTGGGCGGCAGGGCGAGCGAAGTGCTGGCTGGGCACTTCCGCGACATCGACGCGATCATGCGAGCCAGCCAGGATGAGTTGACGAACGTGCATGAGATCGGGCCGGTCATCGCAGCCAGCATTCACGAGTTTTTCCACAGCCCGGCGGGCATAGAGGTCATCGACCGCCTCAAACAGGCCGGGGTGAATACGACGGCTTTGGCGCCGGCTGGCAGCGAGGCGCAAGGTCGGGCACTGGCCGGCAAGAGCTTGGTGGTGACGGGCACGCTGCAAGGCTTCACAAGAAGCCAGGCGGAGCAGGCGATCAGGGATGCAGGCGGACGGGTGACCTCCAGCGTCTCAGCCAGCACCGATTTCGTGGTGATCGGCAACGATCCCGGCTCCAAGGCTTACCGCGCCCGGCTGCTGAACGTGGAGATTATCGACGAGGCAGAGTTTGTCCGGCGTTTGCAGGGAGGCGCAGCAGGGCGGGACGAAGCAAAGGAAACAAAGCTGAAAGACGGGATGCTCTTCTAGATCATTCGCGACTTAGCACATGGCGGCAAAGCTGAGAATGATAAAGAAGACCATCTTGAACTTGTTGGACATTTCTTCGTTCATGTGATCACTTCCTGGAGCAATCGCACTTGAAGCTACACGTATGCTACCGCGCGTTCCAGTCTGCGCGAAGATGGAAAGCGGGCAAACCGGCAAAAAAGCAGCGAGGGGTCTTTGTTTCTTGTGTCGCCGGCATCTTGCCCGCGTGTTCCGCAGACAGTCTCGTCCGCGCGCTAGGTCGAGCAGCGAGGGCAGGATGCCCTCGCGTACGCGCGGGCGAGACGCCCGCGACACACCTTCCCGACACACCTCGCGCACGCGCACCAATCCGCCGGTTATGTGTGGTAGTCCGCGTTGATGGCGATGTACTCGCGGGAGAGGTCGCAGGTGATGGCCTTGAACTGCCCCTTGCCCAGGCCCAGGTTGCAGTCCACTTCGATGACCTTGCCGGAAAGGTGGGCGGTGACCTTCTTCACGTCGAACTTCTTGCCGGTGCCGCGGGCGAAGATCGTTACTCCGCCGATGGCGATGGTGAGCTTGGCTGGATCGACTTTGGCTGTGCTCTTGCCAAGGGCGGCGGCGATGCGGCCCCAGTTGGGGTCCCCGCCGTGAACCGCGCACTTGAACAGCGGCGAGTTGGCGACGCTCTTGGCTGCGATGGCGGCGTCGGCTTCGCTACGTGCGCCGCGGACGTTGACTTCCACGAGTTTGGTCGCGCCTTCGCCATCAATAATGACTGCGCGGGCCAGCTCGCCGCAAAGCTCTGTCAGGGCGGCGGCGAACTTGCCGAAATCGCTCGAAGTCGCCGTGATCGTCTTGTTGCCGGCTGCGGCGCTTGCGAGCACAGCCACCGTGTCGCTTGTGGATGTATCGTTATCCACCGTTATGCCGTTGAAGGTAACCTTGGCGGCGGCTGAGAGGGCCTTATGCAGCGCAGCCGGGACGATGGCTGCATCGGTGGTGATGACGCCGATCATGGTCGCCAGCGATGGCGCGATCATGCCCGAGCCTTTGACAATGCCGCCCAGCGTGATGTTCTTTCCGCCCAGTCGGGTCTGGATCACCGCGTACTTATCGCGCGTGT
The DNA here is from genome assembly GCA_964417755.1 of uncultured Planctomycetaceae bacterium. GTDB lineage: Bacteria > Planctomycetota > Phycisphaerae > SM23-33 > SM23-33 > CAYQJH01. The sequence continues at coordinate 2,141 of CAYQJH010000002.1, forward strand.
CCGTGGTCATGATCGCGTGCAGCGCATCGGTATCGTTGTCGCGGCTGAGCTTACTGGCAGCGGCTGCGATGCCGGCCTTGACTTTGTCCATCGGCAGCGGATGGCCGATGATGCCGGTGGAGGCCACCAGGATTTGCTCCGCCTTGGCGCCGAGCTTGGCAGCGGTCAGGGCGGCCATCGTGCGGGCATCCTTTATGCCTTGCGGGCCGGTGCAAACGTTCGAGCAGCCGGAATTGATGACCATGCCGCGGACCAGGCCGAAGCCCTTGGGCAGGATCTTCCGGCACCAAAGCACCGGCGCGCCGACGACTTGGTTCTGCGTGGTGACGATGGCAGCGGCGGCCGGCTTATCGGCGGCGATGATGGCAAGGTCTTCCTTGCCGCTGGCCTTGATTCCGCACTTGACGCCGGCAGCGAGAAAGCCGGCTGGGAGGGTTACGTGACGTATGTTGCTCATCGGGTCCTAGCTCCAATTCAATCCGAAGAAATAACGGCGAATATCAAATATTGAACAAGGAACCGCAGAATATCGAACGAACGACAACAGCATCAATAGATGAAGTCTCCTTGCGTTTGTCGTTCACTTCGATATTGGGAGTTCCCTGTTGGATATTCTGCGGTTCGTCGTGCATCCTTTGTTCTTGACCTAATACAGCCCCGCTGTCTCATCGAGGCCGAACATCAGGTTCATATTCTGCACCGCCTGGCCGGATGCGCCCTTGATTAGATTGTCGATGGCGGCGAAGACGACCACCCGGCCTTTGGTTACGCGGACGGCCAGGTCGCAGAAGTTCGTGTATGCCACGTACTTCGTCGCCGGCAGCACGTCGGTGCGGACGCGGACGAATGGCTTGTCCGCATAGGCGTCCTGCAGAACCTTGGTCAGGCTTTCGGTCGTCACTTCGCGCGTGGGCTTGGCATAGATGCTCGAGAGGATTCCGCGGTCCATCGGGCAAAGGTGCGGCTGGAAGAGCACGTCAACCTCTTTGCCGCTGATGGCCTTGAGATTCTGCTCGATCTCGGGCATGTGGCGGTGCGAGCCGACGCCGTAAGGCTCGAAGTTCTCGTTCCGCTCGGGGTAGTGGAACTTCAGGCTGGGCGTGCGGCCGGCCCCGCTGACGCCGCTGATGGAATTGCAGATAATGCCCGTCGGCTCGATGAACCCGCCGAGCAGCAGGGGGGCCAGTGCCAGCGTCGCACTGGTGGGGTAGCAGCCGGGATTGGCGATAAGCCCCGCTGACTTGATCTGCGGTGCGAAGTACTCCGGCAGGCCATAGACAGCCTCCGACAGGCCCTTGGCGTCCATGTGCGGGCAGTACCATTTTTCGTAGACCGCGGCGTCCTTCAGGCGGTAGTCCGCAGACCAGTCGATGCAGCGGATGCCATTGGCGCGAAGCTTGGGGACATAGTCCATCGCCACCTTGTGCGGCACGCAGAGCATGGCCAGCTCGGCGCCGCTGGCGACGACCTTGTCAACGTCGAAGAGTTCCTGGCTAAGCAGCACCTGCTTGGACAGCAGCGGGTAGAACTGCTCCATCGGGCCAAGTTCCTTCTCCGGGCCGTAAACGCCCACAAGCTGCGCATTGGGATGACGCAGCAGGATACGGATGACCTCAAACCCGGCATAGCCGCTGCCGCCGATCAGTACGACCTTCACTTTGCGTGTACTGCACATCTTGTTGCCTTTCTAAGAGTCAATGACGAATGACGATTCGCCATTCGGATTTTCCGTAAAGACAAGCCCCAGCGCTGCGGTAGCGCCGGGGCTTGGTTTTCGCTCTCGTTTGAATCTTGCGGCTTAACGCTTGGAGAACTGGAACCGCTTGCGGGCGCCTTTCTGCCCGTACTTCTTGCGTTCCTTCATCCTGGCGTCGCGGGTGAGCAGGCCATTATCGCGAAGGGCAGCCTCGGCGTCCGGGGCAGCCTTGACCAGCGCGCGGGCCAGGCCCAGGCACACGGCGCCGGCCTGTCCGACATTGCCGCCGCCGTTGACGTTCGCGAAGACGTCCCAGCTCTTGAGCATGTTGACCGTCGTCAGGGGCAGGGCTGCTGCATTCTGGTCGCGAATGTCCACGAAGTATGCGTCCTTTTCGCGGTCGTTGACCAGGAACTTGCCGCTGCCGGGGCGGACGCGAACGCGGGCGATGGCCTTCTTGCGACGCCCGGTGCCCCAGATGAACAGCACGCCCGGCGGAAGCGCCGGGGCGGTGATGGTTTTTTGCTCAGCCGGCGCGGCTGCCTGCGCCTCTGCGGCCGGGGAAACCCCGCCCAGCGTCAAGGCCGGCTCCTGCTGCGACGATTCGGATTTGTTTGTGTCTTCTGCCATCGAATGACTTCCTGACTAGATCTCCAAGGTTTCAGGCTGCTGCGCCTGGTGATGATGCTCGCTGCCGGCATAGACCTTGAGCTTCTTCAGCATGGCCATGCCGAGCTTGTTCTTGGGCAGCATACGGCGGACGGCCTCGGTTATGACATCTTTGGGCTTCTTGGCCAGCATGGTGTCGAGATTGACGATCTTCTGCCCGCCGGGATACTTGCTGTAGGTCTGGTAGTCCCGCTGCTGGCCCTTGTGGGCGCCGGTGAACTTGATCTTCTTGGCGTTGATGACGATGACAAAGTCACCCGTATCAACGTGAGGCGTATACTCCGGCCGATGCTTGCCCATCAGGATCGTAGCGATCCGCGAGGCCGCCCGGCCGAGGATCTTGTCCGAAACGTCCACGACGAACCACTTCTGCGTCAGTTCGCCTTTCTTGGCCATATAAGTCGTATTCATTCTCGTCTCACCTGTCAAAACCAGGGCAATGACATAAAGAGCCGCGCATTATGACATCCTGTGCGCAAGAGTCAACCTCTTTTTATCGCGCCGTTGCCGTTTTTGTGGTGCACGCCTCCGGCCCGGCAGCGATGCCCATTAGAACTTTACGCTCGGCGCCTGGCGATGCTGAGTTTCCTCGACTTCAAAGAACTCAGCCGGCTGGAAGTTGAACATGCCCGCAATGATATTGTTGGGGAATATCTGCCTGGCTGTATTGTACACGGCCACAGCATCGTTATATGCCTGCCGGCTGAAGGCGATGCGGTTCTCCGTACCGGCCAGCTCCTCCTGAAGTTGTGCAAAATTCTCATTGGCCTTGAGAGTCGGGTAGGCTTCGGCCACAGCCAGCAGCTGTCGCAAAGCGCCGGTGAGCATATTCTCAGCCTCCGCGTGCTCCTTGACGCTCTTGGCGGATACGGCGGCGGCGCGGGCATTGATGACGGCCTCCAGCGTGCCGCGCTCATGCGCGGCGTAGCCCTTGACCGTTTCGACGAGGTTGGGAATCAGGTCGTACCGCCGCTTGAGCTGCACGTCGATCTGCGACCAGCCCTCCTGCGTGCGAATCCGCTTCTGCACCAGGCTGTTGTAGATGGACACAACCGCCAGGCCCAGCAGGCCTGCGATCACGAGGATGATTATCAGCGGCACCAGCGTGGTCATGGTGTTCCCTTTCAAACGACAGGCTAGAGGCTACAGACTTCAGGCTACAGGAGCGGCAACGATAACGGCAGGCTCCGGGCTTCGGGCTTCAGGCGCGGCAACAACAACAACGGCAACAACGGCAACGGCAATGACGGCCGAACAGCAAAACAACAAAACGGCAACGGCTGCAGGCGGGACGCCTGCACCACAAGAACGGCAACGGCAACAGCAACGCAACAGCAAGAAGGCCTGCGGAGCCATGGCGATAGCAGACAATGGCTGGCAATGATTTGTCAATAGCTTCTCTTTGCGTTCTCTGTGGCTCTGTGAGTCTGTGGCTCTGTGGCTCTGTAGTTCTGTGCTCAGCTGTTCTGAGACTCAGCGGCGGATGTTTGTGTTATAATGCCAGCGTTGTCACGAGGAACATCATGAGAACTATCATCATCGGCGGCAGCGGGCATATCGGCAGCTATCTCGTGCCGATGCTCCTGGAGGCTGGCCATCACGTCATCAATGTCAGTCGCCAGACGTCCCGTCCTTACCGTGCGGCTGCAATGTGGCGCGAGGTAGAGTCCATCGTCCTGGACCGCCGCAGCGAGGACCAGGCTGGCACGTTTGGCCGGACTATTGCCAAGCTCCAGGCTGATATCGTCATCGATAATATTTGTTTCACGCCGGAAAGTTGCCGGCTGATCGTGGAGGCGCTGGCTGGGAGTGTGCGGCATTTCCTGATGACCGGCACCGTCTGGGTGCACGGCCCGGCGGAGTCCATCCCTACGAAAGAAGATGCCGTCCGCAAGCCCATCGGCGAGTACGGAATCAATAAGAACGCCATCGAGCAGTACCTGATAGACTTCTCCTGCCGCACGGGCTTCCCAGCCACGGTGCTTCATCCTGGGCACATCGTCGGGCCGGGCTGGGTGTGCATCAATCCGCAGGGCGGCGCGAACCTGGAGGTCTTCCAGACCATTGCCGGCGGCAGGGAACTGACGTTGCCCAACTTCGGCCTGGAGACGCTGCACCACGTGCATGCCGAGGATGTTGCGCAAGGCTTCATTAAGGCCATCCAGCGGCCTAGCGCTTCCATTGGTGAATCGTTCCACGTGGTCTCGGAGGCAGCACTGACGCTTCGCGGCTATGCGGAGGCTGCCTATCGCTGGTTTGGCCACCAGCCGCGACTGAGGTTCATGCCGGCAGGCGAACTGGCGAAGCTGCTTACAGAGACAGACGCGACCGACATGATGGAACACATCAGCCGAAGCCCGTGTGCCAGCATCGAAAAGGCCCGCCGCCTGCTGGACTACCAGCCCAGGCACACTTCTCTTCAGGCCTGCCGCGAGGCGGTGGCCTGGATGATTCAGCACGGAAAGATTCGTGGGCAGATGGTGGATTAGACATTTGAGCGGTACCACCGAGAATTGGTGCCACCCCCAAGCGCCGTTGCCGTTTGCTTGGGGATATTGGCCAAATCAGGCGAACACCCCAAGAGTACTTGGGGGTGGCACCACTGATAACGTACTTGGGAGTGGCACCCATATGGAGTCCGAACAGTAACGGAACATAAGGTTGATTTGACTTGGATTCTTTCACGCTGAACAAGATCGAGTTCAATGAGCTTCGCCGCATCCTGAGCGGCTATTGCAGTTGTTCATTGGGCAAAGACCTGGCCGTCCGCATCGGCCCCAGCCGCAACCCCACTATCATCAAAAAGTGGCTGGGCCAGGTCAGCCAGATGGTCTATGCGATCCGCGACAACGGCCTGCCGCCTTTTGGCGGCGTGAGCGACATCGCCGGTCCGATGGAGCGCGCCAGGCCCGGCGGCGGGGCCATCGGCGACGATTATGCCACTATCGCCGCCTGCCTTGAGGGGGCCGACAACGTCAAGGCGTACCTCGGAAAGCTGGACGAGCAATTCGACCTGCTGCACGAATTGATATCGGGCATCGCCGACTTCAGCGAAGAACTGACAGCCATCTGGGCCATCATCGGCCCTGATGGCTTGGTTCTCGATTCCGCCTCGGTTCGCCTGGCGGAGCTTCGCTCGAGGATCCAGTCCACCGCCCGGCAGATTCACGACGTGATCTACGGCTATCTCCGCGACAGCGAGGTTTCCCGGCTATTGCAGAACGCGACCGTCACGCTTCACGGCGACCGCTACGTGCTGCCGGTCAAGCAGGAGAACCGCGGGCGATTGCCCGGCGTGGTGCATCGCGAGTCGAACACGGGCGCAACGGTTTTCGTCGAGCCAAACCAGTGCGTCGAGCTCAACAACCTGCTGAGCGACCTGTACGAGGACGAACGCAACGAGGTCCGCCGCCTGCTGAACACACTGGCCATCCGCATCACTGCCAAGGCCGCGGAGATCGAATCGACGCTGAGGGTTCTGGCACAGGTGGATTTGATCTCGGCCAAGGCCCAGTACGCCTATCAGAACCAGATGGTCTGCCCGGAGATCCTCGAGCGCGGAGCGCTGCAATTGGTGCAGGCTCGCCACCCGCTGCTGATAGATCAGGCCGTCGAACAACGGCGCGCAGGCCAGGCGCCTGCACCGCAAAACAGCCAGCCGGCACGCGAGGTCGTGCCGATCGACGTCCGGCTGGGCCAGGACTTCGACCTGCTGGTGATAACCGGCTCAAACACCGGCGGCAAGACGGTTGCCCTGAAGACGGTGGCGATGCTGGTGCTCATGGCGCAGTCGGGCATGCACATCCCAGCGCAGCGGGGCTCGAGCGTGCCGGTGTTCCACGACGTGTTCATCGACATCGGCGACGAACAGTCGCTGCAGCAGTCGCTCAGCACGTTCGGGGCGCATATCAAGCGGGTGAAGTACATCCTGAGCAAGGCCGACCGCAACAGCATGGTCCTGCTGGATGAACTGGGCAGCGGCACCGATCCCGACGAGGGTGGCGCCATCGGCCAGGCGATTTTGGACGAACTTCGCCGCATCGGCTGCCTGGGCATGGTAACCACGCACCTGAGCATACTGAAGGCCTACGCCTTCAGCAACGAGCGGGTCGATAACGCCTCGGTGGAATTCGACACCGCGACGCTAAGTCCTACTTATCATCTAACCATCGGCCGGCCCGGCGAGAGCCACGCCATCACGGTTGCCCAGAAGCTGGGCCTGCCCAAGCGAATTGTCAGCGCAGCAAGGGGGCACCTGGGCTCAGCCGGCAAGCAGTTCCGCCGGGCGATCAGCGCCACCAATGCGGTGCGGGCATCCGCGGAGGTCGCAAGGGCTGAAGCGCAGGCGGCGGCTGTCCAGGCCCGCAGCCAGCAGGAAGTATACGAGGCCAAGCTGGCTGACCTGCACCGCTTGCAGGAGGAGTTTGAGACGTGGCTGGCGAGGCTAGGGGAGATGAAGAGCGGCGAGGCGATCTTCGTGCCGTCGCTCAAGAAGACCGGCCACCTGGTGCGGCTGGAACTGCACAGGCAGATTGCGCTGGTCGATGCGGACAACGTGCAGGTGGAAGTGCCACTTTCGGAATTGATGCCCAGCTTGGGGCAGGATGCCGTCCGCGAGCAGATCGCCTCGCTGCGCCAGCAGATCATGCAGCAGGCCAAGGCCAGCCAGGAGGCATCTGAGGCAGCCCGGCGGACGCAGGAGCAGTACCATCGCAGCCTGCAGCAGCAGAAGGAGCGGGCGCGGCAGTTCGACCACTGGCTAGGCGCGATAGCGCGGATGAAGGTGGGCGACGAGATCACGATCTCGTGCCGGCCCGGCAGGGGCACGCTCACGAAGGTGGACCTGCCCGGCCTGCGGGCCAGCGTCAAGGCAGGCCAGCAGGAGATGGAATTGCCGCTATCGGAGCTTTTCCCGCAGACCGGGCCATTCGCCCGCCTGAGCAGCACGGGGGCTGAAGTTGCCCGTCATGACCACGGGCGGCATGGCCAGCAGCAAGTCGGCCAGCCCCGGCAGGGGCAAGGCGTCTATCGAGATCATTATCAGCGGCCGCACTCGGCTGGGGAAATGCGGCAAAGTCAAAGTGTTCAAGAAGAGCCTGTCGAAGTAGTGGACAATCGCCCGATGCATCGCCGCAGTGGCCAGTCGCGCGCCGCCCAAGACAACAAAGCAGCCCTGCTAGGCATCGAGCCCGGCCAGCAGGTCTTCGTCGTGCCGTTCAACAAGCGGGCAACGCTGATTCGCATCCTGGCTGAAAAAGGCCAAGCTATCGTGCAAAGCGGGATCTTCGAGATGCAGTTGCCGCTGGCTGATCTTGAGCCGATCCGCGAGCCGCCGCCGCAGCAGAAAAAGCACAAGCCCAGCAAGCCGCCCAAGGCTCAAGGCCAATCGCAGGAAATCTGAGTTACGCGATTGTGAGGCACAGCCTCCCGGGCTGTGCAATGCCATGGCGGACCGACAAAAAACAGCATGCCCGAGGGCGGGCTTCGCCTGAAGATACTGACAATGCCAACAGCATGCAGGCGAGACGCCTGCACCACAAAACAGCGACCGCCGTTCGATTACTTAGCTGACGGATATTGGCCAGCGTCATCGTGGCGGTGCTTGGCGCCAGCCTGCCCGGTTGCGGCGGACTTTTCCGCCGCGACGGCCTTGATCGCCCGCGCCAGCCTGGCCACGCCTTCGGATATGTCCTTCATTCCGGCAACGCCGAACGTCAGGCGAATGCGATTCGTCGGGATCTTCCTGGCCGGGTCGGGGCCGTAGCAGAATTCGCCGGGCAGATACAGCACGCCTTCATCCAGCGCCTTCTTGAACAGATCGCTCTTTAGCCCTGTGTCGATGTGCTGCGGCAGCGTGAGGTACACGTACAGGCCGCCCATCGGGATGGTCCACTTCGTCTGGCCGGGGAAGAAATCGCCCAGGTGCTTCTTGAGGGCCTCCAGCATCGTGTGGGCCTTCTTGTGGTAATTCTTCCGCAACTTCTCGACGTGCTTGTAGTACAGGCCCTTCTGCAAGGCCGTCAGCAGCATGTGCTGACAGAGATTGGCTGAACCGAAATCCTGGTTGCCCTTTTGGTTCAGCACCGCATCGACCAGGTCGCCAGGCAGCAGGCCATAGCCGGTCTTGAAGCCCGGCGCGAACGGCTTGCTGAAGGTCTGGAGCAGCGCGACGTACTGGTTGTCGCGGTCGTACTTCTTTATCGACGGCGGCGTATCGCCCTCGAAGGTCAACTCGCGGTAGGCGGCATCCTCGATCAGCAGGATGCGATGGTGCCTGGAGTACTTCTTGACGATCTCCAGCATGCGCTCGCGGCGGTCGGCTGACAGCGTGATGCCGGTGGGGTTCTGGTGATAGCTGGTGACGTAGACGACCTTGACCTTGGGCAGTTGGCCGGTTCTGTCCAGCTCGGCCAGCAGGGCCTCCAGGCTGTCGGGGATGATGCCATTGTCGTCCATCTCCAGGCAGCGGATAGTCGCGCCTAGCGACTCCAGCACGCACGTATAGACGAAGTAGCTCGGCCAGGCTGTGATGATGATATCGCCCGGGTCGATCAGCACGTCGGCCAGAATGAATAGCAACTGCTGGCTGCCGTTGGTCACGACGATGTTGTCGGGTGTGGCCTTCCAATGGCTGGTCGGTACGCCGTCCAGGCTGGCCAGGTGCTGGAGGAGCATTTGTCGCAATTGCGTCAGGCCCTCGGTCGAGCCGTATTGCAGGGCGGTCTGGGCGGACTTGGGCGTCTTGGTCAACTCGCCGACCAACTCGGCAACGTGATCCGTTGGCAGCGTCTCGTAATCGACCAGGCCGGCGGCCAGGGAAATCAGGTTGGGTTTATCCAGCACGACGCTGAGCATGTAATTGATCGGCTGCGGCCGGGAGCGCCTGGCCCGTGCCGATAGACCAAAGCCCAGAGCCTTCTGAGCACTTCCACCTTTATTATCCATACGCTGCTGCCTTCTTTCAGTGTGGTGGCCGTCGCGATCTTAAACGCTGCGACCACTGCGCCCGCGCTTGGTACACAACCTTTCCAGGCTGTGTCGCGCCTTGACGGGCCTGCGGACACGCTGTAATTTCCAGCAATGACGACCATTGAGATTCTATCAGAGTTCCATCGATTTTACCAGCGCCCAGCCGACGGCCTTTCTCAAGCGCCCGGGCGGGTGAACCTCATCGGCGAACACACCGACTATAACGGCGGTTTCGTGCTGCCCATCGCCATCGAGAAGAACACCCAGGCAGCCTTCGCGAGCCGAACCGATCGCATGGTTCGTTTGGCCTCGCTTCAGGCGGCCGGTCAGGCGGTGGAAGTGCCGCTGGATAAGAGCGTGCAACTGGGCGAGCCTAAGTGGGGCAATTACTGCAAAGGCGTCGTTGCTGAACTGCTTAAGGCCGGCATTGAACTTTGCGGCGCGGACATCCTCATCTCAAGCGATGTGCCGCTGGGCGGGGGCCTGTCGTCCTCAGCTTCGCTGGAGGTGGCGCTGGCGATGGCCTTGCTGGAACTTGCCGGCCGGGCCGGCAGCTTGCCGCCGAACGAATTGGCCCTTCTGTGCCAGCGGGCGGAAAACCTCTATGCGATGGCTCCGTGCGGCATAATGGACCAGTCGATAGCGGCGATGGCGCGCCCCGGCCATGCGCTGCTGATGGATTGCCGCTCCGGCCAGACGCAGCAGATTCCCTTCGACGATCCGCGGGTGGTGCTGCTGGTGGCTGACACGCAGGTCAAGCACGCCATCGGCGACGGCGGGTATGGCGCGCGCCGCAGGCAATGCGCGGAGGCAGCCGAGATTCTTGGCTTATCTTCCCTTCGCGATGCTACGCCGCAGATGCTGGCCAAAGCGCAGGCAGACAGGCTGCTGGATGACAAGCAACTCATGCGGGCGCGGCACGTTATCGGCGAGATTCAGCGGACGCAGCAGGCCGTCGAGGCCCTTCAGGCCGGCCGATATGATGAGTTTGGCCAGTTGATGTATCAATCGCACAAGTCTCTGGCAAATGACTTCGAGGTCAGTTGCGTTGAATTGGATTGTATTGTTGAATTGGCTAGCCAGTTGCCGGGCGTATACGGCGCGAGGATGACCGGCGGCGGCTTCGGCGGCTGCGCGATCGTTCTCGCGCAGGCCGGACAGTCCCAGGGCATCGCTGATGCGGTTGCGGGAGGATTTGCATTGCGTTTTGGCCGGCGCTGCCCGATCTTCGCCACGCGAGCGGCGACGGGGGCATCGGCTGAGCGAATTGGCGGATAGGGCGGTATGGCGGCGTCATCGCCGGCGCCGTGGTTTGGAAGCCTGGTGCCGTGGTTTGCGAAGCCGGAGGCGAAGCAACCACGTCTTCGGGATTGTGCAGGCCAGCGTGGTTGCTCCCGCTGCGCGTCCGCAAACCACGGCACAAGCTATTCGCAACACTGGCAAGCAGCAGTTGCTATGCCGAAATAGGCTCCCTGATATTGTGGTTGCAGGCGCGGCCGCTATACTTCTTCAGTTGTTGACGCGCATCAAGAGAAAGGAAGACACATGGGCCTGAAACCTTCTCCACTTGGGCCGCAAATACTTGCTCTCAGCCTGGCCATCCTTGCAGTGGCGATCTGCATATTGCCGGCGGGCTGTGATCGCGGCGGCAATAATGATGATCAAAACGGGTCGGCGGCGGGCGTCTCAGGTGTCACCACCAAGCCGACCACGGCGACCACCCAGGCAGGCAGGGCACTTGATGTCGATGCGCTTCTGGCAAAGGCCCTGCCTAACCTTGATGATGAAGCCAAGCCGCTTTCCCGCTACATGGGCGGCGGCGGGCTGATGCTGATGTTCGTGGATACCTCCTGCCCGTTCTGCGCCGCGGCAATGAAGGAAATGCCTGTGGTCGCGCAGGTTCTGGAGGAGCAGAAAATCGCGGCTGTCATCATAAACAATGATGACTCAAGAGAGCGCGTGAAGGCCTTCTACGCCAAGAACCAGCCGGCGACGAAGGTGGTTTACGATTCTGGTCCCGCCACGCGTGAAGCATGGAATGTCAATGCGGTTCCGACGGTTATCTACATCACGCCGGGCAGGAACATCAGCTACCAGGGCAAGGCACTCTGGGCTGACATGGGCCTGGCTATCGAGAAATCGCTTTCCCTACCGGCTGGCAGCATCAAGTTCACCTCCGGCGGCACGAGCTATGGCTGAGGCAAGGGCTGATCTCGCACCGCCCGTGCGGCGGCGCAACTAACTGTTTGAAGAAAGCGAGACTCTCGAAGGGGAAAACATGATACGCACACCATGGATGGTGATTCTGCTTTTAGTCGGGCTTGCCGGGTTGGCCAACTGCTCAACGAAGACACAGGACAAGGCGACGACGAAGCCGGCCTCGCAGCCGGCTACAAGGAGCACATCTGACGCGCCGGCTGTGGATGCGGAACATGCGATTGTTGCCGCAGCCCGAAATCAGATCGGCAAGACGCTAAGCTATGACCCCTCCTATACGAGCCTGTCCTACCCCAATGGTGATGTGCCAATCGAGAAGGGCGTATGCACTGATGTGGTGATCCGGGCACTGAGAAGTGCTTTGCGCATGGATCTGCAGAGGCTGGTTCACGAGGACATGAAGGTCGCCTTCGACAAGTATCCGCAGCAATGGGGCCTGAAGTCGCCCGACAGCAACATCGACCATCGCCGCGTGCCAAACCTCAGGCGATTCTTTGAGCGCCAAGGCTGGTCGCTTCCGGTGACGCAAAAGAATGAAGACTATCTCCCAGGCGACCTGGTCACATGCACAGTGGCAGGCAAGTTGCCGCACATAATGGTGGTCAGCGGCCGCAAGAGTATTGACGGCATGCCGCTGGTCATCCACAACATTGGCCGGGGCGTCCAGGAAGAGCCTCGCCTCTTCGAGTTTCCCCTCACCGGCCATTACCGCGTCGGAATGAGAAGATAGTTGCCTCTGCGCGCGCCTATCCCACGTATTGGATCACGTAATACCAGTTGCCTGCCGCCAGCAGCAGGGCGATTGTCCAAAGGATCTTCCGCTCCATCTTGCTGGCCTGCAGGACGACCCGCCTGCCAGCCAGCATTCGCACCGTCAGCAGGGCAGAGGCGATTGCCGCGCACGCCATCACCAGTGGGTTGAAGCGGATGGCCAGCAGGATATCCCCCTGCAGCAGCGCCAGTGCCGCCCTTGTGCAGCCGCACGTCGGGCAGGGCAATGTCGTGATGTTCTTGAACAGGCACAGGTTTACCGCCTGGCCGCTGTGCCGGCTAAGCCCAAGCGAAACCAGCACCACGCCCGCCCAGAGGGCCGCGAAGGCCAGCGCCAACCAGGGCCAACGCGGAATGCGAGCGGCAGGTTGAAGATAGAGCCTCATCAAGCAACATGATAATCCACGCCGTTCTCTTTGTCAGGCAAAGAAGACTTCTTGGTGGCCGTCGTGGTTGGCGAAGTTGGCGCCGTGGTTTGCGAAGCCGGAGGCTAAGCAACCACGTCTTTGGCATATGCAGGTCACCGTGGTTGCTTCCGCTGTGCGTCCGCAAACCACGGCACCGGCAGGACGAAAATGTGGACACGCGCACGGCAGGAGAGTTACTCTGGCAGCGAGTCGGCGAATCTGGTAGACTCTGGAAGCCCTCTGCGTAAGCAGGGGGATCCCCGCCTTCCGGCGGGGGCTTCCAGTTGTTGCTTTTCAGGCCGGACGTGTTGGTCCGCAGGTCTGGAACCTGCGCCACAACTATCGGAGACGAAACATGGCGGAAGTATTGCTCAAAGGCGTTACCAAGGAGTTTCCCGGCGGCGTCCAGGCTGTCAAAAGCATGGACCTCAAGATCGCCGATTCGGAATTCATCGTGCTGGTCGGGCCGAGCGGCTGCGGCAAGACGACCACGCTGCGAATGGTGGCCGGCCTGGAAGAAATCAGCAGCGGCACCATCAGCATCGGCGACCGCATCGTCAATGACGTGCCCCCCAAGGACCGCGATATCGCCATGGTCTTCCAGAACTACGCCCTCTACCCGCACATGAGCGTGTACAAGAACATGGCCTTTGCGCTTAAGCTCCGCAAGTACCCCAAGAAGGAGATCGACCAGCGCGTCCGCGAGGCGGCCAAGATCCTCGGCATCGAGGCCCTGCTGGATCGCAAGCCCAAGGCCCTTTCGGGCGGGCAGAGACAGCGCGTAGCCGTCGGGCGGGCGATTGTCCGCAAGCCCAAGGCGTTCCTCTTCGACGAGCCGCTGTCGAACCTCGACGCCAAGCTCCGCGTTGAGACTCGCGCGGAACTGAAGCGCCTGCATCATCAGCTTAGAACAACCACCATCTACGTCACGCACGACCAGGAAGAGGCCATGACCCTGGGCGATCGCATCGTGGTGATGAAGGATGGCATCATGCAGCAGTGCGGCAGCCCGCTGGAGGTCTACCACGCGCCATCTAACCAGTTCGTGGCTGAGTTCGTCGGCACGCCGCCGATGAATTTCTTCAAGGGCAGCCTGGAGGCGGCCAATGGCGGACTGTATTTCGGCGAAGGCACGGCCCGGCTGAGGCTGCCGGAGGATAAGGCCCAGGTCCTGCGCGGCAAGAACGTTGTCGGCAAAGAGGTCTGGCTGGGTGTTCGTCCCGAGGCCATCGCCGTCGTCAGCGAAGGCCGATTCGCCGGGCAAGACAACTCGCTGCCGGTTCAACTATCAGTGATCGAACCCCTCGGCGAGAAGATGGACCTGTTTACTTCGACGGCCAAGACTCCGCACATTGTTGCCCGCGTGGACGCCCAGCGAGGCCTGAAGCCCAACATGGCCGTCACGCTGCACCTGGACATGCGAAAGGTCCACGTTTTCGAGCCGTCCAAGGGCGGAGCGAATTTGACGGTGGAAGTCGCAACGTTGTAATGACGAATGACGAAGCCCGAATGATGGGCCCTGCTCTGCGAAGCCCGCTTCGCAGGGCGAAGCAGAGTCAATGGCGAATGCCTGGAAATGACGAAGTGAACTTGTTCGTCACTCGTCATTCAGGTATTGATTCGACATTCTGGTTTCGTCATTCGTCATTCTTTAGCAGAAATAACAAGAATCAGAACCATTATGAACAATGAGAACATCCCCGTCCGCATCTATTCCGATTCACAAGCAGCATCCAGGGCGGTGGCAGAGGCCATCGCTGAACTGATTCGCGCCCGCCAGGCAGCCGGCAAGACGGTGGTGCTGGGCCTGGCAACCGGCCATACGCCGGTCAATGTTTACCGCGAACTGATCCGCATGCATCGCCAGGAGAAGCTGGACTTCTCCAACGTCATTACGTTCAACCTGGACGAATATTGGCCCATAGCGCACAACGCATTCCAGGCCTACCACGTCTGGATGCATGAGAATTTCTTCAAGCACGTAAACATCCCGGCCGCCAATATCCACATGCCATCAGGCGAGGTTGCAGCCAAGGACGTCGAGGCCTCGTGCCGGGCGTACGACCAGGCCATCGCCAAGGCCGGAGGGATCGACTTCCAGATCCTGGGCATCGGGCGAAGCGGGCATGTTGGCTTCAACGAGCCCGGCTCGCCATACGACAGCGCGACCCGCCGCGTCCACCTGGACGCCCTGACCCGCAAGGACGCCGCGAGCGATTTCTTCGGCGAAGACAACGTGCCGGAGATGGCCATCACAATGGGCCTGGGCACCATTCTGCAAGCCAGGCGGATCGTCCTGCTGGCCTTCGGCGAGCACAAGGCCCCGATCATCCGGCGGGCGGTCGAGGGTGAAGTCTCGATCAATGTGCCAGCCAGCTTCCTGCAGGAACATCCCGGCGCAACGATGTATCTCGACTGTGCAGCTGCCGCCGACCTGACCCGCGTGGCAACCCCTTGGCTGCTGGGGCCATGCCAGTGGGACGACATGCTGCAACGGCAGGCTGTCATCTGGCTGGCAAAGAAACTCGCCAAGCCCATCCTCAAGCTCACCGACGAAGACTACAACGAGAACGGCCTGAGCGAGCTGACGCACGCATGCGGCGGGGCGTACCAGCTGAACATCCGGATATTCCGCCGGATGATGGAGACCATCACCGGCTGGCCAGGCGGAAAGAAGAAGAAATACCGCGTGCTGGTCTTCAGCCCCCACCCGGACGACGACGTGATTTGCATGGCCGGCACGATGACAAGGCTGGTCGAGCAGGGCCACCAGGTGCATGCCGCCTACATGGTCAGCGGGTATCTCAGCGTGTTCGACCACGACGTCTCGCGATTCGCGGAATTTGTCCGTGAGTTCAATCGCATCTTCGGGCTGACACCGGACCAGACCGCAGCCATCGAGGATCATATAGAGAAGTTCCTGCGACAGAAGAGGCCGGGCGATATCGACTCCGCCGAGGTTCAGCAGATCAAGGCGCTGATTCGCCGCACGGAGGCCGTCGCGGCGGCGAAGTATTGCGGCCTGAAGGAAGAGCACTGCCACTTCCTGGACATGCCTTTCTACAACACGGGCAAGGTCGAGAAGCTCTCGATTGCCGAGGAAGATATCGCTGCCGTCGGCCGTAGTCTCGATGCGGTGCGCCCGGAGATCATCTTTGCCGCCGGCGACATGTCCGACCCGCACGGCACGCACCGCCTGTGCCTTGATGCCGCCCTGGCGGCCATCGAACGGTACGCAAAGGCCGGCAACCCTAGGCCGGAGGTTTGGCTGTATCGCGGGGCCTGGCAGGAATGGCCCGGCGAGCAGATAGAGATGGCTGTGCCGCTCTCGCCTGACGAACTGCGGCGCAAACGCTACGCAATCTTTCGCCATCAGAGCCAGAAGGACCGGGCGATGTTCCCGGGCGCATACGACACGCGTGAATTCTGGCAGCGGGCTGAAGACCGCAACATGGGCACAGCCAAGCTCTTCGACCAGATGGGCCTGCCGGAATACCACGCCCTGGAAGCATTCGCCCGGCATCCGGTCAGACCATCGGCGCACGTGGCGTCGCTGATTACCCCTGCATAAAGAGGTGCCGTTTCCTTCGATATTGCGGTTTCTTGTTGGACATTCGCTATTCAACTGTCGGCCCTTAACCGCAGAATATCCAACAATAGAACCGCAGAATATCGAAGTGAAAGAGACCGCCATTGATTCAGGAAACAGATGAATTGATCGCCATATTTGTGGCCAGCACAAGGACGGCGTCCAAAGCCAAAGCATAATCCATGTCCGACGCAGCCCGCTTTGCCGAGGGACGTGACGGGAGCGTTGCTATGCCGTTTCCTTCGATATTCTGCGGTTCTATTGTTGGATATTCGATATTCTCTGTTCCATTGTTTTGGTTGCTCTTGTCGGCCAGCTTGCACTAATATCTGCTCCGAAAGGATAAGAACGATTATGGACAAAGCTGTAATTCTGGCGCGTGGCCTGGGCACGCGGATGCGTAAGCAGGATGGCTCGGCCAACTTGACGCAGCAGCAGGCAGCCATCGCCGAGACTGGCGTCAAGGCCCTCATTCCCGTCGCCGGCGGGACGTTCCTGGACTATGTGCTGGCTGCCCTGGCCGAGGCCGGCTATAGCCAGGTCTGCCTGGTGATTGGCCCCGAGCACGTCGAGACGCGCGATTACTACAGCCGCCTGCAAACTAGCCGGCTTAAGATCAGCTTTGCCATCCAGGAAAAGCCGCTGGGCACCGCCGACGCGGTGGCGGCCGCAGCGGGCTTCACCGGCAAGGACCACTTCCTGGTGATCAACTCCGACAATTACTATCCGCCGGTGGCACTGAAGGGCCTGCGACAGCTTAAGGGCCCGGGCCTGGCTGGGTTCGAGAAGAACGGAATGCTGGCCGGCAGCAACATCCCCGCCGACCGGATCGCCAAGTTCGCCGTCGTCCAAGTCAATGACAGCGGCAACATGGTCCGCATAATTGAAAAGCCCGATCCCGCTGTGCTGGCCGGTATGAAGGAGCCGGTCCTGGTCAGCATGAACTGCTGGCGGTTCAACGATTCGATCTACGAAGCCTGCCGAAACATCAAGCCCTCCCCACGCAACGAACTCGAGATCACCGACGCCGTGCAGTACACCATCGACAAGCTCGGCCAGAAATACGCCATCGTCGATGTCAAGGCGCCAGTTCTGGATCTCTCCAGCCGCAGCGACGTCGAGGCCGTCGTCGCCAAACTCAACGGCCTGGAGATCAGACTGTG
The DNA here is from genome assembly GCA_964417755.1 of uncultured Planctomycetaceae bacterium. Lineage (GTDB taxonomy): Bacteria > Planctomycetota > Phycisphaerae > SM23-33 > SM23-33 > CAYQJH01. Next base: position 19,622 of record CAYQJH010000002.1, read on the forward strand.
ATGCAGTTACAGGAGTTGTCCGACCGTAAGTCCACCACGCAGCGACTTTCCGCCGGCGGTCTCAGTGCGGCGGCCGCCGCCGACAAGGCACAACTATTTTGTCAGTGCGCCGCTGTGGCGACGAAGCATGGCCTGAGCGACTCCGCCGGCGTGCATGCTCTTTATGTGCCAGGCCGCATCGAGGTGCTCGGCAAGCACACAGACTACGCCGGCGGGCGCAGCATGCTCACCGTGCCGGAAAAGGGCTTCTGCATCATCGTCGCGCCGCGCCAGGACAAGACGGTGCGGATGATCCGCGCTGATGGCCTGGACGCACCGGCCATCTACGCGGTCGATCCCGACCTGACGCCGATCATGGGGCACTGGTCGAATTACCCGATGACGGTCGCGCGGCGCGTGGCCCGCAATTTCGCGGCCCCGCTGCACGGGGCGGACATTATCTTCCTGAGCGATTTGCCTCTGGCGGCAGGCATGAGCAGTTCCAGCGCGCTGGTTATCGTTTCCTTCCTGGCCCTTTCTGCCGCCAACGATCTGCCCGCACGGCCGGAGTACCAGGCCAATATCCGCAGCATCGAAGACCTGGCGGGCTATCTCGGCTGCAACGAGAACGGCCAGAGCTTCGGCCCGCTGGTTGGCGACAAGGGCGTGGGCACCTTCGGCGGAAGTGAGGACCACACAGCCATCCTCACCTGCCGCAACGGCATGCTCAACCAGTATTCATACTGTCCGGTGAAGTTCGAGCGGCGGATCGCTCTGCCGGAGGGCTATGTCTTCGCCATCGCCTCCAGCGGCGTGGAGGCAGAGAAGACCGGCCAGGCCCGCGAGAAATACAACCGGGCATCGCTGCTCAGCCGGGCGGTCGTCGAAACATGGAACAAGGCCACCGGGCGAAGCGAGCCCCACATGGCCGCCGCCAGCCAAAGCAGCCCCGACGCGCCTGCTCGCATGCGAGAAATCCCCCTCAGAGCCAAGCACGATCACTTCCAGCCGGCTGAAATGCTCAGCCGGTTCGATCATTTCTATGGCGAGAGCGCCGAGATCATTCCCGCGGCCGGCGATGCCCTTTCACGCGGCGACATGGTGGAATTCGGCCGGCATGTCTGGCGTTCGCAGGAGGCGGGAACAAGGCTCCTGGGCAACCAGATACCCGAGACGGTCTTTCTGGCCAAGGCAGCGTGCGACAATGGCGCGGCGGCTGCGTCGGCCTTCGGCGCTGGTTTCGGCGGAGCGGTCTGGGCGCTGGTCGAGCGAAACGATGCGGAGAGTTTGCTGAAAGCATGGGAAGCAGCCTATGCCAAGGCATTCCCCGCCCCAGCTGGCAAGGCGGTGTACTTCGTCACCGAAGCCGGCCCCGCGGCGTTCGAGTTGAAGTGACTGCCCCTGACCGGAAGACGGATACCGAAAGATCGTTAGGCCGGAAGGCAGTGAAGAAGCTGACATGGCTGAAGGTATCTGATAAAGCGACAGCCACGAGTTAACGAGTCAACCAGTTAACGCCGTTTGTCGTTAGGCCGTTGCCGTTACGCCGTTCCAAAGGGTGGAGACATGGCAGAGAACGATCACGTCAAGGCGTTGCAGGAAGTCCAGTCGAGGTTGGATGAGCTTTCGCGGCGGATGGATGGTTTCGAGAGCCGGCTGCAAAGCGTTCAGGCGCAACTGCCGCAGACGGCAGAGCCGGCCAAACCGCCTCCGCTGCCAGCGGACTATGTTCGGGGTGAAGATGCTCAGGCCGCCGCCAAGGCATTCGATGCTGCAGCCGATTGGACGCCTGTCGCCTGGCCGCCGCCTCCTGCCATTCCAGCGGAACAGAACGTTCCGTTGCCCTCACGGTCAGTTTCAGACATTGTGTCGCCGCCGACGGCAGTTGACGAGATCGGCCGGCTCATAGGCGCCACTGCGGAAGAAGCAGCCAAGCCGTCCGCAGCCGCATCCGCAACCGCACCCGCGGGGCGGACGCTGTCCATCGAACAGGTCATTGGAGCGCGATGGATGCTCATCGCCGGCGTTGTGGCGCTCATCGCAGCCGGCGGATACTTCTTCAAGCTCGCCTACGACAAGGGCTGGATCACGCCGATGCACCGCCTGGTGATGGGCGGCGTGTTTGGCCTGGTGCTTATTGCCGGCGGCTGCTGGATGCTTCGCAAAAAGCTCAACGCTTTCGCCGGGGCGATGATGGGCGTGGGCATCGTCTGGATGTACCAGTCCATCTACGTCGCCAGCCCGAGCGGCCTGTGGCAGGGCCTGCACGCCGTCAGCACGCCCACGTCGTTTGCGCTCATGTGCGCGGTGACGATCCTGGGCATGACGCTGGCTGCCGCAACGAAGATGCAACTGACAGCCGTCATCTCGCTGGCCGGCGCCATCGCCACGCCGATGCTGCTCTCCACGGGCGAGAACCGCTTTGTCACGCTGATGGTGTACCTGCTGGCTGTCAACGTCGGCTTTGCCGCACTGGGCCTGCGGAAGCGTTGGCAGGTGCTCGCCCCGCTGGCAATGGCCGGCACGGCCATCCTCTTTGGCCTGTGGTTCGAGCGGCACTACCAGGCCGCCGCTTACGCGCAAACTATTGCCTTCGCATGGGCATTCGCCATCCTCTATGCCGCGACGGGCATCTGGGCACAGCGAAGCAGCCGGCATGATCCGCGCCTCTGCGCCGCAATGGTCTTCGCCCCAGCCATCCTGCTGGCATGGCTGCTGATCGTCGCCAATCCACCGGGCCAGCACCACCCGTTTGCTCTTCAGTTGCTGGTTCTCGCCGCAGCCGTGTTCATGTACAGTCTGGTCAATCAGCTCAAGATGGCATCTGTCCTCACGCTGACGGCCAGCTGCGCGATGATGACGGGGCAGTTCATTGCCTCCAACCAGGACGCCCTGCGCTTGTGGTGCTGTCTGTACAGTTGGTTGATGCTGGCCTTGCCGTGCGTGGCACTTGCCCGCCCGGCCAGCAGAAGGTGGGATCGCACCAATATCGCTCTCTGGGCGATAGCGGGATTGTTCCACCTTTTCAACGTGACAATGCTTATCAATTCGGAGCGCCATCATCTCGTGCTGACACAGGTGATGCTTTTCGACGCTCTTGTGCTGGTGATAGCACAGTGGCGCAGATGGCGATGGATCAGGATGGAATTGCTGCTGCTGACGGCAATCTGCGTCGTCGCTGCGGTGGAGTTGCCACGCCCCCAGCTCAGCGTCTGGCCGGCCTTGTCCTGGACGTGGAGCTTCTTCGCCCTGTTCATGGCTGATATCGTTCGCCGGGCATTCTGGCAGAGCAATCGCAGGCAGATCGTGCTGGAGTGCATCCTGTCGCTGCTGGCCAGCGCCGGTATGTTTGCGTTGACGTACACCATTATGTCTGCGGCCTATCCATACTGGACCGGCCTGTACGCTGTCGTCATCTCCGCTGTGCTGGCGGGCGTGGTGTATGTGCTGCATCGCTGGCCCAAAGACAAGACCCTTGCCTCATGCATCCTTGTGCAGGCGCTGCTGCTGCTTGCCCTGGCTGCGCCGATCCAGTACGACCACACAGCCGTCACTATCGCATGGATGCTGCAGGCGCTGGCCGGCATGATTGTCGCCCGCCTGCTGAAGAAGCCCTTCCATAGCCTGCTCTGGCTGTTCTCGCCGCTGACGGTCGGCGCCGCACTGCTTCACTGGTTCATCGACGTGCAAGAGGATGGCTGGCTGGGCGGGATACTATTCAGCCCGCTCGGAGTGAACATCACTATCGGCCTGGCTGTTGGCGTCGCGATCTCGCTGACGATCCTGGCCATCGTGTGGGTGCTGCGGTTGAACCAGCCGATTCGCAGTGAAGACGAAGATCGATCTCTTGCGGCGGTGCTAACCATCGTCGCCTCGATGCTATTCGTCATTGAAGTCATATACCTGCTGCCGCCGCTGAGCCAGGCCTATTGGCTGCTGGCGTGGACAGCCCTGCTGGCCGGTGCAGCAGTGAGGGCGCGCAGCGGCTATCTGAGCATCCTGGCGACAGTTATACTCGCGCTGACCATCCTGAAATGGCTTTTCGTTGATTCCGTCGGCAATTGGCGCGACCAGGCCTTCGCAGCCATGCCGGTTGCAGCCAATTGGCACGGCCTGGCCGGCCTGCTGCTGGCGGTGGCGGCGATCGCCTGGGCCAAGGTGCTTGCTTCCCGCAAGATCCTCCAGCCGGCTGCTCTGGTTGATGCGCTGGGCCTGCTTGGGCCGGTTGTGTTGGTTTGGGCAGGCAGCGTGGAGATCGTCCGCTTCTTCCAGGCAAGCGCCCAAACCTGGAGCGGCGACGCCACGCAGGCCACCCATACCGCGCTTTCTATCTGGTGGGGCTTGTCTGCAACGGCTGCCTTGGCGGTGGGCTTCATAATCCGCAAGGCGCCGCTGCGATACCTGGCCATCGCGATCTTCGCCGTCACCATCGGGAAGATCTTCTGGGCTGACCTCTCGAAGGTCGAGATGCCGTATCGCGTGCTGAGCCTTCTTGGCCTGGGCATGCTGCTGCTAAGCGGCTCGTGGCTGTACCATAGAGCGGCTGCCTCGAAGGAGAAGGATCATCCGCAAGACGAAATTCCAGGGCAGGGCTGACACGCGAGCACAAAAAAAAGACCACAAGGCCATCAAGGTTCCCGTCAGTTTTCCGGACCCTTTCGGATCCTTCGGTTTCCGGTGTCCCTGATGACCCTTGTGATCTTAATCTAGTCTAGGCAGGCACCGCCCAAATTTCTTCTGCAACTGGAATTTTCTGCACTTTTTCTTCCACTGCTGCCATTTGAGACCGTCTGAATAACCTGCCGCAGAGACGCACAGGCCGCTGAGAACGTCAAGATCATTGATCTCTTCTCTCTGGCATGTTGATGCCGCCAAGACGGAGGATGCCATCCTCGCGCCGTTCTGGCTGTCCCATTTGTCGCAGGCGGCTCTCCATGGCTGAGGGCCCGCTCGTTATTGTGCTTGCCGTTGGCCCCATGGGGTAAACGCACCCTGGGCGACCAGCCGATCTTTGCTTTGAAGTCCCCTGCGTAAGCAGCGGGCCCCGCGCCTTCCGGCGGGGGCTTCCACTTGGTTCAACCAGTAAAAAAAAAACCACAGAGGCCTTTAAGGTTGTCGTATAGAGCTAATTGCTCTTTTCGATTTCCTTAATTGCCTCTGTGGCTTCTGAATTAACTATAGGCCGGCCCACGTGCGTTTTCATCTTTTCCTGGTGATTCATGTATTTCTTTCCCGCACTGTTGCCGCGGGGCGGCTGGGCGAGTATAAAGACTATGCCGTGCTAAGCGGGGCGCTAGCGGTGCCCTGACGGCCGAAAGGCCTGACCCGCAATCCGCTACAGCGGGGCTGAACGGTCCGCCGAGGGCCGCTGTTTGCAGGTTCCCTCGTCATGCGGGCGGTGTTGAAGGTTGGGTCCTCTGCAACGTTACGCCGTGAACCTGGTCAGGTCCGGAAGGAAGCAGCCATAAGCGACTTGTAACGTGTGCCGGAGGGTCACCTGGCTGGAGCCGTCTTCATGGCGATCCCTGTGAGCACGCGATTCGAAGCGGATCTGCACGGCTTTTCTTCACTCACGCACCAGAGTCCGACTTACCGCGAACCAAAGGGGCCAATCATGAACAGGCCGTTTACTCGGATGTATCTTCTGTCCATAGTTCTGGTCTGCGTACAAGCAGCCGATGCTGCCTCGCCGGCGACCGCAGCCGCCCCCACGGGCAGTCAATCGGCACAGACCGTCTACCCGACGCTGGAGGAGGCCGCCATCGCCGCCTGGCAATTCAGTGATCCTGATTTGCCTGCCGAATATTATGTCCACGGTCCGACAGAGGGCATGTTTGATCGGCCTGCGACTCTGAAGTTGATGAAGTCCAACGCATACGAGATATACAAGACGCACGCCGATCTCAACGGCGACGGGGTTGACGAGGTGCTGATGGCCAATGGCCACTTCGTGAACAAGACTGGCAGAGAGTCGAGCTTCGATGGCGCTCAGAATCGCACTTGGGCAGTCCTTCAGAACACCCGGGGAGGTTGGCTTATCGTCGGAGCTGGTTTCGGTTCTCCCTGTCCGCCGGAGGTGCTCAAGGAATTAACCAACGGCTGGAAGAACATTCGGAGCGGGCACCACCTGAGCGCCAGCAGTGGTGCCACATATCTATATGAATTCAATGGAATTCGATACAAACTGGTCAAGGAAACCGAGTATGGCCATTTGCCTACACGTCCTACCACCGGCCCTGCAACGCAGACGAGTAGTTCCCCAGCGAGCGTGCGATGGTCAAATGCCACAAATGGCCTGAGGGCTCGAATTGAGGCAGGGCCATATCTTGCAAAGAGGTTGGGCAACCGAGTCGACGTGTATTTCGAGAACGTTTCTGATGAACCTTTTAGCCTTGATTTCGGCGAACTACAGGCGCTGTCATGGGCGGTCTTCGATGCCACAGGAAAGGACGTCAAACCCATAGCTGTGCAAAAGGCCGAGGCAGTCCCTGACTGGCATTCGATTGCGCCCGGCCAGCAACTCGGTATGGTCCTGGGCAAGTCGGTGCAAAACCGCGACGGTCGCCTGCAGATCGGCGTCCACGAATGGAAACTCCAGCCGGGCCGATATTCGATCCATTGCATGTTGGAGCTGCGATCAGACGCAGCGTCGAGGCCGGCTGGGCAAACACCGTGGAGCGGCCGGGTGGAACTGCCGCCTGCGGAGTTTGAGGTCGTGGGGGAAGTCAGCGACGAGAACTTGATTGAAGCTGGTGAGCAAGTCCGCGCCGCCCATCCTGCCGGCGGTCTGGCCATGTGGCAGGCCCTGGCGGAACTGGTGCGTCCCGGCATGACGGTGCGGCAGATGTTCTTGGTTCTGCCAGCAAAGAAGATGACGCTGGAGGAAATGGGAGGGGCAGGCATCCTTTGGATGGGCGGCATCTTCTCGCTCAACTATCGGGTTGACGCTCTATGGTGCGTTGAAGCTGTCGGCGTGGGAGAAACTTCGGCCGGTTTGACCAACCCGTCCACGCAATCCCAGGCCATTGGCTTCGAGAATATGATCTTGACCCGTAAACCAGCAATAAAACCGGCGAAGGCTTCCATCGTTCCCGCCACGCAACCTGGCTAATTCACGATCTCCAGCAATCGCTCAATGAGTCGGATATGTCGTTGCTTGTCTTTGCGGAGTTGCAGGAGTTTCTGGCTGACGTTGGGGTCGCTGGCGGCCATCGATAGCTGCGTGTAGTGTTGCTGGGCCTGCTCGGTCATTCGCAGGAGCGTCTGGAATTGCTCGGCGACTTGGGCTTGCTCAAGCATGGCAGCACGCTTGGGTGCATGACTGGGGTAGTTGCGAGACGATCTGCCGATGCACTTCCACGTCGGTCTGAATCGCCCCAAGGATGGCATATACCTCGGCCCGCTGTTCCTCATCGAGGCTTTCCAGCCGGGCCACTTCGTCGGCTGCCGAGGCCAGCACGTCGGCGAGTTGTGCTTCCAGTCCAGCCGTCGCAGACACGCTCATTGAAGGGTCGATTTGCATGCCAGTCATCGCGGACGCTCCGTCTGGCCGACTCGAAGCAATCAGCCGGGAAAGATTATCGCATAGATCGCGTTCTGAGGCAAGAAACAAAGGCCCAAAACGACAGGAAGTCGTGGCTGCACATGTCCGCTTGGAGCAGTCGGCAGGGCGTTTGGGGGCAAATACGCCTGAGCCGGTCGCAAGACATTTTGCCCAGTGCAACTGAAATCGGAATTCCTTGATTCGCCGTTCCCCATGTCACGAAGCGCTAGTCCAGTACACAAAGCAACTTGTGCAGGTTCATCCTCAGCGAACCAGGCCGGTTTGCGGACGGAAACCCCCAAGCGGCAATCCTCTGCGCAATTCAACACCCTGCCCATGGCGTCCGATAGAAGGGAAAGCCCCTCGTGCCGCGCTGCGGCTGAGGCGCTTTGATGGTGCCTTTTTGTAACGTAAGTTTCAAGATGAGCCGCAAAATCAGTGGAGCTTTCGCATGCCAATAAAGATGGTCAAGAACCAGGTCCTGCCCATCGGGGTGGACCTTGGCGCCAGCATGGTCAAAGTAGCCCAGCTTCGAAACGCCGGTGAGACAGTGGAGCTCTTGGCTGCCGCCATTATCGAGATCAACAAGGAGCAGCGGCAGGCAAACCCTGCGCAGCGATTGGATAATCTCAGCGATTCCCTGCGCCAGGTCGTGAAGGCCAATCCCTTCCGCGGGCGCAAGTGCATCCTCTCTCTGCCGACCGAATTCGTCTTTGTGCATCATCTGAAGGTGCCCAAGATGCTTGAGAAGGAGCTGGCGGCTTCGCTGAGCATGGAGTTGCAGGGCAAGGCGCCGTTCAACGTCGACGACGCCGTGGTTCGCTACGTACTGGCCGGCGAGGTCTTCAATGACGGCCAGCCGCGGCAGGAAGTCATCGTGGTCGCCGCCTCGCGCGACATCATCGAAAGCCACATCCGCATGGCCAACCGCGCGGGCCTGGAAGTGATCGGGATGAACATCGATGCCTGCGCAGTGGTGGAATGCTTCTCGCGGCTCTTCCGCCGAGCCAGCGATTCAGCCCGCACGATCCTGTACGTGGACATTGGCTCGGCCAGCACGCAGGTGGCGCTGTCGCATGGCAACCGGCTGGTCTTTGCCCGGAACCTGGCCATCGGCGGCGAGCAGTTGGACCAGGCCGTCGCCGAGGGCCTTGGCATTCCGCTGGACCACGCCCGCGTTCTGCGAAGAGACCCGCAGAACGCTCAGCAGGATTCGGCTGCTGTCAATGAGCTTTATCACCTGATGGATAAACCGCTGGGCAATTTGGCTGATGAACTTACCCAGTGCCTTCATTACTACGAATCGGTATTTCGCAACCAGGGCGTAGAACGCGCGATATTCGTGGGCGGGCAGGCGTACGACAAGCGGCTGTGCCAGACACTGGCGCAGCGGCTGAACTTGCCGGCCCAGATCGGCGACCCGCTGATGCGGATCAAGCGGATCGCCGGCGCGGGGCTGCCTCTGGGCATGGATCGGCGCGAGCCGCAGCCTGACTGGGCGGTGGCGGTGGGGTTGTCCGTGGGTGCAGCAGAGGCTGCATAAATGGAGCAAACATGAGCACGATTAACCTGCTGCCCGACGACTATATCCAGCGCAGCTGCCAGCGGCGCGCCAACGTGATGTGCCTTATCCTTTTTGCCGTGACGATGATCGCGGTGGTTGCCGCCGTGGTCATCAGCGAGCGGCGCACCAGCGGCACGAGGCTGCTTGCCGACCAGGTAGACACCGCCTATGAGCACGCCCTGGCGGACATCGCGAAGATGAGGGAGATGGAGGCCCGCAGGCAGGACATGCTCGTCAAGGCCTCCGCAGCCTCGGCACTGCTTGAGCGCGTGCCTCGCAGCCATCTGCTGGGCATCATCGCCAATGCGCTTCCGAACAACACGTCCATCTACAAGCTTGAGTTGGACACCAAGCGAATCCTTGCGGCGCCGGCGGCGACGGCCAAGCCGGCGGCAAACAAGTTCGAGGCCATTGCAACCGCCAGAGAGGCCCAAAGCGCCGGCACGGTTGTGGCAATGGAGATGCTTGGGCTGGCTGGGACGGACGTTGAGGTTGCGCGGCTGATCACCAACCTGGCCCGTAACCCGCTGATAGCCAGTGTCGACCTGGTCTACAGCCAGGAGCGATTGATCGAGAAGACGCCGGTACGGGAATTCCAGGTGCACCTGGAACTCAAGAGCAATGCTGATGCGCTCGATGACACGCAAGTGGCAGCCGCCGGCGCGGTTGAGGCACCCTCGACCGCTGACGGCGCCGCAGGAGTCAAGCAATGAAATTCGGCCTGAGAGAATTGATATTCCTGTTGATGCTGATGGCCATTCCACTGGGCAGCTATGTGATGATCTTCCGCCCGCAGGATCGCCGCCAACAGGCGATGGCGAAGGAGATCGAGGCCAAGAAGGCGAACTTGGCGCAGTTGACCCAGACGACGGCGAGGATCGGCAACATCGAAACCGAGGTACAGGCCCTGGAGAAGGGCATCGAAAGCCTGCAGGCCAAGTTGCCCAGCGAGAAGGAAATTGACAAGGTGCTGCAGGAGGTCTGGCGCCTGGCTGAGGCCAACAAGCTGACCACCAAGAGCATCCGCACGCTGGACAAGACGCCGGATATGACGTTCGCTTCCGCCAGCGGCCCGCACGCCGAACAGCCGATCATGATGAAGCTTGAAGGCGATTTTATGGGATTCTATGCGTTCATGCTGGCCCTGGAAGACCAGCCTCGCATCATGCGGATACGCAAGATGACACTGACCAAGCCTGACAAGGCCCCCGATGGGTTCATGCAGGCTGCGGTCGAAATGACCATCTTCTTCGAGCAATTCGCGAAGGACCAGATATGACTACGCAGAGCGTCAATGACGCGAGCAATCCATTCGATGCGCCTCCAAGCCCGGCAGAGCTTCCGCAGGCATCTGCCTGCAGCTCGCGCAGCCGCCAGGCCAGCGCAATCATTCGCGGCAACATGCTGCTGATCGCGCTTTTTGCCGCAGGCCTGCTGGGCGTCTATTTGCTGAGCCTCCGAGGCGGGCCAGCCAAGGCGTCGGCTGAGCAACTCCAGGCCCAGCAGCAGGTGGATGAGGCCCTGAGGAGCATGTACGCGGTCGCCACTGGCGACGATCGTTCCGCCAAGAGCATCGTCGACACGTTCTACCAGGAGGCCAAGCTGCGGCAGATCCCTCTCAAGAAGCTCAAGGTCAACCCGTTTGTATTTCGCCTGAACGTGATGAACGTCTCGGTGACGCCCACGCCGGCCAATCCTTCGGGCCTGTCGGTGCCGACGTTAGACGACCCATCATCCGTCATAGAGGCTGTCAAGCAGTTGTCGCTGCAGACGATCCTCAGCGGCGCCGACGGCAAGGCCAAGGCCATGATCTCGAACAATCTGCTCTCGGAGGGCCAGGGCATCGCCGGCTGGACAATCAGCAAGATCAATCCCAGAGACGTTGTGCTGACGTGGAAGGATCAGACATACACGCTTAAGTTGCCGGATTGAACCAGGCGGCGTGGAGGAAGGCTGTCTTGTCGCGGACTCAACAAGATGTCGTTGCACCCGCTGGCGGCGCGGCCGCTGCCGAGGTGGAATTCGCCGAACTCTGGCGGCCATCCGGCGACGCGCAATTGCCGCGCGGCCCGGAGCGCATCCTCCTCCAGAAGGGCTACATCACTCAGCAGCAACTGGACCAGGCAGTGGCCCGCCAGCGCGAGAACCCCCGGCTGAGCGTCTTGCAGGCGCTTGTGCAGGCTGAGGCAATCAATGAAGTACTCGCCCTTCAGGCGGTGGCGGCATTTTTCAAGCTGCCCTTCAAGCGCATCAAGACAGCCGACGTTGACGCCAAACAACTGGACCTGCTCGGCATCGAATTCCTCAAGGCCAAGCAGATCCTGCCTATCTGCAAGAACGAGCATGGGCTGCTGGTGGGCATAAGCGACCCGGCTGACATATTCCTCATCGACGACCTCAAGCGCCGCGTGCGATGCCAGCTTCGCCTGGTGGTCGTGCCGCCGGCGGATATCCTACAGGTCATCGAGGAACTTTCCAGCACGCCGGTTCAGCAGGTCGACGAGATCATCAAGGACATCACCGAAGACGCCGTTGAAGTGGTGGACAAGAAGGCGGAGGAAGTCGCCGACCTGGAGAAGATCGCCGGCGAAAGCCCAGTTATCCGCTACGTGAATTATCTCATCGCCTTCGCCGTCAAGGAAGGCGCCAGCGATATTCACATCGAGCCGGGCGAGGAGCGACTGCGCATCCGCCTGCGAATCGACGGCGTGCTCTTCGAGCAGCAGGCGCCGCCGCTGCAGATGCATGCAGCCATTATCTCGCGGCTGAAGATCATGGCCAATCTCGACATATCAGAGCGTCGTCTGCCCCAGGATGGGCGCATCCGCGCTGCAGTGCACGGGCGCAACGTCGATCTTCGCGTCAGTACGCTGCCGATTACGCACGGCGAGAAATGCGTTATTCGTATTCTTGACAACCGCTCGATCCTCGTAGGCCTGGAAAACCTGGGCATGTGGAGCGACTGCCTTGCAGCCTTCCGCGAGCAGATCGTCCAGCCGCACGGCATCGTGCTGGTCACCGGACCGACCGGCAGCGGCAAGACGACGACGCTGTACTCGGCATTGCAGGTTATGGATGGCGACAAGCTCAACATCTCCACCGTGGAAGACCCGGTGGAATATGAACTGGGCTTCACCAACCAGGTCAACGTGCATGAGAGCATAGGCATGACCTTCGCAGCTGCCCTGCGCAGCCTGCTGCGCCAGGACCCTGATGTGGTCATGATCGGCGAGATTCGCGACGCCGAGACGGCGCGGATCGCCATCCAGGCCTCGCTGACCGGCCACCTGGTGTTATCGACGCTGCACACGAATGATGCGCCCAGCAGCATCACGCGGCTGATCAATATCGGCGTGGAGCCTTATCTTATCAGTGCATCGCTGAACGCCGTGGTTGCGCAGAGACTGGTGCGGAAGATATGTGAGAACTGCAAGGCGCCGATGACGAATCGCCGCGAGACCATCGCCGCCTACCTGCGGAAGTTCAATGCCGAGGGTATCAAGACGTTCCAAGGGGCCGGCTGCGACAAATGCCGCCAGACCGGCTACAAGGGCCGCCTGGGCATCTACGAACTGCTGCTGCTAAACGACGATCTGCGCGACGTTGTGACCAGCAACCCGACATTGACGGAGATGCGCCGCAAGGCCTATGAAGCCGGCATGCGGTCCTTGCGAGAAGACGGCCTGCTGAAGGTTTCCGAAGGCCTGACGACGGTCGATGAGATCATGCGAGTGACGGAGACATAGGAAGGCCCCAGGCTCTTTTGTGTGTCGCGGGCGTCTCGCCCGCGTGTACCGAGGGCATCCTGCCCTCGCTGCCTCCGACAATCCGCAGGCAAGACGCCTGCGGCACACGCGGGCAAGATGCCTGCGACACATGATTGCGCCGCAGGTTCGGGACCGGATGTTAGCGATATGCTTTCGCCGAACGAGACAAGCAAAGGAATATGACAATGTCAAACGCGATAATCGATCTGCCTGCCAACGAACTGGGCCAGGAGCCTGAACTGCGGACGCCGCCGGTCAGTGATTCCTACCTCATGGACCTGCTGACCAAGGCCCTCAAGTCCAACGCCAGCGACGTGCACATCATGGCCGGCCTGCCGCCGCTGTTCCGCACGCATACCGTGCTTGAGCCGGCGCCAGGCTATGGCCTGCTGTCGGCTGAGCAGGTCGAGCAGTTCGTCAAGGACATGGTCGGCCCCAAACGCTTCGCCCTGCTGCTGGAGAAGCGGGACATCGATTTCTCGACGAAGGTGCCGACGTTCGGGCCATCCCTTGGCCGATTCCGCGTCAACGCGCACTTCCAGCGCGACACCATCGCGATAGCCTTCCGAGCCATCAGCGACAAGGTTCCGGAACTGTCCAGCCTGAGCCTGCCGCCGATTGTCGAGCGAATGGTTGACCTGCCGCGCGGGCTGATCCTGGTGACCGGTCCGACCGGCTCGGGCAAGAGCACGACGCTGGCGTCGATGATCGACGCGATGAACAAGCGATACAACTGCCATGTGATAACGATCGAAGACCCCATCGAGTACATGCTGCACAGCAACAAGTGCATCATTGAGCAGCGCGAGCTTGGCAGCGACGTGCCAAGCTTCGCCAGCGGCCTGCGGCATGCGCTGCGGCAGGACCCGGACATCATCCTGGTGGGCGAAATGCGCGACCTGGAGACGACCTCGGCTGCCATCACCGCCGCTGAGACAGGCCACCTCGTGCTCTCGACGCTGCACACGCAGAACGCCTCGCAGACCATCGAGCGTATCATCGACATCTATCCGGCTGAGCAGCAGAATCAGATCCGTGCAATGCTGTCCAACACGTTGCAGGCGGTCGTCAGCCAAGTGCTCTTCAAGCGCGTGGACGTGCCGGGCATGGTCCCCGCCTGCGAGGTGATGGTCTGCACGCCGGCGGTGCGCAACTGCATTCGCGAGAACCGCATTCACGAGATTCCCAACATCATCGAGACCAATCGCGCCAGCGGCATGTGCACGCTGGATGAATCGATCAAGGCGCTGTACTTCAACGGCCGCATCAGCCGGCAGCAGGCGATTGCCGAGGCCGCCCGGCCTGATGCGCTCAGCAAGGCGCTGTGCACGTAGTTGCTGAAAGCCCCCACCGGAAGGTGGGGGACCCCCGCCTTCCGGCGAGGGCTTTCTGGGTGGCATGGCGGGCGATTTTCCCCGCCATGCTAGGCGAGTGTGCGACATGGCGGCAGCCGTCTCCCGCTACGCTCGCCGTGCCAAGAACGACGGCCGCCATGCCACCCGAACATGGGTGCAATTGCAGGATGCAAGACTATGACGACATTAAGTTACAAGTATGAAGTTCGCGATTCATCCGGGCATGTCAACACCGGCGTGATCGAGGCAAGCTCCGCCGCCGAGGCCAGCCAGCGACTAAAGAGCCAGGGCGGCTATCTGCTGAATATCGCGCCGGTCGCCTCGCCAGCCAGGAACGTGCTGGAGAAACTTCGAAGCGTCCAGGTGCAGTTGGGCCCCGGCCTGAAGGATATCCAGAGCTTCACCAATCAACTGGCCGTGATGATCAAGGCTGGCATCAGCATCCGCAATGCCGTCAGCGGCATCGCCGAGCAGGTGGAGAATCCCAAGTTCCGCGGGATCATCGAGAAGATTCGCTCGGATGTCGAGTCCGGCCAGCCGTTCTCCGACGCCTTGGCCCGCCACCCGAAGGTCTTCAGCCCGCTGTACATCAACATGGTTCGGGCGTCGGAACTGTCCGGCAATTTCGGCACGATGCTCGAGCGAATTTCGGCCTACCTGGCCCAGCAGGTCGAGACGCGCAGCATGGTCCGCGGCGCGATGATCTATCCCGGCATCATCGCCACGATGGCTATATCGACGACCATCTTTCTGCTGACCTTCGTCCTGCCGAAATTCCAGGCCCTCTTTGCCGGCAAGGAAGACCTCCTGCCGCTGCCTACGAAGGTATTGGTCGGCACCAGCGCGTTCATCCGCGGGTACTGGCCGGCCATCCTGGGAGTGCTGACGATCCTGGTCATGGGCTTCTTCTACGCGATCCAGACGCCCGTCGGGCGGCGCTACTGGGATATCGTCAAGCTCAAGATGCCGCTGTTCAAGAAGATGTTCCGCGCTCTGTATATCACGCGCGGCCTGCACACGATGGGCGAACTCGTGAACGCGGGCGTACCCATGCTCGAGACGCTCAACATCACGGCTGAGGTCAGCGGCAACACGCTGTATCGATCGATGTGGCAGGACGTGCATAACGGCGTGCAGCAGGGCAGCAAGATCGCCGACCCGCTAGGCCGGCAGAGAATGCTGCCGCGCAATGTCGTACAGATGATCTCCGCGGGCGAAGAATCCGGCAAACTCGGCGAGGTCATGCGCGACGTGGCTGAATTCTACGCCCGCGAGCTGCGCAGCACGATCAAGACGGTTACAGCCATGATCGAGCCGATCATGATCGTGGCGATGGGCGGCATCGTTGGCTTTATCGCGATGAGCATCATCCTGCCGATCTTCAAGATGTCGAGCCTGGTGAAATAGCAGCAGGCTACAGGCTATAGGCTACAGACTTCAGGGACGGCAACGACAACGACAACGGCAACAGCAGGCTCCCGGCTCCAGGAGCGGCAATGAGAATGGCCAATCAGGAACATTCATGTTCTGACTCTTCAGGTCGTTCTTCGTGTCTTCGTGTCGTTGTGGTGAAAGTCGTTCAATCCGCAATCGCCGCAGAAGAATCTTATATTTCATGCAGTGGAACAAAGAGGTAGTTGATGATGCGTTTTAGAAGTCTCAGGCCACGCTGCTCGTGCAAAGGCAGGAAAGCTGCTGCCAAGGGCTTTTCCCTGGTCGAGGTCGCGGTGGCCACTGCCATTGTTGGAGTCGGAATTGCCGCCTTGATGACGAGCATCAGCTCGGGCACCATCGTCAATTCATCCGGGCAGAAACTTACGCAGGCCAACTTCCTCGCGCAGGAAATCCGCGAGTGGACGCTGCGCTTGCCATTTAAGGACCCCGACGTCGGCGATGCGAGTAATCCGCCCGGACCCGATGGAACAAACCCGCAGACGTTTGTCGATGACTTCGATGATCTATATGACATCAACGGCCTGACCTTCAACCCGCCACGCGATGGCACGGGGACGGCCATCTCCAACCTATCGGGCTGGTCGCAGACCATCAAACTCTCCTGGCGCGATGGCAGCAATCTAAGATCCACCGTCTCGCCGGGCTCGAGCGACTTCATCTACGTAGAGGTCATCGTGTCCTTGCAGAATCAGCCGGTCCTGACCACCGGCTGGCTGGTCTCCAGGAGGACAACATGATGACTTCAGGAAGGCGTCAGCCTCGCCGACGTGCGGGTCTTAGCCTGGTGGAAGTGCTCCTGAGCCTGGCCATCACCGGCATGCTGCTGGGCGCGGTGGCCTTCGCGATGCAGGGCTCGTTCGACAGCTATCGCGAGAATGACGAGATATCGGCTGTCACAGCCACCGCCCGATCGATCCTGAGCAAGATGGCCCACGAGATTCGCGCCAGCGATGAGACAAGTTGCACCGGCACGAGCGTGTCGATCTTGCCGGTGGCTGACGGCAGCGGCCTGACGAGGATCGACTACACCTATAGCAACGGCAATCTCAATTACGTCAAGACGGTCGGCGGCACAGCCACCACCTATCCGCTGATCGTCAGCACGGAGAAGGTAAAGCTGACTTCGTTCACTCCCAGCGCAACTGCCGGCCTTGACGTTGCCAACAACAACTGCAACAAGGTCATCAGGCTGAGCCTCACTTTTACGGTAGGGGATCAAACCTTCAACGTTACCACCAGCGCCGCGCCAAGACGAAACCAGTTGTGGTAGGCAGTACTTTGGAGTGCGGCGGCATAGACGCCGCTTTTGCCTCAAGTGCCGCTGGGCTTAACCTTCTGCCGTCCCACGTCAGTCAAAGCGGTGCCGCCGCCCTTCGGGCTCTGTCACCGCACTCCAAGGCCCATGATTGCTTCATCCAAGCCCAGGCGGTAGAATTTCCGCCATGCATCAGCTTCTGCAAAAACTGAATGCGTTCCAGCCGGTACGCGTTGCCTTGGTGGGCGACTTCATCCTCGACCGCTATGTCTATGGCGACGTCGAGCGGATCAACCAGGAGGCGCCCGTGCCGGTTCTGCAGATCGTCCGCAGCGCCAGCAGTGTTGGTGGGGCGGGCAACGTGGCGGCGGCTGTGCCGGCCCTTGACTCGAAGGTCTCCTGCCTGGGCGTCATCGGCTATGACGCCGGCGGAGAGGAACTTAGGCAATTGCTTGTTGCCGCCGGCGCTGATACGTCGTCGCTGCTGGCCCTGAGAGATCGGCCCACGTCGATCAAGACGCGGTTCGTCGGCCTGGCGCAGCATCGCCATCCGCAGCAGATGCTCCGCGTGGATCACGAGAATTCGCACGTGCTGGATGCCGCGACGCAGACGCAGCTGCGGCTGGCCTTCGGAAACCTGCTGGCCGGCAGCGATATCGTCGTTTTGGAAGACTACAACAAGGGCGTCCTGAGCGACGCCAACACGCCGCACCTGATCGCCGACGCGACGGCCGCCGGCAAGAAGGTCATGGTCGATCCCGCCTTGGTGAGTGACTACTCGCGATATCGCGGCTGCACGGTTATCAAGCCCAACCGCTACGAGGCTGCCCTGGCCAGCGGAATCAAGATCACGGATGATGCCTCGCTGGAGGCCGCCGCCCGCAGGATTATCAATATCACAGCCTGCCAGGCCGTCGTCATCTCGCTCGACAAGGAAGGCATGTACCTCTGCATCGCCGATGGCAAGGCTGCCCGCATTCCGCATCGCCGGCCTCGCAATGTTTACGATGTAACCGGCGCGGGCGATGAGACGCTTGCGGTGCTGGCGGTGGCGCTGGCGCAAGGCTGCGATTACCAGCAGGCGGTGGAGTTGTCCAACGTGGCCGGCGGGCTGGAGGTCGAGCGATTCGGCTTTGTGCCTGTTACACGCGCGGAGATGGCGGCGGAGATAGAAATAATGGTGGGCCTGCGAAGCGCCAAGGTGGTGGATCGCTTCACGCTGGCGCAGGAGCTGCGCCGCAGGCGCGGGCAGGGGCAGGCGATTGTCTTCACCAACGGCTGTTTCGATCTCTTGCACATGGGGCACGTTCGATATCTCAAGCAGGCACGCGAAATGGGCGACTGCCTCGTGGTTGCGATCAACTCCGACGCCAGTGTCAGCCGGCTGAAGGGTCCTTCGCGCCCGGTGATATCGCAGCAGGAGCGGGCGGAGATGCTCGGCTCGCTGGAATGCGTGGATTATGTAACCGTCTTCGACGAGGACACGCCGATTCCACTGCTGGAGATGTTCCGCCCGGACGTGCTGGCCAAGGGCGGCACCACGCCGGTTGTTGTCGGCAGGGAAATGGTGGAAGCTTACGGCGGCAAGGTGATGACGCTGGACAAGGTTGATGGCCTGAGCACCACGCAGATCATCGAGCGGATAGCTGGCGGCGGGCAATGATGAACGACAGAATCCGAATGCCGAATCAATGACGAAATCAGAATGACGAATATGGCAACCAAGGCTGTGTTTGTCGACCGCGATCACACGTTGATCGACGACCCGGGCTATCTCGATAACCCGGACCTGGTGAAACTGCTTCCGGGCGTCGGCGGCGCACTGAAGGCCTTGTCGACAGCTGGGTACAAGATCGTAATGGTTACAAACCAGTCCGGCATCGCCAGGGGGCTTCTCACCGAGCAGACGCTGGCGAAGATTCACGAGGAGCTTGGGCGGCAACTGGCTGAGCATGGCGCCAGCCTGGACGCCATATATTATTGTCCGTTCCACCCGGAAGGCTCGATCCCGCGATACGCGATGGAGTCGGATCTCCGCAAGCCCAAACCTGGAATGCTGTTGCAGGCAGCCAAGGATATGGCCATTGATCTGCCCGCAAGCTGGATGGTTGGCGACGGCGCCCGCGACATCGAGGCGGGCCAGCGGGCCGGCTGCAGGACTATTCGCCTGCGCCATCCCCAGGCGGACGCGGACTTGCGATGCGAAGATGAGGATGTTCAGGCCGATTTTACCGTTAGGAATCTGGCTGAGGCGGCCAAGATCATCCTTCGCGAAGACGTGGGACTTCATTAAATTTGCGGTTTATTTGAAATAGGTCTTGCTTTCATGACCGTTGCGGGCATAATCGTATCCGAATCCACCACTTGCCTATTTGCCGATCAAGCTTGTGCGTGTCTCCCGCACTTGCTTGGCCGTCAAGGTCGCCTCGGCGAGGGGGATCGCAGGTATTATTCTTCATCCTACGTCTGAAGCGGCAAACGTGGTGGCGCGGCGGGCCAAACCCGCCGCGAGTTTTTTATGAGCCCGGGGCTGAGGAACCACCTGCCGGAGAGACACATGCCGCACAGCCAAAGCGAGATCCTTTTCGTATAATGCCAAGGCGTTGCTACTACCTCCAAGGAGCCTGCCATGAGAACGATCATGTTCGCATTCGTCCTGTGCGTGTCGCTGATTTACCAAGGAACACCTTGCTATTCGCAAAGCGCCACGACGGCTGCCTCCACCGGCGCGGCTGCCGCGGCGGCGATTGACGCTGCCCATCGCGATGCCGCGCGGAAGATGATCGACGGCGGCATTGCTTATCTGCTGTCCAAGCGCGATGCCGACGGCGGCTGGAGCGTCGGGCCAAACAACGCATTCAAGCCCGCAGCCACCGCCCTGGCCCTGAAGGCCTTGCTGGGCGAGCAGAAATACTCGGCCCAGAGCCCGGAGGTCAAGCAGGCGCTGGGCGTCCTGCTGGGCTTCCGTCAGAAGGACGGCGGCATATATGGCAAGGACGGCCAGTCGGCCTACACTACCGCGGTAGCCGTCATGGCCCTGAAGGCGGCCAACGATCCGCAATATAATGATGTCATTCGCGAGGCGGTGACCTACCTCAAAGGCCTGCAGGTTCTGCCCGGGCAGGAGTCGCCCGATGCCAAGCCGGTGGCCGTCGATGACCCGCGAGTTGGCGGGGTTGGCTATGGCAAGCCGCCCGCCTATCAGCCTAACCTCAGCGTGCTGGGGTTTGTAATGGAAGGCTGGGAGTCTGCCGGAGTGGCTGCGGATGACCCAGCCGTTCAGAAGGCAGCCGAGTTTCTGACCCGCCTGCAGAATCGCAGTGAGTCCAATCCTCAGGCGGTGGCAGCCAAGGGCAGCAATGACGGCGGATTCTACTATGCATTAGATGAATCCAAGGCCGGCAGTGAAGACGGCGGCCTGCGTAGTTACGGCAGCATGACATACGTTGGCTTCAAGAGCATGCTGTACGCCGGGCTGAGCAAGGACGACCCGCGCGTGCAGGCGGCCTACAGTTGGATCCGCCGGTACTGGGGCCTGGACAGCAACCCCAACATGCCCGACAAGCAGTCGCAGCAGGGGCTGTTCTATTATTACCAGGTCCTTGCCAAGGCGCTGCGGGCCTATGGCCAGCCGATCATCAAGGACGCAAAGAACCAGGAGCACAACTGGCGGCAGGAACTTATCGATGCCCTGGCCAAGCGCGTGCAGCCTGACGGCTCGTGGAAGAACGACGCCGACCGATGGGAGGAAGGCAGCCCCATCCTGGTTACAGTCTACTGCGTGACGGCGTTGCAGGAGGCGATGAAGTAAAACCTGTAGCCGTTGCCATTTGTGGTGCGGACGTCTCGCCTGCACATGCTGGGCATTGCCGGGATCTGCGGCGGGACGCCTGCACCACAATTTCACATCGGCCTCAGGCCAGGCGGCAGCCGGCAGCCTCGAAGGCCTCCTTCGCCAGGCGTACATGCTCATCAGTAGCGCCGTCTTTGACCATCGCCGACATGAACCGCCGCAGGCTCTTTGCCTGTTTGACTTGCCGATTGAACCTGGGGCGATGCAGGCGCTCAAGGTCGATCAACGCCACGCCCGCACCCTTGCCGTTCTGCCCAAAGACGTGTCTTGGCAGCAGGTCAGGCCAGCACCAGCCGGCCTGAAACACCTTCACCATCGCGCCGGCCAGCTTCCGCAGCACATCCTTTATTAACGGCTGTTGAGCATCGGCAAGAAGCTCATTCAGAGGCGTTCCCTCTACCGGCAGGGCCACCATTACGCCCTGCGTGGGCAGATTCAGAAAATGTCGCTGGCCGAAGGCAATGACCTCCGCAACGCCAATGCCGAAGCCGGCCACAACCTGCATGGCTGCATGTTCCTTGTGGATCATCGAACATGGCCGCCGGCCGGCAAGCATGTCACGAAGCATCTCGGTCCGCTCGGTGGCCAGGGCCTTCTTGACGAAGACCATCTGGCCGCACGGCAGGACCGTGCTGCGCGTTTCACTTCTGCCGGCGTGCCAACTGAGGCATTGGCCGCCATCGAATCGCATCAGGTCTTCGAACGAGGCCAGGCCCGAAGCATTCAGACGCTGGCCCCAGCCCTCGGCTATCTCCAGGTGCAGGTTACTTTCAGTTTTCAAATCGCTCACCACTGACTACATAGACAATGAACGCCCTGCCCGCAGCCGCTTCGGCAGAGCCTGTCCGCTTAAGTTTGGAAGCAACCGGGGTAGTGGATTTTGTCTTACCCATCGCAAAGAACGCGCCCAAGTCGGAAACCGCATAGGCCTTGTCCGCTCCTCCGCCATCAACCATCGCGTCGATCTTGCCCGCGACGAACTGCACCAGTCTTCCATCTTCGCTTATGACCGGCCCAGCCGCCTCGCCCGGCAGCGTCCTGAGCGTCGGGGTGATCGTGATTGCGGAATCACTGGCCAGGACCCGGCTGGAGCGGGTCTGCATGCCGCCCATTTCCTCGATGACCGGCGCGCTGTAGAGCGTGACGCTCTTGCCGGACAGCTCCGGCCCCTGGCCCTGCTCAAGCGGCGTGAATGCATAGCCCGGTACACTGATGACGGCCAGCGGCAGGTTGGCGGGCTTTCCGGGCACCGGCTTGACGACCGCACCGGCGATCGTCTTGTCATTGATTCTTACAAAGATGTCGGCTGCGTCTGTCAGCGGCTTGCCGTCGAATTCCAGGTTGTCCACCAGCAACAGCGTGTCGGATATCGGTACCGCGACAGCCTGGCGGAAGACGAGGCGGTCGAACGTCGGCAGCGGCAAGGCATCATCTCGATGGGACCATCCCTTGCCAGCCGCGGAGGGCTTCTGACCCATCAACGGCATCGACCAGTTGAATGATCGCGCAGCCGTCGTGCCGCTGAGATTGTTTGAAGTATCCTCGTATTGCCCCAGCAGGTCTTGTGCTTCCAGAAGGGCCGGCTGTTTTATCGATGCGCCGGGGGCCTTGGCAATGGCCCTCTTTAGCAGCATGAATGCCTCGAGCGAATCGCTTCGCATGCGGAGGAAGTCGCTGGCGGGAGTCACAGCCTCCAGGCCCTTGTTCTGGGCCAGCAGAACCAGCGCCTTGGCCTGAGCGAAGGCCGGCACCTGGGGGCACTTGCGAGCGCAGTTCTGCAACGACATCTGGGCGCCTGTGAGGTTATCGCCCTCGAGTTCCGCAATCCCGATCAGGAACTCCCGCAGCAGGGGATCTTGCCAGGTTGCAGCCGCTTCTCGGAGCTTGGCATACAGGGCCGGCCCCTTCGCATTCTTGTTCTTGCGGAGCAAGTCACTGGCCTCCGTGAGCAACTCCTGATATCGCGTCCGCCGCGCAACAAACTCCTTGGGCGAAAGCCAATCAACGCCAATCTTCCGCTTCTTATCATGGACGGCGGCGCGCCACTTCTCGATGTCCTGCCGGAGGTTGACTGATTCGCTGCCGGGCAACGTGCTGCCGAGCCGGCGCATCAGCAGGAAGGCCATGCTCTCAGGCTCCGTCAGGGCCTCGATGTTGATGGCTCCGCCGCCGGAGGATGAAAGGCTTACCGGCCGGCTGCTGGCCACCGGCGACGCCGGAGAGGTGCTTGATGGGCCATAGCGGACATAAACCACGTCGGCGGCACTGAACTCGGTGGTCTTGCCGGCTTTCTCCAGGAAATACTTATCGTCCTTGAGCGTAACCGTCCCTTCGTGCTTGGACTCGTCGCGAAGGTACAGCGTGTCAGCGATGGATGAGCCGGCAGAGGCCATCACGACAACGCCGGCCAGGAGCGTCAGGCCCAGGATTCGCTTCATGTCGTAGCTCCACCTTTGTTGAGGGTCCCAGAGGCACTCACCTTCCGAACTATAATACCATCCCGCGCCTCAAGCACAATCATCGTCCACCCATACTCGCCCGGAAGGACACAGCCGGAGAATGATGGCATACCCCCGGCGTGATTCCTTCTGCTTCTGTCCGTGAAGCATGGCTCTCGACCTGAGCTGCATCTGCTTGCATGCAAAAACATAATCTTTGTGGCGTCAAGGGCTTGTGGTTTAGGCACCTGTTCAGTTCTGTTCAGTTCTGTACGATTCCATTCGATTTTGCCCCGGTTTTTGCGCATCTGAGCCGTCTTTGTTGTCATTCTTATTGCTCCGAGCGAACCATGAATATCCACGTCTGCGCCGTGGCGACTGCATGGCCAGCGAACTCTCCGCGCACCCCATTAGCGCATCGCGCCCTCTCTTGTGCGCGCAAAGATGGTCAAGAAACGCGCAGGCTGGCCATAAGTCCTTGGCTGGAGCAAAGAAGAATATTATCGCAAGAGCTATTTCATGTTCCTAAATGGGATCGATATTTGCGCAGCAAGTGGGTCAAAGGCGTGCTAAGAATGCCTGGAACTGCATCAGCACAAGTTGGCTGCTTTTCGTGTCGCGGGCGTCTCGCCCGCGTGTACCGAGGGCATCCTGCCCTCGCGTTTCTCAACGAACCGCAGGCCAGACGCCTGCGGCGCGTGGGCAAGCTCGTGCTACGTAGCGAGCCACTTCGCGGAGTAGCAATGCCCGCGAAATGTAGCAGCCCGCGGGAAGTCTCCCACGGGCTGCGGATATCTCGACCAGCTATGCAAGCATCTATTAAGGCTTCTCTTCCTTTGAGTCCTTCTCTGCCTCGGGCTTTTCAGGCTTGAGGAAGAAATATCGCGACCCGCCGGAGCGGTCCGTTGCACGCACGCGGATGCCGTCGGAGGCCACCTTTGCCGAGGCGGCCTCGGCGAACTCCTCAGCCGACGCGACCGCCTTGCCGTTGACGCTCGTAATGACCATCCCGGGACGAAGGCCTTGTTCGTCGGCGTTGCTGCCGGGGACCACTTCGGTAATCAGTGCGCCCTTTACCGGCCGGGTGAACCCGTACTGCCTGGCCATCTCGGCGGACATCGTTGAGACCTGGATTCCGAAGCTTGACGCACTGTTTGGCTCGGGCATCGCGCCCTCGGGCCCGATGACAGCAGTCATGTCCGCCGGCTGGGGTTCGAGCTTGACCTTGATCTTCATCTCCTTGCCGTCGCGGTAGAGCGTGACTTCGATTTCCTTGCCCGGCTGGTATTCAGCCACCAGGCCACGGAGCTCCTCCACGTCGGCGACCTCTTTGCCCTCGATCGCGGTGATGAAGTCGCCTTCCTTGATGTCGGCCTTGGCTGCCGGCGTATCCGGCATTATCTGGCCAACAAGCGCCCCCCTGGTCGAGGGCAGATTGAAACTCTTCGCAAGGTCTTCGTTAACCGGCTGGATCTGAACGCCCAGGTAGCCGCGAGTCACCTTGCCCTTCTCGATAAGCTGCGCCATGATCGACTTGACCATCTTGGACGGGATCGACAGGCCGATGCCCTCATTCACGCCGGTCTGCGAGACGATGGCAGTGTTTATGCCGATGACCTCGCCCTTCATGTTCACCAGCGGCCCGCCGCTATTGCCGTGATTGATCGAGGCGTCGGTCTGAATGAAGCTCTGGTATGTGTTGGGCTCCCCGGTAGAGCGTTTCATCGCGGAGATAATGCCGGCTGTCACCGTCTGCTCCAGGCCTTCGGGCGAGCCGATGGCCAGCACCCAGTCGCCGACCTGCATGGCATCGCTATCGCCAAGCGGGGCGTCGATCAGGCCCTGGGCCTCGACCTTCAGGACCGCCAGGTCGGTCTGCTTGTCGGTGCGAATCCAGGTGGTCTTGAGGCTCTTGCCGCCGGGCAGAACCACCTGCGTCTCGTCGGCGCCGGCTACCACGTGGTAGTTCGTCAGGACGTACCCATTCTTGGCATCGACGATGACGCCGCTGCCCAGGCCGCGGCGGAGGAATTCGCGAGGCTGGCGCGGCTGAGGCTGGGGCATTCGGGGCCTGATGCCGGGGGCCTCGTCGCCGAAGAAGCGGCGGAAGAATTCGTCCATATCGCCGCCCATGTCGGGCGTCATCATGCGAACCTTCTTTGTGACCTTGACCTCGACGACGGCAGGCTTGAGCACCTTGGCCACCTGCGCGAACAGCGCTGACATGTGGTCCTGCTTGGACATCTCGGCCAATTGGTCGCGGGCTGCTTCATTGGATGCCTTCGTCGCGGCGTCCTTGGCGGCGGCGTAAGCAATGTTGTAAACCAGGCTTGTGCCGTCCACCACGACGTAGCCAATCATCGCCAGCACCGCAACGACAAACAACGACACCCATAGCTTGGATCGCATGTTCTTCTCCTTTAGTCGATGAGGAACCGTAGCTTAAATGGTTGTTGCCATTTCTACGGCCCGTATTTTGAAAAGTTTGCGCAAGTCATTCAAGACCCTTAATGATAGGCGGTTGAAGGTGGACGCTAGAGCAGTGCCGCAGTTTTGTGCAGCGGGCGTCTCGCCTGCACATCCTTGGCATGTCAAAATCTGCAGGCACGTGGCGTGGCTTACGGAGCGAAGCGGAGTAACTACGCTTGACCGGCAGCATGGTCGCTCCATGCCTGCGGGACTTCACAGGCCAGGGCAGCCATCGGTCCGGTCTGGTGCAATTACGGGCAAGTATCTACTTATGCGTATATGTTGAGCGTGAGTGGGGGCGAACCCGCGTCTTCATCGCTGGCTGGCGCCTTTATCGATGGCACGAATTTCCTTCTCGATCAGGCGGCAGTTTTCCGAAGGGCGGCTGACGCCGGCAAAGACGCCGGTGCACTTGCTGATGTACGCGAACGTCGCAATCATCGACAATGCAATGATTAAGGCAACAAATCTTGGTGCAGTCATGGATTCTCCTGTTAAAACCTCCGGCGGAAAGAAACATACGATTCAGCAAACCAGGATGCGAAATGACCAATAAAATCAGGCCTTTACAGCGGTGGGGGCCTGAATCGAAGACGCCGCGGGGAGGCGGCTGTGGCGGCAGGTCTTGAATGTCACTGAATTTGTGGAAATTTCTCTGGCAAAACGCCGGGCGGGACAGTAACCTACTGCCCCTTGTGGTGGTCCGGAAGTGTTTTCCGGCCCTGCCTTTGTAGGCAACCACGTAAAGATCACAGTTTCATGGGAGAGATTCCGATGAAGAAGATCATTGCCAGCCTGCTGCTGGGAACGGCCTTCCTGGTTGTCAACGCGGTCGCCGCTGATGCACCGGCCACCAAAGCAACCACCAAGCCCGCAACCGCTACGGCCACCGCAACCGCGCCGGCCACCAAGTAGTCCGAACTCAAGACAGAATCTTGAACGTTCAAGCTTCGTAGGGGCGGCCGTAAACAGCGGCCGCTCCTACGTAAAAGCTTCCAAACCACGCAGTTCCCATTTTCTCGCAGATATTTCCCCGCTCCTGAAATGCCCCGCGGCAGCATGGTTGCTCCATCCTCCGGATTTCGTAAACCATGGCCGGCTTATCGGCCTGGACAATAATCAAGCCCCGCGGCGCCGGAATCTTGCGCAATCGCGGGGCTTTGACTCAAAGCTATTCGTTGTCGCGGCGCATGCCAGGACGAAGCGCCCGCCCCTATCTTGACGACGACATCCCCCGGCTCCCGCCGGGGGCCTCCTAACGGCTTCCAGCAGCGCCGCCGCCGGGGGCTTCCTCGGCGCGCATCAAGTCTCTCAGCACTGTGTCGCGGGCGCGTGCGCCCGCGCGGGCAAGCTCGTGCTACGTAGCGAGCTACTTCGCTAAGTGGCAATGCCCGCGACACGTTTTCATACAGGCTCTTACGGAAGTTACGCCTGGTTCTGCGGCTGGGGCGGTTTGGGCGCTGCGGGCTGGGCTGCCGGGGCCTGCGACGAGGCCACCTGGGTCGGCGCCGCCTTGGCCGCTTGACCCGCCGGCTTGGCCGGTGATCCCGCCGCTTCTTTTGGTTTGCCGCCTGGGGCCAGCAGCATCGTCATGCGCTTGCCTTCGTAGCGGAAGTCCTGCTCGACCTTGGCGATCTCGGACAGGTCAGCCTTGATCTTCGCGAAAACCTTCTTGCCCTCGTCCACGTGAGCCAGCTCGCGGCCGCGGAAGCGGAGCGTGAACTGCACGCGGTCGCCCCGGCCAAGGAATTCCTTGGCGTGCATGATCTTGATTTCCAGGTCATGGTCGCCGATCTTCGGCGTCTTGATCCGGATTTCCTTCAGCTCGGTCTCGTGGCGCCGGCCCTTGGACTTCTGCTCCTTCTTCCGCTGAGCATATTTCCACTTGCCGTAATCCATGATCCGGCAAACCGGCGGCCGCGAGTGCGGATCGACCTCCACCAGGTCCAGCCCGACCGCTCGGGCCTTGGCGATGGATTCCTTGACGTCCACGATTCCCAACTGGTTGTTCTCGTCGTCAATCAGACGAATCGGGGAGATGCGAATCTGCTCGTTGCATCTAAGATCTTTTGCGATGGCCGTTACTCCTAAATAGAAATAGCTGGTTCGTTTTGGCTGGCCCGCCTTGGGCCGGCTTAATCCTTCTTACCTTTGCTTCGGATTTCCTGCTGCAAGGCAGCCAGGAAATCCGCAACGCTCGTAGCGCCGCGGTCGCCCTCGGTGCGATGCCGCACCGCCACGGTTTGGCTTTCCTGCTCCCGCTGGCCGATGACGGCCATGTAGGGCACCTTGTCCAGCGTGCAGCGGCGAATCTTGGCGCCGATCTTCTCGCTGGACTCATCCAACTCGATACGGATGCCGGCGGCCTTGAGTTCCGCAGCCACCTTGCGGGCATAATCATTGAACTTCTCGCTGACGCTCAGCACAGCCACCTGCACCGGCGACAGCCACAGCGGAAACGCCCCCGCAAAGTGCTCGATCAGCACGCCGATGAATCGCTCGAGCGATCCAAACGGCGCGCGGTGCACCATGACCGGCTGATGGGGGCGATTGTCTGCGCCGATATACTCCAGGCCGAAACGCTGCGGCAAATTATAGTCAACCTGCACCGTGCCAAGCTGCCACTGCCGGCCGATGCAGTCGTTTACAACGAAGTCGATCTTGGGCCCGTAAAAGGCAGCCTCGCCAGGGGCCTCGATGTAATTCATGCCAAGCTTCTTGACGACCGAGCGAATGTTGGCCTCGGCCATGTCCCAGTTGCGGGCCTCGCCCACGTACTTGTCGCTGGATGGGTCTCGCAGGCTCACGCGGACGTGATAGTCACGCAGGTTCAGGGCCTCCAGCACCATCTTGGCCAGGCCCACGCACGATTCCAGTTCTGCCTCGACCTGCTCTGGCGTGCAGAAGATATGCGCGTCGTCCTGGGTAAAGCCTCGCACTCGCGTCAGCCCGCCAAGTTCGCCGGACTGCTCGTAACGGTACACGGTTCCGAACTCCGCCAGGCGCACGGGCAGGTCACGGTACGACCGCTGGGCAGCCTTGTATATCTGTATGTGGTGCGGGCAGTTCATCGGCTTGAGGAGATAGCCCTCTTCCATGCCGGCATTGGCAGCCTCGGCGCAGCAGGGGCCCTCAGCCATCAGGATCGGCGGGAATTGGCTTTCCTTGTAATACGGGTAATGGCCGCTGGTGCGGTACATGTCCAGCTTGCCGATGTGCGGCGTGAAGACGATCTGGTAGCCGCGGGCTGAAAGCTCGCTTCGCAGCCAGTTCTCCAGTTCCAGGCGGACGGTCGCACCCTTGGGCAGCCATAGCGGCAGGCCCGGGCCGACGGCGTCGCTGATGAGGAACAAGCCCAGTTGCTTGCCGATGACGCGATGGTCGCGCTTCTTGGCCTCCTCCACGCGGGCCAAGTGCTCAGCCAGCGTTTTTTCCTCGAAGAAGGCGGTGCCATAGATGCGGGTCAGCATGGCGTTCTTCTCATCGCCGCGCCAGTACGCCCCAGCCGTGGTTATCAGCCTGAAGGCCTTGAGCCTGCCGGTATCGGCCAGGTGAGGCCCGCGACACATATCAAGAAACTCGCCCTGGCGATAGAAGCTGACCTGCGAGACGCCTTCGTTGCGGACGAGGTCGTTGATCATCTCGACCTTGTACTTCTGGCCGAGGTCAGCCATCTGCTTTATCGCCTGCTCGACGCTCAGCTCGATCCGCTCGATGGGCAGCTTCTCGGCGACGATTTTGGCCATCTCTTTTTCGATGGCCGGCAGGTCTTCGCTCTTGATCGGCGAGGGCAGGTCGAAATCGTAATAGAAGCCGTATTGGAAGTCGTCCGTCAGCGCCGGGCCGATGGTGTACTGGACGCCCCGGCCGTAGATGCGCACCATCGCCTGTGCCAGCACGTGGGCGGCTGTATGGCGAACGATCTCCATCGAGCGACCGTCGCGGTCAGTGAGGATCTTAATCTCGTGCCGGCCGGCGGCCAGCGTGGTGCTCAGGTCGCAAAGCCGGCCATCGACTTCAGCGGCAATGGCAGCCTTGGCCAGGCGCGGGGAGATATCGCTGGCGACCTGCAAAACGCTGACAGCCGCCGGATAATTGCGACAACTGCCATCAGGCAAAACGATAGTAACGCTCATTGCAGTACCTTTACCGGCATGTTCCTTTGTTTCACCTGTCGCGGGCGAGACGCCCGCGGTACGCGCGGGCGAGATGCCCGCGACACAGGTGCACGCACAAAAAGAAAACCGGCACATGACGTTGCCCAGGACTCGCCTGCTCTTGCAGGCGCACGACGACGGCCACCGCGGGATATGCCGCAGCGGCCTAACATGTCGTCGTAGTCAAACGAGTCTTTGGCATCGCTCATGCACCGGCTGAACTACACTTCGGCTTAATGTTACCAGTATAGCCTATCGGCAAAGTGCCCAAAGTCAATGCAATTTGAGAGTAAACAAATCGCCGCTGAGCCGCTGAGGTCGCAGAGAGAAGCATCGCTTCTGATCAGTAATCTGATCCTCTCTCTGCGTTCTCAGCGTCTCAGCGGCCGCTGTTGTTGCTTCTTCTGTCGTTCCTGAAGCCTGAAGTCCGGAGCCTGAAACCCGCCGCTTTCACGACCACCGAATCAGCGCCAAGTCCCGCATCTCGCCCAGCGTCTCGTGGCATGGCATGACGCGAACGGTGTAGCCCGTCAGGCCGCTGCGATTGCAGGGCATGTTCACGGCATAGCGAACCTTATGCTCGCCGTCGGCGCCCACCTGCTGCATCGGCAACGCCAGGCCGTCGCTCAGTTGCCCGTCATCGTCCAGCCGGCCGTAATACAGTTCAACCATCACATCACGGGCGGTCAGTTGCTGACCCAGGTCGACCAGGGCCTCCACGCGAATGTCTTTGCCGACCTTCGCGCCGCCCTCAGCCATCATGTTGTCGCCGACATTTTCAATCCGCACGCTGCTGAAATTTGCGACGATCTTGCGCTTCCAGTTGGCCAGTTCCTTCGCCTTGGTCATCTCGCCGGCCATCAGCATCTCGAATCGCTTTGCCGCCGGTGCATAGAACATTTCGGCATACTGCCGCACCATGCGATTGGTGTTGAACATGGGAGCCAGGTAATTCATCGCCGACTTCATCTTGCTGATCCAGCCGCGAGGCAGCTTGTCGCTCCCTCGCTCGTAGAACAGCGGAACGACTTCCTTTTCAAGCAGATCATACAAGGCCTGCGACTCGACCGTGTTCTGGTACTCCAGGTCGTCGTAGCTTTCGCCCGAGCCTATCGCCCAGCCGACGCTGGTGTCGTATCCTTCTTCCCACCAGCCGTCCAGAATCGAGACGTTCAGCCCGCCGTTGGCAGCCACCTTCATGCCGCTGGTGCCCGAGGCCTCCATCGGCCGCAACGGCGTGTTGAGCCACACGTCCACGCCCTGAACAAGATAGCGGGCGACGTTCATGTCGTAGTCTTCCAGGAAGACCACGGATCGCCTGAACGGTTCCTGCCGGCAGATGTGGATGATCTGGCGAATCAGGTCCTTGCCGGGGTTGTCGCGCGGATGAGCCTTGCCGGCAAAGATGATCTGCACGCGGCGCTGTGAGTTGCCCAGGAGCTTGGCCAGGCGTTCGGGCTCGGACAAGATCAGGTTTGCCCGCTTGTACGTGGCGAATCGCCGGGCAAAGCCGATGGTCAGGGCCTCGGGGTCGAGAATCTCCTCAGCCATCGCCAGTTCGCTCGCCCCGGCGCCTCGCTTGGCCAACTGCTGATGCAGGTGTCGCCGCGCGAAGGCCACCAGCCGTTCGCGCCGCCGCTCGTGCGTCCGCCATAGTTCGGTATCGGGAATCTGGTCGACGCCTTTCCAGGCAGACATTTCCGCCGGCTTTTCGTGCCAGTTGGGGCCCAGGTAGCGGTCGTAAAGCTCGGCCAGGTCGTGGCTGAGCCATGTCCGCGTGTGCACGCCGTTGGTGATGTGCGTTATGGGCACCTCGTTGACCGGCACGCCCGGCCAGACATTGGACCACAGCTTGCGGCTGACGGCTCCGTGCAGCTTGCTGACGCCGTTGCGGTAATTGCTCAGCCGCAATGCCAACACGGTGAGGTTCATCGGCTCGTCTTTGTTGTTAGGTTCCTGCCGGCCCAGGGCCAGGAATTGATCGCGCGTCAGGCCCAGTTGCGACCAGTAGTTTGAGAAGTACTTGTCGATGAGCCATGGCTCGAAGGCATCGTTGCCAGCCGGCACGGGCGTGTGCGTGGTGAAGATGCTCGATGCGACGACGGCTTCGCGGGCATCATCGAACGAGACGCCCTGTTTGGCCATCATCTGGCGGATTCGCTCCAGGCCCAGGAAGGCTGAGTGCCCTTCATTCATGTGGTAGGCGCGTGGCGAAAGGCCAAGTGCCATCAGCATACGGACGCCGCCGATGCCCAGGATGATCTCCTGGCGGATGCGCATTTCCTGGTCGCCGCCGTAGAGCTGGGCGGTGATGTGCCGGTCCTCCGGTGAATTCTCCGGGACGTTGGTGTCCAGCAGGTAAAGCTGGATTCTTCCGATGGTGGCCCGCCAGACTTGCGCGCGGATAGTCCGCTGCGGCAGCTCGACCTCGATGGTTAGCGGCGCCTTGTCGGCGGTGTGCATCGGCGTGACAGGCATGTTGTGGAAGTCATTGCGAGGGAAGAGCTCCAACTGCCAGCCATCCGCGTTAAGCCGCTGACGGAAGTAGCCCTGCTGGTACAGCAGGCCCACAGCCACCAGGGGCACGTCCAGTTCCGATGCGCTCTTGAGGTGATCGCCCGCGAGCATGCCCAGGCCGCCGGAGTAGATCGGCACGCACTCGCTGATGCCGTATTCGGCGCAGAAGTATGCCACCTGCGGCTGTCGGTCGCCGCCGTAGGTCTTGGTATACCAGCCGGCCCGCTGGACATAGAACTGGAGGTCTTTCTGCACTCGCTGAAGGTGTGCCAGGAAACCTTCGTCAGCGGCCATCTCCAACAGGCGCTTCTGATCGATCCGCCCGAGCATGGCCACCGGGTTGTGATAGCATTCCTCCCAGCCCTTGGGGTCCAGGCGGCGGAAGAGGTCTTGTGCATCGCCATGCCACGACCACCAGAGGTTATGGGCGATCTCGACTAAGCCCTGCAAAGCTTCGGGCAAATACGGCTCGACCGTGAACGTTCGTAAAGGGCGCATAGACTTCCTTGCTTATTGACGGGCGTATGACTTCCTGGCCGGCAGCGCGGGCCTTCTGCCCCAAAGGCAGATGTTGTCTCTGATGTCATCGGCATTTCGCGATGGGCGGATTATCTTTTCCTGATTGCACGCTTTGGCAAGTTGCGAATTCCCGACGCGGTATTTTAGCGCTCATGCCGACGCAATTTCAGTTTGGGGAGACTAATGCCCCGGTCTGGCAAAGAGCAACGGGCGGCGCAGGAGTGGCGCGGGCATCCCGCCCGCGAATATCGCGGACCTCTCGTGCGCAGGTCGTTCCAGCAGGCAGTTTCGTGCTGGTAGCGAATGCCGCGGTTTGCGAAACCCGAAGGGATGAAGCCACGCTGCGGCCAAGCGTGGTTACTTCGCTTCGCTCCGTAAACCACGGCACCCCGCCTGCGGTTTGTTGTGAAGACGCGAGGGCAGGATGCCCTCGGTACGCGCGGGCAAGACGCCCGCGACACGCAAAGCGGCCGCCGTTCCATCGATAACGAAGCTCAAGCGTAGAATGAATGAGGCAGGCGAATCAGGCCGATAAGAGTCTGTAAGGCTTGCCGTTAGTGAGAGCCAAATGCAAAGGCGGAATATGTTTGCCAGAAAATCGTCGTCTCGGGCATCTTCGGTTCGCCGGGCGCGAAGGCGCCCGCGAGGAGCGTCGTTCGCGCAAGCGCTATGGAGAAAGCTGCCTCGAACCGATAAAATAGAGGACTGTGGGAAAGAACCCCGCAACCCAGCAAGGTAAGGGCGGGCTGCACACGGTTAGTGCGTGGCGCCGGCCTGGCTCCAAAGAGGTGCGAGCAGAATGAGACCCCGTCAAGTATCTTCATCGATGTTCATATGTCTAGCCGCATTGGCCATCACGTTGCCGGCCTACGCGCAGGTGCAGCAGTTGCAGGTCGGGCAGAGCCTGGACGCCAACTACCAGGTCGGCAGCGGAGGATACAACACGGTTACCGGCGGCGTAGGCGGGGTCAACAGCCAACTCTACGTTAACGGCCAGGTGACGGGCCTGGGCAGCTTCCACGGCCGTCGAAACGCCGTCGCCGACCAGCTTCAAACAAATGTGCCTACTAACGGCCTTAGCACGTTTCAACAGCAATCGGTCGGCATGAACGATGCGATTAATAGAAGCACTTATCAGGCTGCTCCGTATTATTCTCCTTCGGCGTCGGTGAGCAATATCCGGTCTTCCGTGGCGTCGGGCGCAGGCGGCCTGCCGGGGGGCGGCTTTGCACCCAGCCGATACATCGAGAGTTCTGTCGGTCGGCAATTGTTCATCGATGCTACGGCGGATTATCGCCCGCTCATGTCGCCATCCGGCTCGGGGGCAACAGCCAGCCCGATGGTTTCCTCATCCGACAATGTCTATCTGCCGGCTGTTCCGACTTCGCCGCAGCGAATCGAGAACTTGCGGCCTGGCGCATCGGCCCTGTTCAACTCTCCGGTGGCGGCCAGCCGAGACGACCTTGCCCGTGAGCTGCGGGAAATTGATAGTCGGATAGATAACCGCCTGGACGGGCTTGTCTCGGCGAAAGTGGAACAAGACGCCGATCCGAACAAGCTGACCGGCAGGAATGACTTGATCACGAGCGGCACGTTTGAAAAGGAAGCAAAGCCAAAGGACATGCAGCTTACGCGAACGCCGCCAGCCCCCATTCAGCCGGACAAGCCCGACGTGCCACCTAAGAAGGAAGTACCGGTTATCTCCGCCAACCAGGATATCTTCGTGGACATGCTCGTCGCGCTGCGTCAGGCCAAGACAGGGCCTGGCTCGGCGGCCCCAACAGCGGCATCGCCGCTGGAATCGCCGGCGGCTGATTTGAGGCTCGCGGGCACGGCGTCGTCGCTGAAGCGCCCTGGAGCTTGGAAAGCTCAGGAGCAGCCCGCTCTGCCCAGGCCGGAGCTTTTCACCTACGGGCCGGCGCAGGGCAAGGCCCGCGTGGAGTATGTGCAGGGCAAGGGCATAGTGATTCACGGCCTGGCAGGCCAGAGCAGCGACCTGTTCAACGGACAGATGGCCAAGGCTGAAGAAAACCTCAAGAAGGGCGAGTTTTACGATGCCGCATCGCAGTTTCACACGGCGGCTGTGCTCAGTCCGGGCAATCCGCTGGCGTGGGTGGGGCAGGGCCTGGCGCTGTTCATGGCGCACGAGCCTTCCAGTGCCGCCTTGAGCTTCCAGCATGCAATGCAGGCATTCCCGCCGCTGATGGAGACGCGGCTGGATGTGGCGTCAATCATCGACATCGATAAGTTCAAGACGCAGTTGTCGATGCTCGACCAGCGGCTGGACAGAGAGGCCTGGGAGAATGACGCTCCGATGGCCTACCTTGCCGCCTACCT
Source organism: uncultured Planctomycetaceae bacterium (assembly GCA_964417755.1). GTDB lineage: Bacteria > Planctomycetota > Phycisphaerae > SM23-33 > SM23-33 > CAYQJH01. The sequence continues at coordinate 54,830 of CAYQJH010000002.1, forward strand.
GCACTACTGCGTTGGCGAGGATGATGTCGCCAAGAACTATGCCCGCCTTCTGAAAGTCAAGGGCATCAAGGCGCCGGTGATGGAGTCCTTCGTCGAGTTCATGCTCTCAGGCAACAAGCCCGCCAGCCAGTCTGCAAAGCAATAAGACGTGGCACAGCCGCCCTTGGCTGAGCCGTTTACATGCTTCCGCAAACGACCCTTCGACGTACTCAGGGCAAGCAATGACACTGAAGCATGGCGCCACGCTGTGCAGTTGCCATCTTACCGGAGGCGTTGAAGGCGCCGCCGCGGGAATGTATAACCCTCGACATGGCATCTCACGGGCAGGCCCGCCACGGCCCTGGCGAAGGCGGGCGGACATCTTCGTTGGGCAGCAGCGGCATGCGTCGAACATCCGCAGCGCAGCCTGAGCGCCGAAGCTTTAACGGGGGACAGTTCGCAGCCACGCGATGGAGCGTCGTCCTGGCGGCCAATGAATGGCGGGCTGGGACGGCTGCTCGGCGGGCCATGGGCGATCTGGTGCAGACGTACTGGTTCCCGCTGTACGCCTATCTGCGCCGCCGCGGCCATGCGCCGGCACAAGCCGAAGACCTGGTCCAGGGCTTTTTCGCACAATTGCTGGAAAAGGATGCCCTGGCCCGCGTGGATCGCGAGCGAGGGAAATTTCGCTCCTTCCTTCTGGCGTCCTTGCAGAACTTCCTGGCCAATGAGTGGGACAAGAGCCACGCCGCCAAGCGAGGCGGAGGCGCGGAAATCGTTGCACTCGATGCCCTGGAGGCAGAGGCACGCTATGCGGCTGAGCCAGTGGACTCGATGACGGCGGAGCGGGTGTTCCAGCGGCGCTGGGCGCTGGCTGTGCTTGAGCAGGTGCTGGCGCGGCTGCGGGAGGATTACGCCGGGCGGAAGCAGGCTGAAATTTTTGCGGCGTTGGAGCATGTGCTGACGGCCGGCGACGGCGAAAGTTACGGTGCAATCGGCGCGCGATTAGGCATGACCGAGGCAGCCGTCAAGGTGGCTGCCCATCGCCTGCGCCGACGGTATCGAGAGCTTCTGCGAGAGGAAATTGCCCAGACGGTCTCGCAGGATTCCCTGGTGGAGGATGAAATCCGTCAATTATTGGCCTGCCTGTAACCTTTCTTTCCGTTTGCTTTTGTAAATGGCGGAAGAACAGGAGCAAACGGACATCATGAACCAGATCAACAAATGCTCCCAGTGCGGGGCGGAGCTGCCAGCCAGCGTCCCGCGCGGCCTGTGCCCGGCCTGCCTGCTGAAGTGCGGGCTGGAAACTAATACCGTCGGCTTTACCGGGCAAGACCCAGCCGAGGCAGCCGGGCGAGGTGCGCGGCACGCCGCCAGTTGGACGCCGCCGACGTGCGATCAGCTTGCGCCGCTGTTTCCTGAGCTGGACATACTGGAGCTGATTGGGCGGGGCGGCATGGGCGCGGTGTACAAGGCCCGCGAGAAGCAGCTTGACCGCCTGGTGGCGCTGAAGATTCTGCCTCCGGAGATCGGGCGCGATGAGGCCTTCGCCCAGCGCTTCGCCCGCGAGGCGCAGGCGATGGCCAGGCTCAGCCATCCCAACATCGTCACGATCCACAGCTTCGGTTCACGCGGTAGTGGTAGAAGTGGTAGCACAGGCTTTCCAGCCTGTGAGACAGACAATCCGGCTGTGCCGCAACTGTACTTCTTCATCATGGAGTATGTGGACGGCCTGTCTTTGCGGCAGCTGCTGGACGCCGGAACCATCAACCCCAAAGAAGCACTGGCCATCGTGCCGCAGATATGCGACGCCCTCCAGTATGCGCACGACCGCGGCATCGTCCACCGCGACATCAAGCCGGAGAACATCCTGCTCAATCGCGAGGGCAAGGTGAAGATCGCCGACTTCGGCCTGGCAAAACTGGTGGGCTGTGGCGCGGGCGTCCCGCCCGCGAGTGGCGAGGCCGTCTCGGCCTCGCAGGACCAGCAACACCGCGAGCAAGATGCTCGCGGCACGCGCGGACAGGATGTCCGCGCCACGCAAAGCATCATGGGCACGCCGCAGTACATGGCCCCGGAGCAGATCGACCGCCCGGGGGCGGTCGACCACCGGGCCGACATCTACTCTCTCGGCGTGGTGTTCTACCAGATGCTCACGGGCGAGCTGCCAAAGGCTGCGCCCGGCCAGCAGGGCATTATGTTCGAGCCGCCCAGCCGCAAGGTGCTCATCGACGTCCGCCTGGACGAGGTGGTTCTCCGAGCCCTGGAGCGCGAACCCGCCCGCCGATACCAGCAGGTAAGCGAGGTAAGAACGCAGGTAGAGACGATTGTTTCATCGCCACCAGTCCAGCGTTCTGATGCAGAGTGTGGGCAGGTTAGGGTCGTTCCTGTTGAGACTTGGCACAGGTACGTTGCTGTTGTAGGACGTAGAGGAGGCAAGGCGGTCATCAATTGGCGCGGGGTGATTATTGACGGTCTTGTCATGGCTTATGTGTTTGCGCTCGGTGTGGCGATTGCCCATGTCTTGAATCCCCGCCGCGATATATATGTCTGGCAGGCGCTGCTGGCTGGACTGGCGATAGTCTCGGTCATTCCCATAGCAATCTTCATCGGGCTCAGGCGGCCAATTGACAGGCTCACGCCACTGGATCCTTTGCCACGGATGGCCTCGCCTCCAGAGGCCTCTGCCGCCGAGCCGCGTCTATCGCGGCTTGCAATCATCGGTGCGATTTGGGCGTGCATTGGGCTATTGGGTCTCTCACTGATCGCGTGAGGAACGAACATGAACGTATTGGTGATACTCCTATCGCCCTTGATCCTGATTGCAGCCTCAGCGCCCATAGGAGCGACGGTCTGCGGAGCAATGGCAATCTCGAGGATTCGCCGTTCTGGAGGCCGAATCTATGGCCTGGGCCTGGCTATCTTTGATGCACTCGTATTCCCGCTGTTGGCTTTGGACGGCTTGATTGCTTACGCCTGCATCACGCTGGCTCGTCTCATCCATTTCAGCGCGATCGAATCAGACAATCTTGCCATCGGAATTCTGGCTGCTGTCGCCATCTCTGCCCTGGCCGACTTCTTCATTATTCGCTGGGTGTGGCGAGCGAGCAAGCCCACGATTCACGCCAGCACTCAGCCGCCACCGCAAGCAAGCCAAAGCGGCGGCGATGCCGCCGCACTCCAAGACGCCCGCCAGGCTGTGAAGGCTCCGGCCTGGGCACTTATTATCGTGGCTGCCTCGCATGTCGGGTTCGCTATTTTTGCAAGCGTTGCAGCAATCACCTCCGTCCCGAGAATCGTGCCTACGAACTTTTCGTTTCCCTTTGTGGTGGTATTGGGATCGCTTTTCCTTGCCGGAAATCTGTTCGCACTGCATGCAGCCAGCGGAATGAAGCAACTGAAGAACCGTCAGGCAGCCGTGGCTGCTTGCGTAATAGTCATGCTCCCGTTTTCTGTCTTTGGCCTTATTGCTGGCATTTGGGCGCTGGTGGTCCTCAGCCGGCGGGAGGTCGTGGAGGCATTCAAGATATCTGAAAGGGGTAAGACTGTGAGTAAATCAAGGACTTTCATGTGGCTGCTGTTGGGTGTTGTCGCGATCCTAACGCCCGTGGCGCTTTGGGCGGCATCAAATACCGGGCCAGCATCCTCGCAACTGCAATCGCAAGCGAGCAGCCAATTTCCCAGCGCAGCGCATTCTGGCAATGACAAACGTTCTGCGTATGTTGTGCATGCTGGAGGAGAGGTTCATTATGTGTTCTTCTATCCAGGGCGCTTTACCTCAAACACCAGTGGATCGCAGAATGCCCATTCTCTGACATGGATAGATAATGGTTCTGTCAAGCTGACAAATGGGCAAACCTTCGGCTTCCTCCGAGAATCCGCAGACCCGCTACACCTGAGCGTCAACGGAAAGGAGTATGACCTGCGGCAAGGGCGGGTACTCGTGTTGCGGGATGATGGCTCTGCCCAGCAGGTGAAGTTGTTCCCAACGTTGGCCGTGGCGCGAGATGCTGGCACATTGGCCAAGGCTGTTGACTCGGCTACGGTCACTGCACGGCCTGTTTTTGGGGCAGTGGTCGAGCGGACGATTAACGACCTCGACGAAGGTAAAGGCAGCGAGGGGTTGAAACTAGCCACAGGTGAGGTAGTGAGCCTGCCGGCGGAGTTCGAGCGCATGTCCAATCAACAGCGTTCGAAGTGGATTGAAGACCAAGGCATCGACCTGTTCGTCGAGTACGTATCGGACCGCAACACATATGTATCGAACCGTTGGGCGCTCATGTCGTGCGGTCTTCGGTTGAGCACGCTTAATGCGACATTTGAGGCAGCGTCGCCCGAGGATGCGCAGGCATCTCTTGCTTCGACTGCCGCGTCGGGTCTCGATGTGCTTGAGCGTAATGGCCTAAAGTTCTACCTGATGCCTAGGCTCTCCATGCCGCCGTTAGTATTCGCTTTCCAGACGCGCGAGGGTGGCGTTGGTTTGCTGGAGGTCACCAGCTATACGAACAATCCTAAGGGGATGAAGATTCGCTACAAGATGCTGCCGGGTGCCGTGGCCGCGGAGTCTGCGGCCACGCAGCCAGCCACGCAGGCCGTTACTGATCTTGCACTGAAAGTCCTTCGGGCCATGAAAGAAGAAGACTTCGATACGCTCAAGAGCCTTTCGGCGGGATCGGAACAGGGCTGGCTGGAAGTCGACTTGCGAACGGCAACCAGATATTCGGGTGTTGCAGGCGAGCTGCCGGTCGGCTGGAGCCAGAACAAGCTCAGGAATGCCATTCGCGAGATTCGCACGGATGTCTTCTCAAAACATCCTGAAGCGTCTACGAAGGTGCTCGATACGATGATTCATGGTGATTGGGCGGCCGCGCTGTCTCCGGTCACCTCATCGCAGTACCTGGTCATGGTCTTCGTTCGAACGGCAGGCGGATGGCGATTTGCCACGCTCGACGACTCAAAAGGAAGACTCGCCGATGACGTGGCCAAGCACAGCGAGAACATCCCGAAGAATCTCAAGCTTCTGCGGAGCCTATCCTCCGCTGCCTCAACTCGGTCTGTGTCCCAATCGACGAACGGGTCGGTTATAGACGTTCAGGCAACAGCCGGAGCGTTCCTCGTGGCGCTTCGCAATAAAGATGTGGATGGGATGAAGGCTCTCTCGCTTGGCTCGGTTCGCGGTTGGGTCAGCGACGAGCAGAGCCGTCAGCCTGGAATTGGGCAGCTGGCCGGCATGAGTGTCCGCTGGTTGGGGAAGGTGATCCGCGAGATGCACGAGAAGGTCTACAAAGCCGACCTCGACCTGATGACGAAGATCCATGAAACCGCCGTCGATGGCGATTGGGCAGCCGTCAGGATAGACATGCCTATGCCAACAGTAACCACCGGTCCCACGGACTACCTAGTCCTCTTCTTCCTCAGGACTTCAGACGGCTGGCGCTTCGTCACCATTGATGACGCCGAGGGCCCGCTGGCTGAGGGACTTGCTGCCCGAGCGCCTCGTCTACAGGGACTCCTGGCTTCGCCGTCCAGCCAACCCGCGACGCACTAATGCCTCAGCTGCAGGGGGCAGATATGGAAAAAATCGTTGCAGTTTTGTGGTGCAGGCGTCTCGCCATCGTGTACCGAGGGCATTGCTACTGTGCGAAGTAGCTTCGCTACGTAGCACGAGCTTGCTCTCGCGATTTACGAGCAGAACCGCAGGCGAGACGCCTGCGACACACGCGGGCAAGATGCCCGCGACACATAACTGCGGCGTGCTGCTGGCGAAGCTCGCGGTGCTTCAGGCCACTCGCAGGGCTATCTTGCCCAGGTAGTGGCTCTCCAGCGCGCGTTGGGCGTCGGCGGCCTGCTCCAGCGGAAAGACGCGAGCAATGTGCACCTCGAACGGCCCAGCCTCGATGAGGCGGCTTAGCCTCTGGAATATCTCTGAATCGGGCATGCCGTCGTAGCTGCGGATCATCAGTCCGGGCCCTTGCGGCTCGGGCTCGACGCCGTTGGGGTAGGCCACCCGCCCGCCTTCGCGCACGGCTGAGAGGGCCTTATTGGTCGCCTCGCCGCCGGCGGTCACCAGCGCGGCGTCCAGGCCGTCCGGTGCAAACTTGCGGGCTGCGGACACGATGTCATCCTTGTGTCCATCCACGGCTGCGTCGGCGCCCAGCCGCCTGGCCAGCGCCACGCCGTCATCGCCCGACGCTACCGCAAACACTCGTGCGCCCATGCGCTTGGCAAGTTGTATGGCCATGTGGCCGATGCCGCCGCTGGCGCCGAAGATCATCAGCGATTCGCCGGCCTTCAGGCCCAGAACATCGTCCAGGCCGCGCAGGCCCGTAATTGCGTCGGCTGCCATCGCGCCTGCCTGTTCGATGGACAGCTTGTTGGGGATGTGTGCGGCATTGTCCGCCTTGACGGCTGCGAATTGGGCATAGAATCCGCCCTTGGGGCCGGCGACGCTCATGGCAAAGACGCGGTCGCCTTCCTTGAAGCGGGTGACGTTGCTGCCGACATCCACGACCGTCCCCGCGCCATCGGTGCCCAGGACGTATGGGAACTTGGGCTTGGTTCCGAACATCCCCGCAAAGCCGCCTTCGCGCTCGAAGGGGTCCCACTCAGCCACGCCAGCTGACTCGACACGCATCAGTATTTCATCCGGGCCAGCCTCTGGAACCGGAAGCGACTGCATCGAAATCGACTCCAGGCCGCCAAAGCTGTTGATTGCCGCTGCCTGCATGGTCTTCTGCACGGTTGCCTTCATGATTGCTCCCTTGTCTTCACGCCCTTGTCCCCTGAATGGTCTTTTCATTCTATGCAGATTCTGACACTGTGGTGCAGGCATTGTGGCGCAGGCATTGTGGTGCAGGCGTCTCGCCTGAATTGTGGTGCAGGCGTCTCGCCTGCATCTCGGATCACTTCGTGTTGGAAGGCCCCCACCAGAATGTGGGGAATCCCGCGTGCTTCCGCAGGGGGCTTCCTATCTGGTACCATGGCCAGCAATGGAAGACCTGTTCCCACAACCGAGTACGCCTGATGGCGCTTCAGCGGCACGGCCGGCCGGCGGTCGGATCGTCGGCGTGGTGGTCAACAGCAATCTTTGGCGGGTCCTGCACTATCTTTGGCCCGCCGAGATCGGCGAGCCGTCCCTGGGCCAGCGCGTCTGTGTGCCTCTGGGCAAGGGCAATCGAAAGACGCTCGCATTCCTGGTTGAAACACAACCAAAGACGGACGTGCGGCCTGGCTTTACCGGCAGACTCAAGAACGTGATCGAAGTTGTCGATGCCCAGTCGCAATTCGATCCTTCACTCTGGCAATTGGGCCAGTGGATAAGCAATTATTACCTCACGCCGCTGGGCATGACGCTGTCTGCCATGGTGCCGTCAGCCGTCGGCAGGCACGCGCCAAAACAGGAAGCCGTTGTCTTCCTGGCCAAGGAGCGCCGCGACTGGCCGCGAAACCTGGGCCTGCGGCAGAAGAACGTGCTGGACGAACTGTACGAGGCCCGCAGGCAAGGCGTCGAACCTTTGCCGCTTGAACAAGTGATGCGTCACAGCGGGGCCAGTCGGCAGACTGTCCGCACGTTGATCGACCGGGAACTTGTCCGCATGGATCAGCGGCCGGTCAGCCTGCCGGAGCTTTCGCAGGAGCAGCAGGCCGATCCATTCGAGCTGAACGAGGAGCAGGCCTATGCGCTGCGGCAGATTCAGCCCAGGCTCGGCGAGGGGTTTTCGGTCAGCCTGCTGCACGGCGTGACCGGCAGCGGCAAGACGGAGGTCTACATCCGCGCCATCCGCCAGGTGGTGCAGGCGGGCAAGCAGGCGATATTGCTTGCCCCGGAGATCGCCCTTGCTACGCAGACATTGGCCCGGCTGATCCAGCGCCTGCCGCGGGTGGCTGTGCTGCACAGCGGCCTGACCAGTGCCCAGCGGGCTTTCTATTACCAGCAGATTCGCGACGGCCAGGCCGCCGTCGTCGTCGGCCCGCGAAGCGCCATCTTCGCCCCGACGCGCAAGCTTGGCCTGATCGTCGTCGACGAAGAGCACGAGCCCAGCTACAAGCAGGACTCCTCCCCGCGCTACCACGCTCGCGACGTAGCCGTCATGCGCGGGCGAATCTGCGGAGCGCCCGTGATTCTTGGCTCGGCCACGCCATCGCTTGAATCGCTGCACAATGCTCAGCAGGGGCGGTATGACCTGGTTAGGCTGGGCCATCGGGTGCGGGGCCTGCCGATGCCCCGGCTGCAAGTCGTGCACCTGCGCCACGAGATGGAAGATGGGCGGATCGAGCTGCTTGGCAAGACGCTCACGGCAAAGATGGCCGGCGTGCTCGACCGCCGCGAGCAGATCATCCTGCTGATGAACCGCCGCGGCTATGCCAGCTATGTCTTTTGCCCGTCGTGCGGGTGGATTCTTACCTGCGAGCATTGCTCGCGGGCGATGGTCTTCCATCAGGCCAAGCAATTGGCGCAGTGCCATTATTGCGACGACATAGCCATCCTGCCGGAGCAATGCCCAGCCTGCAAGAAGAAGCTGCTGCTGTTTGGCTACGGGATTCAGAGGATCGAGAACGAGCTGGCCCGCAAGTTTCCTTCTGCCCGCATCGCCCGGATGGACAGCGACACGATGACCACGCCGCGGCAGTTCCAGCAGGTCTTCGAGCAGTTCGGCAGCGGCGAGATCGACATCCTTCTGGGCACGCAGATGGTGGCCAAGGGATTGGACTTTCCGAAGGTCTCGCTTGTGGGCGTGGTCTCCGCCGACACCTCGCTGGTGATTCCTGACTTTCGGGCAGCAGAGCGGACGTTTCAGTTGATCGTCCAGGTCGCCGGCAGGGCGGGACGAAGCGACCGGCCGGGCGAGGTGGTTGTGCAGACGCTGCATGCGGACGAGCCGGCCATTGTTTTTGCCACAACGCATGATTACGAGAGCTTTGCTGCCAACGAGCTGGCCCTGCGAAAGGAGATTCTCTACCCGCCTTTTGCCAGGATGATGCGGTTTGTCATCCGGCATGAGAACATCGACAAGGCCCGCGGCGGCGCGGATCAACTGGCGGCGGAGCTGCGGAAGCTGCTGCCGGCGGGCAAGGTTCGCCTCTTTGGCCCGCAGCCTGCCGGCGTGCTGAAGGTCAAGAACCAGTTCCGCTTCCAGGTGTTGATGCTGGCCGGTCGGGCTGGGGCCGTGCAGCAGACACTGGCTGGACGAATGGAGGAACTGACGAGGAATAACCCAGCCGAAGTCATCGCTGACATCGACCCGATGCAGTTGATGTAGGGCGTTGAACAAATGGGGATACGTTTCACTCGATAATTGGATTACACTGGCAGCACGCGCAATTATGCCTCGCGGTCATCTTGCCGGCATGTGCCAGACGTCTGGCCTGCGTATACGAGGGCAGGATGCCCTCGGTACACGCGGGCGAGACGCCCGCGACACATAAAACAGCCAAGTTGCGATGTGACACTAGCCGATTAGTTTGAAGTCGCGCGCAAGTTCAAGGGTGAGCACTGAAATGGGAAGAACGACGTTCATCGTCTTTCTGCTGCTGGCTGGGCTGGCTGGCTGCGGGCCTGCATCGTCGGACCTTCCAGCCGACATGCAGGCCTATGAAGCCCTTCAGCGCTCCGGCGGGCAGGCATATTCTCAACACGTGATTCTGTTGCACAATCTTCAGCGCGTGCTCGACGGCGACCTCAAGCCCGCCCAGCGAACCGCGTCGCTGGAGGTGGTGGTCTTCCTCGGCGGCGACGCCCCCGGCATTCGCAGCCAGTTGGCGTCCATGCTTCGCGATCCAGCCGCTCCGCCGGAGGTGCGGCAGGGCATATTGAGTTTCCTGCTGCGGAAGGACTACCCCGACCTGGCCGGCCATGTCGTCCAGGCCATGCCGCAATTGCAGAGGGATTCTGCCCTGCATAATTCCGTGATGGAATGGCTTAATCGTCATCCCACCGGCAGCGTGCTGTCGGAAGTCGTAGCCTTGTGGGCGTCCGAGCCAGCCATCACCGGTCCGGGCGAAGATCGCTATCGCATGGTCATCGAGAGGATGACCGGGCGGATGTGGCAGGACGCCTTGTTGAATGCCATCAACACGCCGGACTTCACCGCCAGCGGCCAGGCTGTCGAGGTGCTCTTCAGGCGATTGGGCAAGCAGGCGCTTCGCACGCAACTTGAGCGGCTGGCCCCGCAGGCGCAAAGCTTGCGGCTGCTGCAGATGTTCCTTTTGCGATTCGAGTACATGCCCGAGACGGCCCAGGAATATGAATGCATTGTTCAGGCCGCCGGCAGCGGCCCGGCTGCGGTGGACGACACAGCCCGCCTGGCCGTGGGATGGAACGAAGAGGGCTATCGCTTCAACATCCGCGACCTGCACCTGCTGAGCCGCCTGGCCGGCGACCCGCTGCGTCGGCCGATGCGGCGATCGCAACTGCTGGCAGAGGTCGGGCAGGCGATCAACCCGCTTCAGCACGCCAGATCGCAGGCTGCCGCGGGCCAGAAGGACGACCGCTTCTGGATGCGGGTGGATGCCCTTAGCATGGCCGACCTTTGGAACCTCAAGCTGCTGCATGAGTTTCTCTCGCGCCAGCGGACGCACATCGCCCTGGGCAAGATTGCCGCGGAGGATCGCAAGGATACCTCCGCCGCCTATGGCGGGCTGATCTTCTATCGGGCCGGGCAGGCTGAAGGGACGCAATATCCGCCCCAATCGCAGTCGGGCAATGACCTGGCCTACGTGCCCAAGCTCAAGGGCAAGTACGGCAACAAGGAGTACGACTTCCTCAAGGAGCAGAGAAATTCGCTATGCCGGTTCATCTGCCACTTTGAAAAAGCGGCCAACGCCACCAAGTGCGGGCCGACGGCTGAGGAACTCAAGGACGCCGAAGAAGGCAACTACTACGGCCTGGTGCTGACGAGCCTGGGCGAGGAAACGATGGCTGCGCACTACTTCAATCCCACCGGCGAGGTCATTTCGCTGGGGATATATCCGCTCGCGATATCGGGAAAGTAAGCGGCTACGACGAACAGCAGAATATCGAACAAGGATCTACGAATCTCGAAGTGAACGACAGGGCATCCGTTGTTCATGCCTCTGTTGTTGTCGTGTGGTTCACTTGGATATTCTGCTGTGCGCGCGCGTGAATAGGCCTTTCTTGTTGGATATTCGATATTCGCTGTTTCGGCTGTCCTCATCTACCCCAGCTTCTTCAGCACGCGATCTATGGCCTCGAATTCGCGCTTCATTTCAGCCAGCTGGCGTCGATGGTCCTGGACGATGCTTTGCGAGGCCTGTGCGAGGAAGTCCTCGTCAGTCAATCGCTCGGAGATTTCGGCGATGGCCTCGGCCAGCATCTCCATTCGCCGCCGGAGAAGTTCGATGCGGTCTTCCTTGGTGGAGGCCTCGTTCAGTACGCTGTCCAGCACATGATTGCTGACGAAGATCGGCGTGTCGAAGGCCACGCCGAGGGCGATGGCGTCGCTGGGCCGGCTGTCGACGTGGAAGACCTCCTCGCCGCGGCGAATGTAGAGAGTGGCGATGAAAGTATGGTCGCGAATGTCGTTGATGAGGATCTTGATCAGCTTGCCGCCAAGGGTGGAAATGACGTTGGCCAGCAGGTCGTGCGTCATCGGCCGGGGCGTGGGCTTGCCCTTGAGGCGGCGGTCTATGGCGATGGCCTCGCTGATGCCGATCATGATGGGGAACGTCCGCTCGCCGTTCTTTTCGCGCAGGAAGATCACCTGCTGGTCGCCCAGCTCGGTAATCAGGATGCGAGATAATTCCATCGGCACATCCATTACACGCCTCGATCCTTCCTGAGTCATTCTAGCGTGGCACGGACATCCTGTCCGTGCGTCTCATGGGCGTCTCGCCCATGTTTCTTTTGCTGTCGTTGCCGTAGCCTTCTTCTTTATAGTTGTCTTGTCGAACGCCTTGCGATGCAACCACCACCACAACAGCAACAGCAACAGCAACAGCAACAGCCAAACACGGACAGGATGTCCGTGCCACGAACGACTTGTTCTACGACTGCAGTGCCTTCAGCGAATGCTCAACGGCGGCCAGCTCAGCCTTGAGGCCTTCCAGCCGCTGGCGCTCTTTCTCAACCACAGCAGGCGGCGCCTTGGCGACAAAGCCGGCATTGCCCAGCTTGCCCTCGATGCCCGCGATTCCCTTCTGAAGCGTAGCTGCCTGCTTGGTCAGCCGGGCGAGCTCGGCATCGCGATCAATAATATCCAGCACGTACAGCTTGATGTCGCCGGCCAGTATAGCCGCTGAGTTGGCCGGGATGGCCGTGCCGGATGGGACCAGTTCCACCTTCTGCAGATTTGCCTGCGAGGCCATCAGGGCTGCGTTGCGCTGCACAATCTGCGCAGAGGAATCGCTGGCCTGGACCATCACATTTGCGCTCTTGCCCGGCGGCACGTTGTGCTGTGTCCGCGCGTTGCGGATGGCCCGCACAAGCTCCCGAACCAGGTCGAACTCCTTCATTGCCTGTGCGTCGATGGCTGCTTCATCTGCCTTCGGCCAGGCGGCCGTGATAAGCATGGCCTCAGCCTGTGCGTCAGCCGTTGTGGTGCAGGCGTCTGACCCGCTTGTGGTGCAGGCATCTTGCCTGCTTGCGGTGAAGGCGTCTTGCCTGCAGACGGCTCGCACCGGCGCAACCGCATTGAGATTGCTCCAGATGGCCTCGGTGATGAACGGCATGATCGGGTGCAGCATCCGCAGGATCATGTCCAGGCAGTGCGCGACGATGGCCTTGGGGCCGGCCTGACCCGCATTGATGCGGCTCTTGGCGATCTCAAGGTACCAGTCGCAGAAGTCGTCCCACATGAAGTGGTACAGCGTGTCGGCCATCTCATTGAAGCGGAAGTTATCGACGGCGGCTGTCACGTCGCGGCTGGTCTCGGCGAGGCGGCTGATGATCCAGCGGTCGCTCAGTTCCATCTGGGCGGCGGCTTGGCTCCAGGCTGGCATGCCCGCGAGGTTCATCATCGCAAACCGCGAGGCGTTCCACAGCTTGTTGGCGAAGTTCCGGCCGATGTCGAACTTCGGGCTGGTGTTCATCTTTCGTCCGTCTGGCAGCGTCATCGTCTCCACTGGCATGCGGACATCCTGCGTCTGCGTGGTCATGCTGACCAGCGTGAAGCGCATCGCGTCGGCGCCGTGGCTGTCGATGATGTCCAGCGGGTCGATGCCGTTGCCCAGGCTCTTTGACATCTTGCGGCCTTCGCCGTCCTGGATCATCGCGTGGATAAAGACATCGCGGAAGGGGATATCGCCCGCGCAGTACTGGCCCATCATCACCATGCGGCTGACCCACAGCGTGATGATCTCGCGAGCGGTGCAAAGTACGTCGCCTGGATACCAAGTCTTCAGAGCATCCGTTTGCTCCGGCCAGCCAAGCGTGCTGAAGGGCCAGAGCGCGGATGAGAACCATGTGTCCAGGACATCCTCTTCTCTTTGTATCTTATCAAACATCTCCATGCAGCGGATGGCCTGTAGCTT
>CAYQJH010000003.1:0-60573 GCA_964417755.1 uncultured Planctomycetaceae bacterium
GGGATATTTGGTCCTTTTGTCGTTGCAGAGTTTACGGCGGAGATATGGCTCTGGATGTGGTCTCTGATGTCTTCTTGAAGCTTGTGGAGAAATACCCTTGCTTGAGAACAAAGAGCGACGAGGAGATTCGCAACTGGCTATATGGAACAGCTCGCAACATGATGGCTCGCCACATCAAGCACATGAAGCGGCGGATGAAATTGCACGATCAGCTTGCTAAGGAAACAATATCTGGCAAGAATCACGATTGGACAAGCCCTGCAGACTGGCCAATCATGTTCACGGCGATCAGCAGACTCAAACCATTGTTCCAGGACATAATCATTATGCGGTTCTGCCAAGGGATGGAAACTCTAACCATCGCCGAAATCCTTGGCCTGAATCACAACACGCTCCGCGTGCAGCTTTCAAGGGCCTTGGCTCTCTTAAGACGAGAACTGGAGAAACCATTTGGTCAAGTGGAATGAACACGATGACGAAGGCTCTGCCAAGCAGATCTTCGATCTCATCAAGCCAATCCAGGTCCCTCTTGCTTCTGGGCAGGAAGAAGAACTTTGCCGTCGGATGAAGGAACGATTGGAGGCCCTCTATGGACAGAGCAACAACTTCAGCCGGCAAATCATCCCTGTACGCTGGATTTCGTCCGCGGCCGCAGTGCTTCTTATCGTTGCAGGCATTTGGGTCTTCTTCAATGGAAGAATGTCCGTGGCGTCCACTTCGTTCGGCGAGATGATCAAGCGGATCGCCCAAGCAAAGAGTGTGCAGTACGATCTGGTTTGCAGCGTCTCAGGCAAGCCAGACGAGGAATATGAGGTGGTCGCTGTGCCAGGGGGATCGATTCGGACAACGGGGCCAGAAGGCAAGGTTAACATTAGGAACGGCAAGACAAGGCTCACGTTGTCGCCACAAAGGAAGCGAGCGTTACGGCGCACCGCAACTGCGACTTCTGATGATGATTACGTCAGTGCGCTTCTGAAACTCACTGAGCCTGATGGAGAACTGGTTGAGCGGGTCGCGAAAGACGGTCAGGATCTTGTTGTGTTTAAGGTAAATCGGGAAGGAAAAAGCATGACGGTCTGGGCTAATGGCGTGACGTTATTGCCCTATCGCATCGAGGTGCGCGAGACTGCTGAAAAGTCATTTGATCTGGTGGTTCTCAGGAACTTTCGCTGGAACAAGGAAATAGATCCCTCGCTCTTTTCAATCGAGATTCCTCCTGGCTATCAGGATATCGAAGTGGTGGCAGACGAAGAGGAAGCACTTGTGGTTGTCCTAAGGACTTGCCTGGACAAAAAGGACGGCCAACTGCCTCAGCATTTGGACCGCCAGACCTTATTTGATGCCATTGCACATAAAGCTAAGACGTACCGGTCGGGTTCAGATCCAACTGGAAGACTAGGCATCGCCGAGCTTGACAAAGATGCTGAAGTTGAGTGGAGCAGATGCCTGCCGGGCATTTTGCTTATTGAACGCCTCCGGAATGCGGGGGCCTGGATCTATGTGGGAGGCGAAGCGCCTCAAGACCCCCAGGCAATAATTGCCGTCTGGCGCACATCTGCAACTGGGATCTGGAAAGCGATCCACAGAGATTTGTCTGTTCACCTTATCGATGATGATGGCGTAGATCGAATCAAGGCACGGTCTGCTCAACACTAGATTAGCTAGGGCAATCAGGACAAACTTGTGGTGCCGTTCCGAAGACCTCGTCGGCCGCCGTCAGCGTTGACCTGGAATTGCACCTGAGGTTTCATTTATGTCCGCGCTACGATCAATGACCTTTCCTGCCAGATCCAAGCATCCACACATGTCTATGATCGAGTTGCGCAAAGAGCAGAAGAGGCAGTTGGCTCTTTCTTCTTTCGGCCAACCACAAGAAACCCGGCAGCAAGTAACAGTATGGTTGCTGGCTCCGGCACGGCGACGAACTTCGCACCGAGTTCCGCCGGAACACGTCCCCCGAAATCAGAACGAGTCCAGAAATCATAGGGAGCGGGCGTATAGTCCCAATAGTAGTCGTTGCCTAGACTGTTCATGATGTTTTGTCCGGGCGCCGGAAAGCTGCATGGCACCAGGCCTGCGTCCATGCTGTCCGCGGCAACCAGCCAGGTGAATTGGTCGGGCACCTCAACTCCGTCAATTGGCACCGAAAGGATGAACAAGCCGCCCGGAAGCGTCACGTTGCTCAACGTTGTGGACCAAAGAGCTGTGCCAGGCAACTTGTCGTCGTATCCATCATCGCCGTCGTTGAGATAGAATCCGACGTGAAGATCGGTGAGAGTTACCTCGCCTTGAGACATCAGGACAATGTCGAATTGCACAATGTTTCGATCCGTTCCCTCAAGGCGCACCTCGTCTCCCTGCAGTTCGTAAGGCAAGAACCGGCTGAATTCGAGAAAGCCCTTTGGAGTCCATGTGGGATCGGGCTGCACCACGTTCAATGAGTTATCGAAGACGACAGTGGCTGCCGATCCAACTTGAGCAAAGCAGACTACGGACAGAGCGATAGCACAGATTGAGCATACTACTGATTTGAGCACATTCTTCTCCATTTCCAAGCTTGAGCGAAATGAGTTGTATACCAAACTTTTCGCAGTGTACTGAAAAATGACAGCCAGTCAAGCTATTTCGTCACTGTCTTTGGGCCGGCCTTATTTGCGGGTAAGGCTGAAACCCTGGGCGGAAGATCGAAGGATCGGAAAATTTTACGAGTGCGTTCAACAACAGCTCCTGGGCCGATTCAAACCGAACTTGATCGCCTGCGGCATTCTTCCATTTGTCGCAAAGGGAACAAGTACTCTCTTCTGCCTCTACCCCAAGAAGACACCGTGGAGGGCAAACTCGCTGTTGGGGTATTTCCAAAGGCCTTCCCAGGTTTGTGTTCCGTTCCCGCACAGGCAATCGTTTCCGCGCGTCAGGGATCGACGCTTTGGCGCCAACTATCGCCGGCCAGATGCATCTGGATTGTTCGATACCCCAGCGGCGGATCTTGGCCCAGCGATGGCTGGTAGATCACCTGGGCATAGTCATCGAACGTGAGTGCTCCGCCGCACATGACCGCACCTCGAACACATGGGCTGTTCTTGAACAACACCGTGCCAGTGGCATGCACCAGGCCACGGATCTCATTGGGATACAGATCGAGGATCAGAATGTCCGATCGTCCCTGGTAGGAACAGGAAAATGGATTGAAGTTGGTCAGCCAAAGAGTCTCGGACAGGCCGTGCTCGCCAGACCGCAGGCGAATCTCGAGGTTCCCATCGACAATGAGAGTGGCGTAGTCTGAGCGATATGGCTCCATGAACACCGCATCATCCAAGACAACCTTGTGACCGCTGGTGCGAATGACAAGCGTCCCCCAGAGGCGCAGGCCACGGATCGTGATATCGCGCCCGGCCGTGTCCATGTAATACACACCGTCAGGGCTGCCCAGCCCCCATGGGTTGGAGTTGGGTCCCAATACGGCTCTTTCCATCGTCCCGCCCGGGAAGGGAATCGTCACCGCCAAGCCGCGGTACGTGTCCAGCACCGAGGCGTCCGGAATTGCTTTGGTCTGGGCAGGGACCGTCAGGGTTCCGGTCACTGTACCGCCGCCACTTGTGGTCATGCCTTGGGCGCTTCCGTCAAGTGTGCCGTCAACACGGATGGGCTATAGCTCCCGGCCCTTCCTATCAGCACGCAATTGTTTGGACAGGCAGTGCCACGGACTATGTTGATCTCAACCAGTTCCTGCCCGCCGGCTATTACTCGGCGCAGGCCACCGGAATCGACAGCGACGGCAACATTGTCGGCAGTGCCATTTACGGTGGTTATAGCCGTGCCATCCTTTGGCAGGTTCCCGAGCCGATTTCGCTCCACTTCATCAGTTTGGCTATGCTATGTTTGTTGCGACGCCGCAGGTCCCAACGATGGCAGAGGATAGTGAAGAACAAGAGCGAGGGAAACCTGTAGGCATCCAACCACAGCCTGCATAGCAGCGGAATCCCCTTGAGGCGCTTGCCATCGACCGGAACACGGAGCGATGCCGGCATCGAGCCGATGGTCGCAATCATCTGGTATAGGCCTGGCCGGCCGATCGGCGTTCCCTTGGTCAGCACCTCCATTACGGCCGACAGGCCGGGGATCATCGCGTTGTGCTCTTTCAGGACCTTCCATACCTCCGTCTGCGCGCAATCACTGTTGGCCCGGATCAGGATTTCCTTGGCCGCATCGACGGCCTGGGACACCTGGCCTTGCATGGCCAGCAGCTTTACCTTTCGCATGAGCACAAGGCTCGAGCGCGGAAAGAGTCCTTCTGCTTTTGCGAACTTATCGGGCGGGACCGCCCTGCAGTTAACCCCTTTGCAAAACTGGGGATAAGCCGGTGACAACTGGCTTGACAGACCGATCAGAATATGGCTAGTATTCCGATGTTGTCATTTTCTTCGAGTGCTTCTCCCTAAGTATTAGCTGCACCGTTAGCGTCTGTGGACACCGCATTGTATTGAGCCAATGGCAGTAGAAGTGGGTGATAAAGGATTCAGCCCAATGCCATTTAGGCGAGAGAGCTTCGCTCGCTCTTCAACGCCGTTCCAGACAAGATCAACATGTCATGGCTTCGTTTCTGCAAGCATTTGAACATCGTCAATGACAAGGCCGCTATGGGTTCAATGTAAGAACAGCCATGGTCAGGCTGAGCTAAAGCTGTCTCATCGTCAGCAGGTCTTACGTGGCCTTCTATAAAGATCTGCAACATTTCGCTAAACATTTGCGTTGCACGAGACTCGAAACATCAAAGGAGAATCCGATGAGTATTCTGCGAGCGGTTGTCATTGCTTCCGTAGTGGTAGCCACGTCGGCTGTCTTGTCGGCACAAACGGTGCGTATAGGCAATTTGGATGTGCCCGCGGACAGCGCCCTGGCCAGAAAAGAGCACCCGCGACTGCTCTTTACGACGGCCGACCTGCCGGCCATTCGAGCAAGGATTGCCAAGCCGGGGCTGCAGTCAATTTACAATCAGTTGAAGCAGACCGTGGACCAGCAGATGGGCCAGAACATGGACGCCACCCAGATGTCGGTCCCCCTGGGGCTGCTGTACCACATCACGGGCGATGAAAGATACGGCCAGGCCTGCCGCGCCGTGACGCTTGGGGCTACGTTTGGCGTCTACGCCACCGACGGCCTCTATGGTTATGACCTGATCTATAACCTGCTGACCCCCGCGGAACGCAGCGCATGTGAAGCAAAGATGCTTGCCCAAGCCCGGACGGGCAACGCAAACTCGACCCATCTGACGCCCCTGACCTATGCCTTGGGCTTATGGGGCAACGGCACGAATGATGCCGAGGTCGGAGGGATCATCTCTCAAATGTATCCAGCCATGGTGACGCGAAAGGCATACCTGGATCGATGGGCGGCTGACCGCGGTGGCGACGGCAACAGCCATGACTACCTCGGTCAGCATGAGTATGTCGGAACGATGGGAGTCTTGCAGGCCTGGAAGTCCTCCACGGGCCAGGACTTGTTCGAAGGCTTCAATTGGGCCAAGGCGATGGGCCCCTACTACATTTACAACATCCTGCCGGGAAGCACACGAACCACACACATTGGCGTCGATGGCTACGGATCTGCCTTCTATCCGTTCGAGACCGGCGCAGAGGCCTTTGTCTCCATCGCGCAGAACAAGTGGCAGGACGGCGTGACGGGATGGTGGGTGAGGAACACTGTCTGCGGAGGCTCTCAGCCCTACTACTATATACTGTTCAAGTATTGGGGCATGGTGTTGTACTTTGACCCCGACGTGCCGGACATCGCCCCAAGCCAGATGCCGCAGGACATGCTCTTCAAGACGCGCGGCTACATGTACTCCCGAAGCGACTGGGGTAACGACGCCACCTTCGTGAATTTCGCGTGCGGGCGTTTCGAGCTCGACAGCCGCAACTGCAATCACAATAACTCCTTCATCATCTATCGCAAGTCCTACCTGGCCTGCGATACCGGCGCAAAAATCGGAAACAATGAAGAAAACACTGTTAATTCCGATGGCCAACACTACTCGAAGTGGTTCCCGCAGACCATTGCACACAATTCGATCACGGTAGGCACCGCCAACAATCTCAGTGGCCTGGTCACCTCGATGTGCGGTGGGCAGGCTGGGCGAGTCCCGGATGAGTGGCTCACGATGTACGGGATGCCGGTCTCCGAGGAAAACAGGATGACTCGCCAGGCCGGTCAGATCACGGCCTACGAAACATCCCCCGAGTTCTCCTATGTCGTCGGCGATGCTCGCTGCTCGTATGACCCGCACGTGGTCAATGGCTTTACCCGCCAGTTTGTATACATCCGGCCTGGTGCGGTCGTCATCTTCGACCGTGTCAATGGAGTCAATGCAAACGATCCCAAACGATGGTATCTGCACACTATGGAGCAGCCGACATGCACCGATGGCACGTTGAATGCTGATACCTCCATACATTCAAGCGGGCACTTCCTGGCTACCGGCACTACACTCCGTGCTGCGCATGGCGGCAGCGCGCTGTTTTCCAAGACGGTTCTGCCCGAAAGTGCTATAGTCCGCGTGCTGGGCGGCGCCGGTCACCAGTTCGAGGTCAACGGCGTCAACTACGACATGTACGCTCCTTGGTATCAGACGGTCGGGACACCCGAATACCTGGAGAATATCGGCATGGGCATGTGGCGCGCCGAGGTCGAGCCACAGGTCAAGCAGGCGAATGACGTATTCCTGCACGTCCTGTGGTCCACGACGGACAGCGTCCAGAATATGTTTAACGTTACGAAGATTTTGCAGAACGGCCAGGTGGGTGTTTCATTCACCGCTGACGGCGTCGGAGTGGAAGTGACCTTCGCCCAGACCGGCACCGTAGCCGGACACATCAAGATCACCAAGAGCGGAAATGTGATCTGCGACCGTGCACTGGCAACCCAGATCGAGGACAACTATCAGAAGTGGAGCAGCGATTCGCGGTTCCAGAACTGGATGACCAGCCCGAATATGAAGTCCGCGATAGGCCAAGGGCCTGTGCTGTCCTTCCTTCAGCCCAGCGGAACCACCGTTGTGCAGGCAGGAAGCACCCTGTATGTCAGCGTCACCGCCCGCGATTACGACGGCACGATCGGGAACTTGAAGCTCTTCCATAATGGGCAGGAGCTCCCTCGTCAGGACGGCACTTACCCATACGAGTGGGGCGTTGGCAGCAATGATCCGCTCCTGATGAGCGTAACTGCCGGTGTCCATACCCTCACGGTTTCATGCATAGATAGTCTTGGGTATTCCGCAACAACCTCGATGAGCATTATCGTCAGCGGCGGTGCTCCAACCGCTGTGAATGACGCCTACATGGTAATGAAAGATCAGGTGCTCAATGTTGCAGCCTCCGGCGTGCTGGCCAACGACACCGGCACAAGTCTGACAGCTGTCAAGGTCACCGACCCCGCGCATGGGACATTGACCTTGAATTCCAATGGCTCATTCACCTATACACCCGCTGCCGGCTACACGGGCCCCGACAACTTCACGTATAACGCTCACAATTCCGGCGGCGATAGCAACCTGGCTACCGTGAACATTACGGTCTCTTCTGCGGCGCGTGCGGTGCTGGTGGACTTTGGCGGCACGCTTACCAACAATCCTGGCGCTGATGGCCGGTATTGGAACAACATGCGGTATTTTGACCTGCCTGAAACGATCGCCAATCTGGTGGACAGCACTAACGTCTCAACTGGTCTTTCCTTGACCAAGGTTGTCAACTTCCCCTGGGCCGGCAATGGCGTATTGGCCGAGCCTTTCATCAACGGATATCCGAATTCAGCCATTCGCGACAGTGTGATGTCAACATCGTCGGGCAACGGCAAGTACAAGTTCTACAACTTGGACACCTCAGGCAACACCACTTACAACCTGACTATCTTTGGATCCTCCGGCGATAGCGGTGTTACGCGGTACAACGTGATCGGCTATTCGACCACCAACCAGCAGGTCAATGCCGAGAACAACAAGACGGTCTTCAATACCTTCAACAGCGTCCAGCCTGATGCCGGCGGCAATATCTATGTGGAAGTGGTTCTGGTATCCGGCAGCTATGCCCCACTGAACTTGATCCAGTTGGATATCAATCACAAGCCTGTTGCGACCAATGATTCCTACAGCGTGGCCGCCAGCCAGCAATTGAACGTGGCTGCGTCCGGCGTGTTGGTCAATGATACCGATTCCGACAGCCAGACGTTGACGGCCATCAAGGTCAGCGATCCTTCTCATGGCACGTTGACTTTGAATTCCAATGGTTCTTTCACCTATACGCCAACCTTCGGCTACTCCGGCAGCGACAGCTTTACCTACAAGGCCAGCGACGGTTCTACGGACAGCAACACGGCTACGGTGAACATCACCGTGACGCCGGCATCGGGAAGCCTGCGAACTGTCCTGGTGGACTTCGGCTGTTGGAACCTTACTGCCAGTCCTGGTGCTGATGGCAGGTACTGGAACAACATGCGGTATTTCGACGTGCCCGAGACGATCAGCAACCTGGTTGACAGCTCCAATGCCGCGACCGGTCTTTCGTTGACTAAGGTTGCCAATTTCCCCTGGGCCTGCGACACCCAGTTGACCGAGTCGTTCATCAACGGATACCCCAACTCGGCCATCACCGACGGCTTATGTTCCACTTCAGCCGGCAACGGCAAGTATCGGTTCTATAACCTGGACGCCTCCGGCAACACCGTTTACAACCTGACGATCTTTGGCTCTTGCAGCAGCGGCGACGTCACGCAGTACAACGTGATCGGCTATTCGACCACAAGCCAGCAGATCAGTGTTGCAAACAACAAGACGGTCTTTAGGACGTTCAACAATGTTCAGCCGGATGCCAGTGGCTATATCTACGTGGAAGTTGTGCGGGTATCAGGCACCAACGCACCGATCAACCTGATCCAGTTGGATATCAACTCCAAGCCCGTTGCTACCAACGATTCCTATAGCATAGCCAGCGGCCAGCCGTTGGGTGTGGCAGCTCCAGGTGTATTGACCAACGACACCGACGCTGACGGCCAGCCGCTGACGGCCATCAAGGTCAGCGATCCCGCGCATGGCACGTTGAGCTTGATTTCTAATGGATCGTTTACGTATACGCCGACGACCGGCTTCTCCGGTAGCGACAGCTTCACCTATAAGGCCAGTGATGGCTTCATGGACAGCAACACGGCCACCGTGAACATTACGGTGACAGCATCAATGCCCGTGGCCATCGATGATGTCTATACGATTAACGCCAACCAGACCCTGAACGTCTCAGCCGCCGGCGTGTTGGCCAACGACACCGGGTCGGGCCTCACGGCCGTCAAGGTTATGGATCCTTCGCACGGCGCGTTGACCTTGAACTCCAATGGTTCATTCACCTATACACCGACGACCGGCTATTCGGGCAGCGACAGTTTCACGTACAAGGCTCACAATGCCGGCGGTGACAGCAACACGGCCACCGTGAACATCATGGTGACGGCAGCTTCGGGAAGCCTGCACACGATATTGGTGGACTTCGGCTGTTGGAACCTTACTGCCAGTCCTGGCGCCGATGGCAGGTACTGGAACAACATGCGGTATTTCGATGTGCCCGAGACGATCAGCAACCTGGTTGACAGCGCCAACGCTGCGACCGGTATTTCTTTGACTAAAGTTGTCAATTTCCCCTGGGCCTGCGACAACATGTTGTCCGAGTCGTTCATCAACGGATACCCCAACTCGGCTATCACAGACGGCTTATGTTCCACTTCAGCCGGCAACGGCAAGTACAGGTTCTATAACCTGGACGCCTCCGGCAACACCGTTTACAACCTGACCATCTTTGGCTCTTGCAGCAGCGGCGACCTCACGCAGTATAACGTGATTGGCTATTCGACCACCAGCCAGCAGGTCAGTGTCGCTGGCAACAAGACGGTCTTTAATACGTTCAACAATGTTCAGCCCGATGCCAGCGGCTATATCTACGTGGAAGTTGTGCGGGTATCAGGCACCAACGCACCGATCAACCTGATCCAGTTGGACATCAACCACAAGCCGGTTGCTGCCAATGACTCCTACAGCGTGGTCAGCGGCCAGCAGTTGATAGTGCCGATCTCCGGGGTTTTGACCAATGATACGGACTCTGACGGCCAGATGCTGACAGCCATCAAGGTCTCTAATCCGACACATGGCACAGTGACGTTGAATGCCGATGGTTCGCTGATATACACTCCGACGACGGGCTATTCGGGCAGCGACAGCTTCACTTACAAGGCAAATGATGGCTCTTCAGACAGCAACACGGCCACGGTGAACATTACCGTGACGGCGGCTCCGGCCAGTGCACGCACGGTGCTGGTGGACTTCGGCATTTGGAACCTGACGGGCAGTCCTGGAGCCGATGGCAGGTACTGGAACAACATGCGGTTTTTCGACATACCCGAGACGATCAGCAACCTGGTTGACAGCAGCAATGCCGCTACCGGTCTTTCCTTGACCAAGGTTGTCAACTTCCCTTGGGTCTGTGACAATCAGTTGTCCGATCCCTTCATCAACGGATACCCCAATTCAGCCATTACTGACGGCGTGTGTTCCACTTCAGCCGGCAACGGCAAGTACAAGTTCTACAACCTGGATGCCTCCGGCAGCACCACGTACAACCTGACGATCTTTGGCTCTTGCGTTTACGGCGACGTCACGCAGTACAACGTGATTGGCTACTCGACTACCAGCCAGCAGGTCAGCGTTGGAAACAATAAGACGGTCTTCAATACCTTCAACAATGTTCAGCCGGACGCCGGCGGCAATATCTATGTTGAAGTCGTATTGGTGTCCGGAGGCTATGCACCGCTGAACATGATTCAGTTGGACATCAATCACAAGCCGGTTGCTACCAATGACTCCTACAGCGTGGTCAGCGGCCAGCAGTTGAGCGTGGCGGCTTCGGGCGTGTTGACCAACGACACGGATTCTGACGGCCAGACGCTGACGGCTATCAAGATAAGCGATCCGTCACATGGCAGCGTCACGTTGAATTCCAATGGTTCATTCACCTATACGCCCACGACCGGCTATTCGGGCAGCGACAGCTTCACCTACAAGGCCAACGATGGCTCTGCAGACAGCAACACAGCCACGGTGAACATTACCGTGACGGCAGCAGCGGGAAGCCTTCGCACCGTTCTGGTGGACTTCGGCCTTTGGACCCTGAGCGGCAGTCCTGGCGCCGATGGCAGGTACTGGAACAACATGCGGTATTTTGACGTGCCTGAGACGATCAGCAATCTGGTTGACAGCACCAATGCAGCGACCGGGCTTTCCTTGACCAAGGTTGTCAACTTCGCCTGGGCCTGCGACAACCAGTTGACCGAGTCGTTCATCAACGGATACCCCAACTCGGCCATTACTGACGGCGTATGTTCAAGTTCAGCCAGCAGCGGCAAGTACAAGTTCTACAACTTGGACACCACAGGCAACACCGTTTACAATTTGACGATCTTTGGATCTTGCAGCAGCGGCGGCACTACGCAGTACAACGTGATCGGCTACTCGACCACCAGCCAGCAGGTCAATGTCGTAAACAACAAGACGGTCTTTAACACCTTCAATAACGTTCAGCCTGATACCGGCGGCAATATCTACGTGGAAGTTGCGTGGGTATCCGGTACGTATGCGCCACTCAACATGATCCGGTTGGACATCAATCACAAGCCGGTTGCTACCAACGATTCCTACAGCGTGGCAAGCGGCCAGCAGTTGAGCGTCGCTGCTGCGGGCGTGTTGACCAACGATACCGACTCTGACGGCCAGACGCTGACGGCCGTCAAAGTTACTGATCCAACGCATGGCACGGTGACCTTGAATTCCAATGGTTCATTCACCTATACGCCGACGACTGGTTACTCGGGCAGCGATAGTTTCACCTACAAGGTCTACGACGGCTCTGCATACAGCAACACGGCCACGGTGAACATCACGGTAACGGCCACAATGCGCACGGTGCTTGTGGACTTTGGTTGGACCGTTACTGTCAACCCCGCCGCTGATGGCAGGTACTGGAACAACATACAGTATTTCGACCTGCCTGAGACGATCAGCAACCTGGTTGACAGCACCAATGCCGCAACCGGCGTTTCTTTGACCCGAGTTGTCAACTCACCTTGGGCCAGCGGCAGCCAATTGTCCGAGTCTTTCATCAATGGATACCCGAACTCGGCCATTAGCGACAACGTGTGTTCAACTTCAGCCGGCAGCGGCAAGTACAAGTTCTATAACCTCGACGCCTCCGGCGACACCACTTACAGCCTGACGATCTTTGGCTCTTACGGTGGTGGCGGTGTCACGCAGTACAACGTGATCGGCTATTCGACCACCAGCCAGCAGGTCAGCGTTGGAAACAACAAGACGGTCTTTAATACCTTTAACAACGTCCAGCCTGACGCCAGCGGCAACATCTATGTCGAAGTGGTGCTGGTATCCGGTACGAATGCACCGATCAACCTGATCCAGTTGGATATCGTTCCCGGTGGCGGTGAAGGCATGCAGGGCCAGCAGATGCAGGCGTTCGGCGGTGCAGAGCTTGCAGTTCTGCCCGCTGGCGGCAAGGTTTCCAGGAAGCCGGCCGCTTCTGAAAACAAGGCCATCGCTCCGGCGTCGGCTCCAGCCGCCCAGAGCGGCACGGCCATCAACGTCAACTTCCAGCCGGCCGGCGTTGCCTCGCCCGCGGGCTACCTGAGTGACAGCGGCCTGACCTATGGCAATCGAGCCGGTTACAGCTATGGCTGGGACAAGGACCTCTCCGGCTTTGCCGTCCAGCGCAAGAACGCAAGTTCGCCGGATGTCCGCTATGACACGTCGATCATGCTGCTGAAGGATGCGACGTGGGAAGTGGCCGTGCCCAACGGCATGTACAACGTCAAGATCGTAGCCGGCGGCAACTCAGCCACGCTCAAGTCGCAGAAGTTTGCGGTAGAGGGCGTGCCGACCACGCAGGCCAAGGCCGGGCAGTATCTTGAGGAGACCGTGACCGTGGTGGTGACCGACGGCAGGCTCACCATCAATGCCTCAGCCGGCAGCAGCATCTGCTTCATCCAGATCGCCGGAAGGTAGATTCCGACAATCCTGAAGCAGTGATGCAGTAGCAGCAGACAACAACAGGCACGGCGGCTCTAAAGGGCTGCCGTGCCTGTTGATTTCATTGCACGCTGATCAGGCTGCCTCACTGCGACCAGGTGGGCCTCGTCAGCCGCCAAGCGATGCAGATCACCGGTCATAATCTCGTGGGCTGCTTTCCTGGCTGCTGGACAAGCGTAGGCCAGTTTGCCCAGCAAATATGGGCCGAGGGTTCGCCCCGCCTGAGCGTATCGTCCGGAAAAGACGATAGCGTCCAGGCCGCCCAGGGCGGCAATGCCCATCCCGCAGGCCAGGAGAATGCGATATCGCAACAAGTCGCGTGCCAGCCGATGCGACGACGCAGGGCTAAGCACGCTGTCCAGATTGACGGCTGAACCGGCCAAGGCCGCGATGCCGCTGTCTCTCGTGAGCATCTGGTTGATCTGTTCAGGGCCCAGGTGCAGTCTGCTGCTCAAGGCCAGCACGATGCTGGGGTCAAGTTCGCCACAGGCTTTCTCGCCTGGCAGGCCCTCCATCGGCGTGGCGCCGCTGGTCACCATAAGGGGGCATCTGCCAACAACGGCAGCCAGTTCCGGCCTTTTGTCCAGGCAAATTGACAGCACGCGAGCAGGTCCTTGCAGATGTTCCTGGCAAAGGTGCGCTGCGTGCCGACAGGCAGCGGCGTGGAACAGGCCGTGATAGCCGAATCGCCGCAAGCGGGGATGGCTTGATGCCTCCAGTCCATAGAACTGCTCGCGCGGAGGTAGGCCAACGAAGAAGGCCGTCTGGAATGACATCGCCACCGGCAGATGTGGAAAAGCTCCGCGAATTTCCTGCAGAAGCAGGCGGCAGACCGGCAGATGCAGGGGGGCCTGCTGCGCAAGGGCCTCCAGATCGTCCAGTGTCTGCGAGCCAGCCAGCACGGGCCCGGCGAAGCGCTCTCCGCCGTATGGCACAATGATGCTGATGAGATCGATCTTGCCGCCCATTGCGCGAGCGTCGGCCGTCAACTGAGTGAGCAATTGACTTATGGCCGTTGCCTCGCTGAATGGTCCATGAATGCTCGCCTGACGCAGTGCCTGACGCGATTGGTCGGCAAAATAGGAGCAGGCGATTGTTCGCAACGAAGGGGCAAGGACGAGTATGTTCATTGAAGACTCCTGCCGCAGGTCATCGGCCGCCATTTATGCTGCCGCGATAGAGGCCCTCACAAGGCGATGCGTCTGCCGCGCGATGGCCAACTCCTCGTTGGTGGCGATGACGAGGAGCCTGACGGGTGAATCAGCCGTGGCGATATCGGCCGGCAAGTTGGCTAAGCATTCATTCTTCCGCGGGTCGATATTGACGCCCATCGCTTCCAGGCCACTGCACAGGGCCCAGCGGACATTGCTGATTGTCTCGCCAATGGTATCCGTGAAGATGATTGCCTTTGCCCTGCCCACTGCCGCCAGGTAAGCCCCGAGATACTTGCGAATGCGCCACAGGTACACCTGCGTCGCGAGGCGGTTTTGGCCGTCGCCAGCCTCGCCAGCAGCTTTGAGCAAGGCATCGCGAATGTCAGAGGACTGCCCCGTCAGGCCCAGCACGCCGCTCTTGTTGTTGAGCAGCCTTTCGACCGCCTGGCAATCGCCCATCGCGCCGCAAAGCAATTGCAACGTGACAGCCGGGTCAAGATCGCCGCATCGCGTACTCATCACCAGGCCCTGCAGAGGCGAGTAGCCCATCGTGTTGTCAATGCTGCGCCCGCCGACGATCGCGCAGAGACTGGCTCCGCCGCTGCCTAAGTGGCACGACACGGCGTCTAGTTGATCCATCGGGCAATGCAGCAGCTTGACCGCCTCCTGCGCCACGTACTGATGGCTGGTCCCGTGGAAGCCGTACTTGCGGATTCCCAGCTTGCGGCGCACATCGCCAGGAATGGCGTACGTGCGGGCGTGTCGCGGAATGTGCGAGTGAAAGGCGGTGTCGAACACGACTACCTGCGGCAGCGAGGGATATTGCTGCATGCATGCCTTGACCAGTGCGATGGACGGCGGATTGTGGATCGGCGCCAGGTCGGCCACCGCATCCAACTTCACCAGGTCGCTGGCGAAGATTCGTGCATGCTCGCTGAAGAGTTGCCCGCCGTGGACGAACCGGTGGCCGATCGCATCGATTGGCTGGCGGCCCTTGGATAGAAGGGCCATCACCTCCGCAAAGGCAGATGCGTGGCTGTCCATCGGCGTCTGGTGCGTGCTGCTCTGCCCGCCGGCCTTGTGAATGATCCTTGATGGACAAGCCGTCGGCGGGCCGATCCGCTGCGCTTCGCCGCCGGCCATTTCACGCTCGCTCGGCATATCGATCAGCCGATACTTCAGCGATGAACTCCCGCAATTAAATACCAGAATGTTCACGTCCGTCCTCTCTGAAAGCCTCAAAGCAGGGCGATGGACGTCCTTGTCCACCGCGCCGCCACTTCAGTCAGAAATCGCATCATGCGATTCGCAAACGCATCTACGGTCAAAACGCTGCTGGGATAGTTAAATCTCATCCGGCGTCCAGCCAAATACCGGTACGCCCACAAGGCTGTGCACGATGGCCGCCGTGCCGTAGACCGCCGTTGAAATCGCTTCCAGGGCGACCGATTCATCTCCGCGGTGAGCCGAAGCTTCCTCGCCTGGGCCATAGCCGATCGTCGGCACGGCGAAGTCGTTGACCAGCACCCCGCCAGCCGTGCCCATGCCCAGTTGCCCCAGCTTCCATCGCCCCGTCTTGGACGAGCACTGCGCCGCAGCCAGGGCCTGCCGCGAGCGCTCCATCAGCGGGTGAAACGGGTCCGTCTGCCATGCGTTGACCATGCGGCGCACCAGCGTCGTCGTGCCGTTGTAGAGCTTGCGCTCCTCGTGGCGCACGGCCACCTCGACAGCCACATTGCCAATCGAATTAGCCACCAGGTTGGCGCCGTGCCGCAGGGCGTGAATGGCCTGCTTTGAACCTCCGAATTCGCTCAGCCGCCTGGTCACGCCGATGATCGCCTGACGCAGCCCCTGTCGCTGCGTAAAGGCGACGGGCCGAACCAGGACATCCTGCGACCCGCCTTCGCCGGCAGTACAATCGCGATGAATCGCCCGGGCTGCGTCGTCGACCTCAAACGGATTGGCGCCCTCCACGCGGATGTCCAGCTCCGCCCAGCCGTCATGCCCGTAGTAAAGGCCCAGCCCGGTCGGTTCGCCCAGGACGGCGAAATCCGCCTGCAACTCCAGTTCGCCCAGCGTGTGCTCCAGCAAGTGGCGCACGCCCACGCTACAGCCATTCTCCTCATCCACCGTCGCCGCCACTACAAGGTTGCCCCGCAGCGGAAGCAGGCTTCGCTTAATCAGACAGCCGGCATAAATCTGGGCAGCCAGATTGCCTTTGGCGTCGCTGGCTCCCAGCCCCGTCAAGCGCCCGCCGGCGATGGTGGGCTGGTACGGGTCATTCGTCCACTGCTTCATGTCAGGAGCCACGGTGTCCATGTGGCTCACCAGCAGCACGGTAGGCCCGCTATCGCGGCCGAACATGGCGGCCACCACGTTGCCTGCCCCATCGCGGATGACCTTGTCGTAACCCAGTTCACGCATGCGGCCCTCGACCACACCGGCCAGGGCCTGTTCCTGGCATGACACGCTGGGAATCGAGATCAACTGCTGTGCGAACTGCGCCACCTCGGCCGACATGCCTTCCTTCTTCTGCTGAAGCATCTGGTACATGAGATATTCCTTAAAATACTCGCGCCGCCGAAATTGGCGGCAACAGCCATATAGCAATCGCCATGCCAGAACCTGGCGAGGCCGCGCTCATAGCCGCAAGAGCTGCATCACCGCCGAATTGCAGTTTCACGGGGACATTCACGAGCGAGTGTGGTAGTATTTCATATTGCAATGGCTAATATTGCATTATGAAAGACCCCTGAATGAAAGCACAAGACCTGAAGCTCGATGAACTCGTCCGTTTTGCCGAGGGCAGGATCAGCCTGCATGGCCGCCGACTGGCACTGCATGACCTGAGAGCCTTTACGCAGTTGCGCCAGGACCTTCTGACGATGGTGGGCCCGGAGCAGGCCCGCCGAATCTTTACGCGGTTTGGCTATTTTTGGGGCGAAGCTGACGCCGCCGCCCTCAAACGCGTATTCAAATGGGACAGCCTGCGCGATTACCTGCTGGCCCTACCACGAATGCACAGCCTCCAGGGCATGTCCCGCATGCTCGTCAAGCGTCTGGATGTCGACCCGCATGACAGCCAGTTCCGCATGGACCTGACCTGGCACGACAGCGGCGAAATCGAAGATCGCCCAGAGGGCCTGCCGTCCAACGAGACCCTGTGCTGGCTGATTGTTGGGTACGCAAGTGGCTTCGCATCCTGGTGCCAGGGCCGCGAGATATTCTTTATTGAGCATAAGTGCTGCGCCCGCGGGGAGAGAGTCTGCGCAGCCATCGGCAAGGACCGGCAGTCCTGGGGCGATGAGATCAAGGAGTACCTGAGGTACTATCGCACCGACGACATTGTCGGAAAGATTCGCGACCTGTCGGCCCGGCTGCAGAAGGCCACCCGCGAACTGGCCGTCCAGCGCCGCCAGCTGGGTCTCTCGGACAGCGGCCCCCAGCCCGCATGGCCGGAAGTCCGCTCCAGCGGCTTTCAGCGGGTGCTGGAGATGGCCCATCGCGTGGGCCCCTACGATAGTTCGATCCTCATCACGGGCGAGAGCGGCGTGGGCAAGGAAGTGCTCGCACGGTACATCCACCGGCTCTCCATCCGATCCAAGCTTCCATTCCTGGCCGTCAACTGCGGCGCCCTTCCCGAAACGTTGCTGGAGAGCGAGTTGTTCGGCCACAAGGCCGGTGCTTTTACCGGCGCCATCGGCGATCGTGTCGGCCTGTTCGAGCAGGCCAGCGGCAGCACGCTGTTCCTGGACGAGATCGGCGACATCTCGCCCAACATGCAGGTCAAACTTCTTCGCGTGTTGCAGGAAAAGGAGATCATGCCCGTCGGCGCCAGCAGGGTGCGAAAGGTAGACGTGCGGATCATCGCCGCGACGAACAAGGACCTCCATGCCGAAATCGCCGCCGGAAGATTCCGCGAAGACCTCTACTACCGCCTGAGCGTCATCGAGATCGACATACCACCGCTTCGCCAGCGGCAGGAAGATGTGCTGCCCCTGGCACGCACCTTCGTCAGCCGCCTGGCCCGCCGGCTGAAGATGCCTGCACTGCGTCTGGATGCCGCCTGCCTGGACTACCTGCTGAACTACGCCTGGCCGGGCAATGTCCGCGAACTGGAGAACGCCATCGAGCGTGCGGCGGTGCTGTCGCGCGAAGGAACAATCCTGCCGGAGCACTTGCCGCCGGGCATCCTGCAGGCCAGGCAGCGGCCCGTCAAGGCGCTTTCCGTTCGACGCACGCTGGCCCAGGTCGAGAAGGAACATATCCAGGCGGTGCTGGAGTCCACTGGCGGCAACCGCACGCAGGCGGCGCAGATCCTGGCCATCAGCCCGGCTACGTTGTGGCGCAAGTTGCGGTCAGAGAATCAGCCCTCATGAAATTCAAGCATTCGCAGCGGATCCAGCAGCAGGAAGACATCCCGGCTGGCCAGGTAGGCCGTGATTGCCTGCGCCATTCGCTGCTTGACCTGCGCAGTGGTCTGGCCGTACGCGACGCAGCCGACCAGCGAAGGACAACTGGCTCTGAATTGAGCCAGAGACAGCCTCTCGATGTTCACGGTCAGCCTGCCGTTTGGCGGCAGCAACAGCGTATCTTCAATCTGGCGGTTCATGTTGCCTCCATGACAGCCGTCTGTCCGCTACATCTTTGATCTCGGACTGCATATTCCGTAAGCAGCCGCCGGCGTCGTCGCTTCAACAGCCCAGCGCCCGCGCCTGAAGCGATGGCTTCTTCAACTACAAGACACTCTCGATGCTGCCGGGTTAGGCCAATGACAAGGCGATGGGACCGTATTCGCCCGAAGCTGCGCTATGGCCATGCGGATCGTCCATGCCGGCAAGAGCAAGTACTACGCCGCCTTCACGCCTTCAGCTACTCTTCGTCAACGCGTCTATGGTGGTCTGCAGCCGCGAAAACAGGCTACTTGACCTTCCAATCGCTGTATTCCACCTCGAAGTAGAGGTCGTCGCCCGGCAGAGCCAGGATCTTCTCCAGAAGGTAGTGCTTGCCGTCGATCGGCAGACGGACGCGGATCGGCGTGACACCAGCCGCCTTAGCCTCGTTTTCGACCCTGGCCTCCATCTGCTTCTGCATGCCGGCTGCCTGCTGGGCTGCATCGAGCTTCACCGGCTCGACGGTGCGATCCGTCGTCATCTTGGCAAACTCGTTCACCAACTGCAGCGGACCAGAAAAACCGCTTTGCGCCAGCGTGAACAGTCCGCCCGGCCGGCCGTACTTGCCCTCGGCTGGGGCATAGTAGTTCACCATCACGTGCATTGTCGGCGTGTCAAGCTTGGGCAGGTTCACCCGAAGCCGGCCCGCCGCCGGCGTTGGCCCTTTAGGCGTCTCGACGTACACCATCTCCACCGGGAAGCTGGAAAGCTCAGCCGCCGACGCAGCCGAGCGGATCAGCGGGATCAGCACCTGGCCGGACTGCTCATCCTTCGCCGGGCTGACGGTCGAGCCGCTGACGGCGACCGACCAGATATCCGCCCCTTCGGGCATCATCACCCGCAGGAATTGGTTGCGGTTGTTGCGGACGGTGTAGATTACGCGGGTCATCCGCCTGCCATCATCGAGCTGCATCGTGGTGAACAGCGCCGAGTCGGAGATTGTCACCAAGGCTGGCACCTCGCCGTGCTTCTTGACGGCCAGGGGGATATCGAACTTCTCCGAGACATAGCGGAAGGCCAGCAGCACCGGCTGCTTGGTCATCGTGACGATCTCAGAAGGCAGTTCCTTCACATCGATGATGGTCGCACCCTCGACCTTGCCGGGCATAATCTCAACGTTAGCAAGCGCGATTACACCAACAAAACCCTTCTCGCGTTCCACGCCCACGGTCCGCAGTACCGCCGCGCCCCCTGCCTGCGGGATCGGCGCCTCGTACGAGATCCGCAGGTTGTACGGGCCAATGATCTCACCGCGCAGCGTCACCAGGATCTGGCCTTCTTTATCCACTCGCCAGTCCTGGACGTTTCGCCCGGTGACCTCCAGCACGCTCACGCCGGCCGGCGCGGTCAGTTTCAGCTCTCGCACGGCCGTGTGCAGGATGTTCAAGTCCACAAGCTCCTGGCAGACGAGGATGCCCTCGGCCACCGCGATCAGCGTCTTGGTCTCCGCATAGAGTTTGGGCGGGACGGCCTGGGCCTTGGGCAACGCGCGCTCCCACGCGATGTTCAGCGGCTGGCCTGGCGGCAGGGCGGCAGCGACGTGCGTCTGGTTTTTCTCCTTATCCACCTTGCTCAGCAGCGACAGCGAGCCGGCAATCTTGGCGTCGATCTGCGGATCGTTGACTGTCAGGTCGATCACGCTGCTGCCAGGAGCGGTCCGCTCGAACGAGATCGTGCTGATGCCCAGGTTCTTGCTGACCAGCACCGAGAACTTCAATGATACATCCATCGTTCCGGCTTTATCCGTCAGCAATTCATAGACATTCCCAGCCAGGTTCAGGTGAACGCCCTCGGGCAGTTTCGATTCGACCATCGCAACGCTGGCTGGCAGAATGGGAATTCGCTTCCAGCCGGCCTTGCGCAGCACGTCGAGTTTGAGGTTGAGGGTGAAGTCGGCTGCGTCGGCCCCGATGACGCCGACGTACTGGCTGGAGTTGATGATGAAATCCGTCGGTGGCGGCGTTTCGACCTCTGGCCGCTTCTTGATCGACCACTCCAGCAAGGCCTTGAAGTCTGACCAGGGCAGATCGACCATGGTCCGATCCATGCCGACCTTGCCCTTGAGCTCGACGCCCAGCAGGCTCTCGACCTCGCTCCAAGGAATCGTCAACACCTGCGAGCCCTTCCTGGTCGGGTCGTAGCCGGTGATCTTGACGAACTCGTCCCAGCTAAGCGTGACGGTGCCCTTGCCCTCGCCGATCAGCACTGGCGCGCGCGGTGCCGGGGCCATCGCGGACGCCGATGCCCGCTGCGTGGCGGGGGCTGCATCTTGCGCAGCCGCGACTTTAAAGAGAACGCTGGACATCATCAGGCCGGCCATCAGCATCATCAGGCATGCACGCTTCATGTGAGTTCCTTTCTGAAAGTCACTTCAGTGTTCAGACTATTTTGCTGTGTTAGGGTAATCACTGCTTCTCTTAGCTCCGGACTCCGGGCTTCGGGCTCCGGGAACGGCAACGGCAAAGACCTTATTGCTTCCGCTCCTCGTAGCCCGCCCGGAGCGTCAGATCATCCGTCGGCTCGAGCAGTCTGGCCTCGAACTTGACCACCTGCCCCAGGCGGGGCACCTCGATGTTCTGCGGCACGTCCACTGCCAGGACATCCTTTGCGGCTTCGGTCCAAAACTGCATGGGCGCCGCGCCGACGGCCGTCAGGCTGTCGCCGTTGTCCATCAGGATGTACTTGTCGTGCGGCAGATTGAATGTGTTGCCCTCGATGATCAGCCCGTTGTACGTATCGCCCGCGAACACCGTGTTGCTGATGACATTGTTGGCCAGCAGGGCGTCGCTGCCGACAATCGTGTCCTGTCGCCGCTTGCCCCAGGCGCCCTGCCCGCGCTCGGCCTGTAATTCGATCAGCGAGCGCAACTGCGCCTCATCGATGATGGCCGTCGCCCTGCCATTGGCGCTGGGCTGGAAGCTGATGCCCAATGCCGTAGCCGCCCCGGCCGTCAGTGTGAAGTTGACGCTGCTGACGCTGACCTTCTGGCCGAGATTCCGCTGGAGCTTGTCGAGCAGGTCCACCTGAACGTCGTCCATGAATGCGCCGGCAACAGGCTTCCTGCCGTCGTCGTGGAGTTGCCAATCATAATTGCTCTCGACAAAGCGGGCGAATTCGCGGCGATCCACGTCGGGAACTTCGCGGGCTTGCTGCCAATCGATCTGCGAGCTCGATTTCACGCTGTCCGGGAACCGCGAGCCCCCGGCCCAGCCGTCACCTGCCGCGTTCTGCCCGCTGTTCTCCAGCTTCAGCCCCTTTGCCTGCTGCTGGGCGAAATTAAAGCCCTTTTCCACTTGCGGCCCGCGCGTCTCTTTCAGCCCGCGAAGAAGATAGGCAACCTTTTCATGATTCTCGCCAGTTTGAATAATCGTGAGCGTGCCGCCGTCTAGTGTGATGCTCCCCTGTTGCCACGATTGAGGGTCAATGGCGGAGGTG
The DNA here is from genome assembly GCA_964417755.1 of uncultured Planctomycetaceae bacterium. Classification (GTDB taxonomy): domain Bacteria; phylum Planctomycetota; class Phycisphaerae; order SM23-33; family SM23-33; genus CAYQJH01. Next base: position 22,386 of record CAYQJH010000003.1, read on the forward strand.
ATGCTCTTAATGATGTGGTCAGCATTGCTGCCGGCGTCGGTCCCGTCCGTTAAGATAGAGCCATCGCCCTGCGATCCATTCACAAGACCGCCCAGATCCTTTACATTCGTGATCAAGTCGCGGATGTCATATCGCCGAACCACCGGCGCGAGGCGATCCCGAGCTCTAATTCGTGCGGATGTCCCGGGGGCGAAAGCCACGTGTACTGTGCCAAAGGTTTGTCCCGCAGGCGACGGCTGTGATTGGGCTATGTCCGCCTCCCAGTTCGCCTGGGCGTTATACGACGTGATTCCATCAGCGCTCCAGGCTGACACCTTGCCGCCGGAAACCGGCTGGCTTGCCGCGTTAGGCGCGGGCTGCGCACCCCGTTGATTCTCCGGTGACCGCACTGACTCCACTGCCAGTTCATCCAGATCCTTCTGGGACAGGGCCGACGGGTCCAATTCCCGCAATTGCCTGCCGATCTTCATCGCCTGGGCTGCCTTGCCAGATCGCTTCAGGTCCTCGAATTCTCGCCTGTAACCCGTGGCCCGCTTCTTACTGATTGCCCGCACCGCCTCCAGGCTCGCGATAATCTCATCCTTGGCCTTGCTGTCGTTGAGGCTGTGCGCGATCTCCTGTGCCGCTATCAGAGTGTTCTTCGCCTCGTTCAGCCGGCCAGATGCCGAAAGCTTCTTGGCCTCTTCGAGGAGGCCCTCTTGCTTCTGCTGAATGCCGCGGCTGATGTTGGACATCTCCTTGTCAACCTCGAGCTTGGCCAACTTCTCACCGGCACCGCCTGGCCTGGCTGCGGTCACGCCGCTGGAATCGCTGCCGGGGCCGCCGGATGGCGCAGTGGCTGGCACCTTCTGTCCACCGGCCATCACTGTGCCGGAATCTGGAATCACGAGCTTGGAGGCATCCTCGTCCGAGCGGGCGTTGGTCCACATGTTCCTGGCGTTGGACCAGTCGTTGGACTCGGGCGCAAGCTCGCCCACCTTCTTGAAGTTCTCGATGGCTTTGTCGTATTCGCCCTTGTCATAGAGCTCGACGCCCTTGCGGTAGTAGTTGCGCGCCAACAGTGCCGCGCCCGACTTGTTGAGATTGCTGTTCGCTCCGGCCGCAGACGACGAAGCGAGCGCGGCGCGGGACATTTCCAGCGACGGCCGGGCCGGAACGCTAACGACAGCCAGCGGCGCACCGGCAATCGGCTGACTTGCCGCATGTTCCGCCAGCGCACCATCGTGATTCGCGAGAAGGCCGGCCAATGGCATGTTTCCTGCTGCAGTCGTAAAGCTTTGGGAACCAGCAGCAACACTGACCTGCTGCCCATTAGAGAGCGCGAGCATCGGCACTGTGGCGGCCATAGCCGCCGCAGCTTCGGTTGGCCTAGGCGCGGCCTTCGGGCTGACGACATGGCTGATCGCCTCGGCCAGTTCACCGTAGCCGTAATCCAGGCTTGCCTTGGCAATCTGGCTGCTGAACTGCTCCACCGGCCTCATGGGTCCCGACCACTGCCGCAGGTCCAGGTTCCTGGGCAGGTAAGCCTCGCCCCAGGCGTAGGCAATCGGCAGGTCGATGCGAGGCAAGGGCACCGCCAGTTGGCTATCGCGCATTGCCGCATCAGCGTCAGCCAGATAGACGATCTCAACAGGAAAGCTCACCAGGCCAAGCACGCCCGAGCGCGACTTCTCCAGCGGCAGCAGGTAGCTGTTGAGCGCCGCCGGGCCGCCCTCGCCAGCTATCGGGGAAATGGGGCAACTCTTGTCGCTGACGCGAGCCAGCAGGATCATTGCCCCAGCCGGAAGGTCCACACGCAGAAACTGCCGCGTGCGATTGCGGATCTCGTAGCGAACGCGGCAAAGCGACCGGCCGTCCTGCTGGGCGAAGACTTCGTAATGGGCGAGGTCGGCCAGCGTCTGTCGCAGCGCGCCGGCGGCCAGGCTCAGCACCTCCGCCGAGGCGGTGAATTCGCGAGATATGATCTCGTACGCCATGACAGCCGGGCCGCTTAATATAGCCGCCGCCGATGACCGGACCTCGGAAAGTGCCAGTTCCTTCAGGCCGCTGGTGGCGGCTGGAAAGATCTCGCTGGAGCCAGCCGTATTGGTGACGGTGAGTGTCCCTTCCGTCCAGCGTCCGTTCTCCACGTTGAGCGTGCCCAACTGCCGCATATTGCCTTCGCCCAGCGGCAGTTCGTACTTCAGCGTCAGCGGCGTCTGGCCAAGCACCTTTCCGCGCAGCGTGATCGTCGCCTGGCCAGGCGCGATCTGCACGTCCCTGACCTCCGGGCCGGTGACGGCCGCACGCTGCGTCTTGTCGGAAAGCAGCAAAACTATCTTGTCGGTCGCACTGCCGGCGATGCGGACCTTGAGGGCGGCAGTGACCTGCTGCACGTCGGCATCGATGTTCCAGGCTACATCACCGCTGAGCTCGTAGCGCACGGGCTTCTCGCTCTGCACTTGCGGGGCGGCGTAGTCTACCTGCAGCGACGAGCGGGGCGAGAGTGCGATCTGCCCGTGTGTGCCGGCTCGGCTATCGCCGACAATCTGCCGCGGCCAGGCAGGCTCGGTAGAGACCTGCCAAGCCTTGGGTGAGTCAAACACGAAGAACGTTTGAGCCGTTCGCGGGATGGTCATCTCGAATCGCCCGCCAGGCAGGCTGGCGGTCTGGGGCTTGATCGGCGCGGAGACAGTGATTCTATAAAGGCCGGCCTCGGCAGAGGCATCCAACACCAGGCAAAGTTGGCCCGCGAGGACAGCAAGTTCGGCCGGTTTGCCATTGACCTGAATATCCTGCCAGGCCAGGTCGGCTCCCAGGAGCGGCAAGGGGCCTTGCCTGCGCACGCCGGCTGGGTCAAAAACACGCAGCTCGATCTCGGCTGTCAGCCTGGCGGCGCCGTCTGCGGCGACTTCCATATGATACCTGCCGCTGTCAAGCGCAAAGGCAACCGGGCATGGCCTTTGGGCGGTGCCTCCAGCTTGCGTGTCCAGCAGGAACTGCCGGTAAAGGTCAGCCGGTATGCGGAAATGCGAGTCCTGCAGCATCCGGCTTCGTTCGAGGAGGGCCTTGACCAAGGCGGCATGCGTTCCATCTGGCGTGAAGACGATGGCCGAGGTTTGGTCCGCAGACCGGGCCGGCGTCGCCGAAGTGGAAACACGAGCAGCCATGGCAATGGCAATCGTGACTGATAAGGAAGCAGCTATCAGCAGTCCTCGAAGCATACCGCCCTCGACACGGAAGTCTGGCAACAGTGATACCGTCTGTCAGACGAGCGGCAAAGAGAAAAGTTCCCGCAGCAACAAGCAATCCTTCCGCTGATCAGGCGCCGCCTGGTGGCTGGCGAGGCCGACCGCCATGGAGCCACGAGAGTCTCGCGACTCCAGGTGCGTCTGCCCTGCCATGTTTGGGCGTGGCCAATTGACAGAGCAAGGCCACTGGAGTAAGGTATCGGCCATGAGGCCAAAATGGCTTTTCTCTGTCCGCGGGCGGGTTTCCTTCCCATTGAGTATCGCGATGGGAATCGCACCGATCCTGGTCCTGCTAGCCGTCTGGTTTCTTCTCACCAGGGGTCCAGTCGAAGAGCGCGCGATCAGTCCGAGTATTCTCCCCAGTCCGTGCGAGGTCTTCAGCCCCCCCGAGAGTATCCTGCCCCTCTTTCAGGACCGCAACCTGATTCACCATGTTCTTGTCAGTCTCAAACGGGTGGCCGTCGGTTACCTGCTGGCTGTGGCAATCACTTTGCCCTTGGGCATCCTGATGGGCAGCTTTGGAGTCGCGCGGGCCATGGGGTCTCCGCTGGCCACCGCCAGCGGCTACATCCCCATTGCCACGCTGGTGCCATTGACCATGTCCTGGTTCGGCACGGGCGAGCAACAGAAGATCGTCTTCCTGGCCTTGGCGTTCGCAATCTATCTGCTGCCGATGGTGGTCAAGGCAATCGATGGCGTGTCGGATATCTACGTTCGTACAGCCAGAACGCTAGGCGCGTCGCCATGGCATGTCGTTTGGCGAATCCTTATTCCCATCGCGCTACCTGATATCTGGCACGGCATGAGGCTGGCCTTTGGTGTGGGCTGGACGTACCTCGTGCTGGCCGAGGTTGTCGTGATGGCAGATGGCCTCGGGTATCTCATAGCGTTTTCGCAGCGGCGCGGACCTCGCGAACATATCTATCTCGTCATCCTGATGATAACGCTGGTGGCTTGGATAGCAGACTTGGGCTGGACGCTGCTGGGCAAGATATTGTTCCCGTACAAGAGAGGTGAACGATGATCGCCGAGACGCCTCTGCCTATTGTCGAGGGACGCGATATCTGCGTCCGCTTTGGGAACTTCACCGCGCTGCTGGACCTGAATTTCTCCATTCCGGCGACCGAGAAGGGGAATTTCATTACGATCATCGGTCCCAGCGGCTGCGGCAAGAGTACGCTGCTGAACCTCATCGCCGGCCTGAATGCACCGACTTCCGGCAGCCTGCTGGTTGATGGTCGGCCCATCGATGGTCCCGGCCGTGAACGGGGCATGATCTTCCAGCAGTACAGTTCGTTTCCGCATTTGAGCGTGTTGCGAAACGTCCTGTTTGGCCTGGAGATCAACGCCGGCGACCTGAAGCTCTCCGCCTCACAGCGCATGGACCGCGCGATGCATCTAATCGACGAGGTCGGCCTGGAGGGCCATGAGCACAAGTATCCGCATCAACTTTCGGGCGGCCAGCAGCAACGAGTAGCCATTGCCCGGACGCTGGCATTGGAACCGCGCATTCTGCTGATGGATGAGCCCTTCTCGGCGCTCGATGAACCGACGCGCCTGGAGATGCAGGAACTGATCGTGGATTTGTGGGCCCGCATCCACCCGACAATCTTCTGCGTGACGCACAGCATCGCCGAGGCTGTATACCTTGGCGAGCGAGTGTGGATCTTCAGCTTTGCGCCCGGCCAGATCGCGTACGATATCTCGGATTGTATTCCTCCCTCGCCGGGCGTGCCGCCAAAGGCGGCCCAGGAACAAAGCAATTTCAAACAGGCTGCCGCGATCGTGGCGGAAGCCTTCAAGAAGGTTTGCGAGATGCGGGCTGCGCCAAGCCGCGCAGGATAGTAATACGATGATGCGAAAGCTCATGGGCTATGTCAGAGCCGCCTTCAGCGCACGCCCGATAGGGATGCTCGTGCCGCCCAACTGGATTGGCTTAACAGCCTTCGGCCTGCTGGGGTTTATCACGCCGGGATTCTGGTTGTTGGGGCTGGGAGCGGAGATGGGCTATCTGTATATGATGACCTCCAGCCCACGTTTTCGGCGCTATGTCGATGCAACCTCGCAGGCTAGTGCGCAGCAACAATGGCAGAAGAAACTTGCAATGCTGCTGGCACAGTTGAATCATCAGGAGCGCCAGCAGTACGAGGCCCTGGAGGCTCGATGCCGAACGATTCTATCCCAGCAGATCGATGACCCCGCCAGCGCCGCCCAAGGGCAGGGCCTCAGCCGGTTGCTCTGGATCTACCTGCGCCTACTGCTGACACGTCAATCGATCAAGCATATCGTCAGCGAAGCTCAGAGCGCGAGGCCCGGCAACTCTCTCGAAGGGCGCATTGCCAGCCTCCAGAAGCAGTTGGAGAACCAATCGCTTGGCGATGACCTTCGCAAGAGCCTCACCGGCCAGGTGGAGATTCTGCAACAGCGCCTGGAAGGACAGGAACAAGGCCGGCAGAAGCTCACGTTTCTGGATTGCGAGTTGACGCGGATCGAGGAACAGGTGGAACTGATTCGTGAACAGGCAGCGCTTTCAGCCGATCCGCAGTCGGTCTCGCAAAGAATAGACCAGGTGGCCGCCAGCCTGGGCGGCACCACCCAGTGGATTCGCGAGCAGCAGCGGATATACGGACGTGTCGAGGACCTGCTGGTTGAGCCGCCAATGCTCATCAAGACCGAGCCACCACATCGTAACCAGGTAACTCCGCCGCCCCTGCCGGCATCGCAGAGGTCCAAAGAAGCCTCCCAGGAATAAGACCAATGACCACACCTCTTCCCGCATGGGCGCAGGAGATGGCCGACCTCTTCAGGAGCGGCTCGGTTTCCCAGTTCATTATTCACGGCAACGTCTTTGACCTGGTTCCAGCGACGCTTGGAGAGCCTTCTTCGGGCAAAAAGATGCTTCCTCTCAAGACATTCCTGAATGACGTCATGTTCGCAGGCTATGACGTGGTTCTCCACTATGATCGCGGCAAGGGGATTCGTGCCGCTCGTGGCCAGGATGACTGGAATGAATGGTTGAATCAGCTCGGCGGCGATATGCAACTGGCCAGTCAGATTCGAGAGCCAGGCAAAGCGATGGAGTTGATTGACCGTTATTTGCTGCGCAGCTTGAACCTGCAGGCCATCAATCCGGGCGGCAATCCACCGCGGAAGATCGCTGTCATCATTGATTTCGCCGAGTTCGTTGTCCCGCAGGGGCAGGCACTCCAATTGGGTGGCGAATTCAGCGCGAACGTTGTCAAACTTCTAGGGTGGGCGAACGACCCGGCCATCCTCCAATCGAACATCGTCACCGTCCTGCTGACCGAAGGGCTGCACGATCTCAACAGCCTGGTCATCGAGAACCCGCACTCTTCGAAGCTGCGCATCGCCTTGCCCGACGAGCAGGACATGCTCAACTACCTCAACCTGCTCGTCAGCCAGAATTTTCCCAACCTGCCTGATCAATGCGATGTGCCGCTGGAAGCTTTGGCCAGGCGGCTGACGGGGCTTAGCCATGTTGGCGCGCTGACGCTTATCAGCAGGGCCTTGAACAATGGAAAGCGCCTTACGGATGCATTTCTGCGGCAGGTGAAGAAGGACATGATCGAGAGAGAGTGCCAGGGGCTGCTGGAGTTTCTCGAATCGCCCTTCACGCTGGACAACGTCGCCGGTCATGCCGCGGTAAAGCAATGGCTGCGGGAGGACGCGGCACTCCTAAAGCGAATGGCCTACCATGCATTGCCCATGGGCTACCTGATCTGCGGGCGGATCGGCACGGGCAAGACGTTCATCGTGCAATGCTGGGCCGGAGAACTCGGCGTGCCTTGCGTGGTATTCAAGAACTTCCGCGACCGCTGGGTTGGCGCGACCGAGTCGAACCTGGAGAAGATATTCGCGATCCTTCGGGCCTTGGGACAAGTCGTCGTGTTCGTGGACGAGGCCGACCAGGCCGCCGGCAAGCGAGAGGGTGATGGCGGCGATAGTGGTCTATCCGGCCGCGTCTATGCCATGCTTGCCAAAGAGATGTCCGATACGCGCAATCGCGGGAAGATCGTGTGGGTCTTTGCAACGAGCCGGCCGGACTTGCTGGAGGTGGACCTCAAGCGCCAAGGTCGGCTGGATGTGCATATTCCGTTGTTCGCGCCCGAGACATCCGCGGAAGTGAGAGAGTTGCTGCTTTCGGTGGCCAGGAAGCTGAAGTTTCCCCTGAAGGAGAGCGACCTGCCGGACTTGGCAGAGAAGGTGGTACTCGGGGGCAATGAGATTGAGGGTATGCTCGTCCGTGCTCTGCGGAACTACGAACTATGCCCCGAGCCGCGGAAGGCTTTGCGCGAGATTCTGGCCGTCGTAGCGGCCGAGATTCGGCCAAGTGCTCATACGCGCAAGCTGGAGTACATGGATCTGGTAGCTGTAAGAGAATGCACCGATGGCAGATTTCTTCCCGAGCGATTCTCATCCTTCACACCAGAGGAGATCGAGAATCGCATTAATGATCTACGAAGGTTTGCGTAAGAAGCCATGGGACTACTGCAGAATTTGACGAAGATGGGTGGGCGGCTTGGCATCCTGAAGATCGTCTCCACAACGGCTACGGCGCCTCCGGGCAGGATTCCGACGCGCAAGCTGACTCTCAAGGAATTGATGACCGAGATCCGCACGCAACAGGTTGAGACGCTCGCGCAGTGCCCGGCGGAATTGTCTGTCGATTTTGCCAGGCTCTTTGAGTCCGCGGGCATCAAGACGCCTCCGACGGGCTGGACGATCCAGAAGCTGATCGAGACATTGCGATCAGATGCATGCAAGGGCCTCAGTCGCGAAGAAACTCAGAAGGCCATCCTCGCCGAAATCTCAAAAGACCAGGCGCATGTTCATGACGTGGTGGCCGATGGTATTGCACGCGACCAGGCCTTAGATGCCTTCGAGGTCTTTGCCCGCAAGAAGTTTGACGAGCGCGTGTCCCTTTGCCAGAGCAGGAAAGCGGAACTGCAGGCGCAGATTCATGATCTCCAGCAGCAGATCGAACGCCTGGATGGCCAGGCCGCGAGCGACAAGGCACACTGGAAACAGTGGCATGATCACAAGATCCAATATGAAAAAGATATGGCCTGGGCCATCGGGTTCCTGCTCGATAAAGCCACAATTACTGTTGATCATGATCATGCGTGAGATGACAATGCGCTGCGTCTTTGCGGCGCCGGCGTGCCACTGTAGCCCAGCCGCTCCCGGCTGGGCAGGGATGCAATAGCATCCTAGTCAGCCAGCGCAGATCGATTCGCAAGAGGAAAGGAAAGCATTATGGGGCTTTTTTCGCGTGTTGGACGGCTGTTCCGCGGTTTCTTTGGTTTGTTCATCAGCGGGATAGAAGATCGCAATCCAGAGGCTTTGATGGAAGCAGCCAAGCAAGACTTCCGCACTCGCATGGCCCACTACAACGAGGCATTGGCGCGAATGGCCGGAATCGCCGAGCGGCTCAAGAGCCAGATTAAAATGAAGACAGTCCGCGCCCAGGACCTTGAGCGGCGAATCATGGCCAACCACCAGGCCGGCAATATGGAACTGGCTGGCAGCCTGGCCAGAGAACTCCAGGAACTCAAGGGCGACTTGAGCACTGATACACAAGAACTGGCTGAGACCGAGGAGGCCTACCAAGCCAACCTGCGCCAGGCGAAGGTCGCTCAGAAGGAATTCGAGGACAAGATCATCCGCTTGGAGCGGCAGCTTTCCCAGGTGAAAGTAAAGGAAGCGCAGAGCGAAGCTGCCGCCGGGCTGAACAACGTCGCCTTTAGCGTCGGGGACCTGGGCGACACGATGAAGACTGTCGAAGAAGTACTCAACAAGCGATATGAGATGTCCGCCGGCAAGGCGCGCCTGGCGAAGGACATGGTCAACATGGACAAGGTCCAGGAGAAAGAGAACGAACGCAAGGCCCTCGAGCAGTCGGCACTGGCGGAGTTTCTGGCCAGCCAAGGCATCGCCGCAACCGCCGCTGTCCCTCAGGCCGCGCCGGCAGTCAAGGAGATCGGGCCCATGAAACAGGGGTAGGCTCGGCACGCGAGGCACAGCTCTTGAGGCCGGGGGCAACTGCTGCTTGCATATCTCCCGCCGCAGGGCAATGCCTCGAATATCGGGAACCAGGTCTTTTCAGAATATTCATCCACCACGGCAATCACGAGGTGAAACATGGCAGAGGAAGGCGCTCGTTTAACAATGTTTGGAAAGCTCCTGTCGATCGTGCTGATACTTGCGCTGGTCGGCGGCGGGTTGTACATGGTCCTCAACAAGTTCAACATCCTGGGCAGATCGCAACAGGCTGCCGCTCCGCAGGCGCCGGCTCCGGTGGTCGAGGCTGCCGATACATCCGGCGTGACCACGGTGCGCGAGTACAAGTACATCCCGGCAGAGCGCCTGCCGGCGGTCAAAGGCGTCAGCCAGTACAAGTGGGACAATAACAACAAGATCGTCCGCTTCTCGTACAATGTCTGGGCCGGGTGGCTGCCAATCATCGCCGCCAATCATGGCACCAAGCCCAACCCTGAGAGCATCTTCGCCAAGAAGTACGGCTTCCAGGTTGAACTGGTACTGATCGACGATCCAGTGGCCGCCCGTGACGCGTTTGCAGCCGGTGACGTTCATACGTTGTGGGGCACCGAGGACATGTTCGTCCTGTTCGCTCCGGAACTTATGCGCGATTCGCGGTCCTCGCCGCGCATCGTCCAGCAGATCGACTGGTCCAACGGCGGCGACGGCATTGTCGTGCGCTCTCACATTAAGTCCGTCGCGGACCTCAAGGGCAGGACCGTTGCGTACGCGCTCAATTCACCCAGTGAATACTACCTGACCTCGCTCCTGCTCTCGGCGGGCCTGACACCGGCCGACATCAAGTCCAAGCACACGGCCACGGCCTTTGAAGCGGCTGCGGCATTTGTTTCCGACAAGAGCATCGACGCCTGTGTTTCCTGGGCGCCGGACATCTATCGCATACCCGAGAAGGTGCCCAACACCAAGATTCTCTCCAGCACGGCAGACGCCAATAAGCTCATTGCGGATGTCTACGCCTTCCGGGCCGATTTTGCCAAGGATCATCCCGAGATCGTCGAGGCCATGGTGGCAGGTGTCTTCGAGGGCATGGACCTGGTGAAGGCAGACCCCGAGCAGGCCTGCAAGTGGATGGCGGAAGCATTCGGCATAAAGGTCGAGGAAGCCATCTCGATGCGCAATGACGCCCATCCCACCAACTTCGCAGAGAACGTTCAGTTCTTCCTGAATTCCTCGAACCCGACTAACTTTGAACGAACGTGGAAGAATGCCACAAACGTCTATCAGCAGTTGCGGCGAATCGACAAGGTCATCCCGTTCGAGCAGTTGATGGATTTCACGCACATCCAGGCGATAGACAAGAAGGGAACCTTCGCCCACCAGCAGGATGAGAGCGTGGCGAAGTTCACGCCGGGCAGTTACAAGTCCATCAAGGCTGAGTCGCCTCTGCTGACGCAGACCATCCGGATCAACTTCTTCCCGAATTCATCCAACCCGTTCGAGGCAGCCCGCGACGAGCGAGGCAATGCGGTAGCCGGCAAGCTCTATGACCCTAATGTCGCAGCCACCCTGGAAGAGGTCGCCCGGCTGTCGGGGCAGTTTGCGCGGGCCGTCATCCTCATCGAAGGCCATACCGATTCCAGCATGAAGGGGCGCGTGCCTGTCCAGGCGGTGAAGGATCTTAGCCTCTCGCGAGCGGAGGCCATCCGAAAGGCCCTGATTGAGAAGTACAAATTCGATCCGAACAAGTTCGTCATTGAAGGCAAGGGATGGGACGTGCCAGCCGACGCGAAAGATGCCGAGAATCAGGCTCTAAATCGGAGGGTGGAGATCAGTGTATTCCCGCCCGAACAACAGTAATATCCGAGCGTTGGCCAAAGTTGCATTGTTCTGCCTGGCGTTGGTGATCTTCCTTATCGTCAAGGCCATGGACTCAAATGGACCCCAGACCGCGAGCCATCGATCTTCAGTCAACCCAATCGAACAGGAGCTTCAGCCACGAGGATCAATCCAACGGAAAGAAGGAATCGCGGTCGCCGTCCTGATTGATTCATCCGGGAGTATGAGCGACAGTGTTACGGGCTCAGGCGGGCAGCCGACCCAGAAAATGGAAATAGCCCGGCGCTGTCTGCTTGCCCTTATCAAACAGGCAGACGACTTCGCTTCCAATAACGATGAACGTCCCTTACTTCTAGGCGTCTACGAGTTCTCCAGCCGCGATCGCGGCAGTGTCTGCCGCAATGTTGTCCCGATTGGCCGCCCAAATGCTGCTGCCGCGCTACCTCTTGTTCGATCAATGTTCCCACAAGGCAACACGCCGATTGGCGATTCCATGATAACTGCCTATAAGGACCTCGCCGCCACTGGCATGAGCCGGCTACACATCCTTGTGATAACCGACGGCGAAAACAATCATGGCTATGCTCTGGCGGATGTGGTTTCGGCGATAAGCCGACTGAACGAAGTTGACCGCCCGGCCATGTATTTCCTGGCCTTCGATATCGCAGAACGGTTATTCGCGCCGCTGCGTGATTCAGGCGCCATGGTTCTGTCGGCATCCAATGAAGCGGATCTCCATCAGACCCTGAATTACATTCTTACTGGCAAGATTCTCGCAGAGCAGCCATAGAAGTCCAGACGCAGTTGGAGCACTGTAGGCTTGCCTGTTGACTCACCTTGGCGAGGACTTTTCCGAAGGGGTGAACACAGATGGCTGAACCAACACTGGCGATGCACGCCCTGACCAAGCTATACGGCGGCTTTACAGCCGTCAGCGACTTGCATCTGGAGATCGCGCCGGGTGAGCTTTTTGCCCTTCTGGGGCCCAATGGCGCTGGCAAGACCACAACTATCCGGATGCTGATGGGGATATTAAAGGCCACGTCCGGAACGGCGAGCGTTCACGGCCTGGATTGCTTCCGCCAGCGAGCGCAGGTAATGCGGCACGTCGGCTATGTGCCGGATGAGCCCATCTTCTATGACTACCTGAAGGGCCGCGAGATCATCCAGTTTGTCGGCCAGATGCACGGCCTGGCGATGGAGACCATCGCGGAGATAGCTGATCCGCTCAGCAAGCAACTGAGCCTGGATGATGCGCTCGATGAATATGCGGTGAATTATTCCCGCGGCATGAAGAAGAAGCTCGCCATCATCTGCTCGCTGCTGCATGAACCGACGCTGTGGGTTCTCGACGAGCCGACCAACGGCCTGGACCCGTTTGCTACTCGCCAAGTGCACGCACTGATGCGCTCCAGGATTGCGGCTGGGCGAAGTGTCTTCTTCAGCACTCATCTGCTCGACCAGGCGCAGAAGCTCTGCGACCGCGTAGGGATGTTGTTCAAGGGCCGTCTGGCGGCCATAGGACGGCTGGACGAGTTGCAGTCCGCTTCGCAGAACACGTCGCTTGAGGAGATCTTCTTTGCGGTGGCCGACGAGGCCGGCGGCAGCACCAATGGCGGCGACAAAGGGCCAACCGTAGCGTGAACGTCCAGCCTCCCAGTCCGGTGAAAGTTCTGCGGCTGCTGGCCCGCCAAGGTTGGCGGCGGCTGTCGCGCCGGTGGGCGCTGCAGATCGCGATTCGGCGGGCGAAACGCAAAGCGGCCGCCGGCCGGCAATCGACACGGCGAGTCAACATGCCGGGGCAGGTCTGGTCGATCCTGATGGGCCTGCTGATGATGGCGAGCGTAGCAGGCGTTTCTTATCAATTCTGCCTTGCGCTCTGCCTTCAGGAGCGTCCCGATAGTGCCGGCCGGATCGGCATCGACCGCTACACATACGAGCAGATGCTTTCGTTTGAGAAGCTCTGCGCCACCTCAAAGCCCGCCGACTCTTCGACTCGTCCCACCAGCCAGACCGAATTCGACTCCGCCGATCTTAGGATGGAGATAAATCCTGTGCCGGCCACATCACCCACAAATCCCCAGGCCCGCTTGATCGCCCAGCGAGGGTTGGTTCATTCCCTTCTGCAGATTGAGGGCCAAGACCGGGTGATGAGGAATCTGGAACCTGGCAGTTTCAGCGCCAAGACTGAACAGGAATGCCAAAAGCTCAAGGATCAATTTGATCGACTCGGCTCGGCGGGGTTCTTCATCAAGGAGAAGAAGCCGTTCGCGATGCACCTGAGCGTTGACGATGCACCGTCCGTCGCGTGGATGCTGCAGATCATTGCACTGGGGCTGCTGCTGTTCTTCTTCGGGATGCAGAACCAGGACCTCGGCAAGGTGGGCTGGAACATGGAGTGGCTCTTCAGCTTCCCCATAGAAAGCCGCGTCTTGCTGGGCGCACGGATCATGGAGCGCACGCTCGCCAGCAGCGGCTGGATCATCATCTGGCCGTTCCTGTCCACTGTCTTGTGGCTCGCAGGTCTGGGCGCGTGGGGCATCCTGGTGGCAGCCGCTGCCACAATTTACATCAACCTGCTGGTTGCCTGCGCCGAACTTCTGATCGAGACGTGGCTGCGGCGGACGTTCTCACTTGCCGCAATCAAGAACTTCCAGGCCCTTTTCAGCATCGTTGCCATGGCCATGATGCTAATAGTGTACGTTCCATTTGCGCATGCCAAGCTGGCGCACTTTGCGCGGGCGCTGCCCGGCATTTGGCGAGAAGTACCGATGTGGCTGCCGGCGGGCCTGCCGGCGGTGTTTGTCACCGGCGCCGGCCAGGCATTGCCGGCGGTCTTGACGATCATCGTCTGCGGTGTGGTCGCCTTCGTGGCAGCAACCGAGTGCAGCCATCGCATGATCCTTCCCGGCTTGATTAGCCAGACCGGGCCTCTTCAGGGCCGTCGTGGGCGAGAAGCCCAGCCCGCCAGGCGCATGCCAGTTCTACGCGGCATCATCGGCAAGGAACTGCGCCTGCTGCTGCGCGACCGGAACTTCTTCGCCCAGGCGATCATCGTGCCGGCCATGATCGTGCTGATGCAATACTTCCTTAATCGCGGGCACATGGCCGCCATCAGTAACGACTTCCGCCACGTCGCCGCCATGGCCTTTGCCATAAGCGGCTATGTGCAGTTGTTCGGGGCCTCCCGCGTGCTGGTGGCCGAGGGCAGCACCCTTTGGCTGCTGTACACCTTCCCGCGCAGCCTGCACGAGCTGCTCAGGCGCAAGGCCCGCCTGTGGGCGGTCGTGGGGGCGTGCTTCACGCTGGCTGTGCTGGCGGCAGGGTGGGCAGGGTCTCCTACGCCCACCTGGCAGAAGGCCATCTTCTGTGCGGTGGCGCTGGGTGAGGCCTGGATCTTCTCCTTGATTGCGGCCGCCCTCGGCACGCTTGGGACCAATGCTTTCGAAGAGGATATCCAGCGAAAGTTGAAGACCGGCATGGTGGCTTCGCAGATGGCAGTGTTGGCGATAATGACGGGTAGCTTCTACGTCCCGACATGGTTGCAGTCGGTCGCGATGCTCGTCCTGTGCCTGGTGCTGTGCAAGGCTCTTTGGGACAAAGTCGCCGACCGCATTGCATATCTGCTGGAGCCGGCGGAACGCCCGCCGCCGGCCATCTCGCTGTCAGACGCCTTGACGGCGGCCTTCGCATTCTTTGCCCTGCAGGTCTTCGGATTCATCCTGCTACGCCATGGGATACAGCTCGACGTCGATGTCTCGGTCGTGCTCTCGTACCTGCTGGCGGCAGTGATAGCGGTAGCTGCAACGCAGCTCGTATTTCGCATGAGGGGAATTGCGCCGACGATTATCCCCAAGGCGACGCTCAGGTCCATCTTGAGCGGGCTGGCATGGGCTGCTCCGGCCATCATTGCTGCCGTCGCATACCTCGCACTGGTGCATCAGGTACCCGCCTTTCGAACGTGGCTGGAGCAGACACAAGACATAATCGGCAGCCTGAAGCCCGGCAGCATCTACCTGGCGGTGCTGGCTGTCATCATCGCGCCTCCACTGGAGGAGTACATCTTCCGAGGCCTGGTGCTGAAGGGCATGCTGCGAAGGATGAAGCCGCCGGCCGCGATTGTGGGCAGCGCCGCGCTCTTTGCAGCCGTACATCCTTCGATCTCCATCATCCCGGTCTTTGGGCTGGGGCTGGCGACAGCCATTGCGTACCACCGAACCGGCCGCCTAGCTGCACCCATCGCTGCACACATGCTCTACAACGCTGCCGCGATCGCAGCCTCGATGTGGTTTGGGAATCTTCCCGTTCGATAACCTTCAATCGTTCTTCATGCAAGCCTCCAGCCTGTTGTTGCCGTCTCGGAAATAGCGCTAAGAGAGATCAATGAGTGCAGGTCATTCACACAGATGCCTACGATTGTCTCGATGGCTGCACCGGTGCTGGGCGGGCTGCTGGTAGCCGATGAGGTGATCGACCTGCTTCTGCCGGTGATCTTCAACTGGTATCAGTTGCGCAAGTGGAGAAAGCTGCACATGACGATCTCGCAATCCAGAACGAACGGCGACCTATTGCCAGTCGGGGTCGCCGCGGCCGTCTAGCAGTACTTCAACATTGTCTTTGCATATAGCGAGCGGGGGAACAGTAGAGCAGGAGACCGCAGGCTCGATCCCGTTTCGTTTCCTGTTCCACTGCTCGCCTGCTCTGCAGCTGGGCACCGCGCTGATTCGATCACCCGCCCGAACGTCTGGCGCGAAATATTCATCTGCCGGGCGGCGTTTGCATATTCCCTAAAAAAAAATCTTTGGTTTATTCGCGAATCCTATTATTATCGAGGCCTCAACTCGTAGAGTCAGATCTCGTCTGTTGCAGACGTGCGCTTTGTGGAGTCAAAGACGTTTCGTTTGTTCCTTTGAATAACGGCAGTAAGGCCCGCGGGCGATAAGGAGATCCAGCGCAGGCCCGCGCCGTTGCAGCTCGTCTCGCTTGCGTCCTTGCGCAAGACAGAAGAGTCATGTCCTATATTTGTCCGCACTGGGCACCGGCCCTTAAGGCTTTGGTGAGAATCGTGTACGTGGTCGAAACACTGGGCAAACAGAAGAAAGGAAGACGCCGATGCACCCTCGAATCCCCAAATCTGCAATCGCTGTCTGTCTGATGGTCTTGCTGATGGCATCGATGGCCTATGGAGGAGTGCTCTTCTCCAGCAACTGGCGCAGCGGCCTGGGAGGTTCCGAAACCGCCCTCCTGGACAACGGCCTATGGGACGAAGACCACAATACCTCGCAATTGGACGTAAAGAGAGGTGCTCCAGGTGGGCATAACTACCTGGCCGTGTCTTTGCAGGACATGGCCTGGACCGGCGTGATAGAGAACAACCTCTATTACAATCAATACTCTGATATGTATTACCGGCTGTACGCTCGCATCAACCCAATCAATCCGCCAAGCTTCACTTACTATGGCTATCACGGCACCGAGGACCATGAAGCCCCCGGGGCTGAGACGATGGTCTTCTTCGGCTACCTGATCCCAAGCGGCACCAATGGACTATATCAGACGTACATCTACTCCTACGTCCAGGGGCCAACCGGCGGAGATTTTCGCACCGCGATCGACATGGAGATGGACAAGTGGTACCGCGTCGAGGGCCACATGCAGTTCGTGGACCACGACAACCCCGGCCACACGAAGTGGCACATGCGGATATATGATGACAACAACAGTCTCATAAAGCAGGACACCGAGTTCTACGGCATTTCGTACTACTATCCACACTCGCTGGACTATCTCTACAGCGTCGAAAACGGCAGCATCCATTACAATGGCACCAGGAAGTCATGGATGGTCGGCAACAACGGGCCTGCCGGCGCCTCGGGCTCGGGACGAGGCCCGGACCATTCCGCCCTGGAAGTTCGGACGGACAGCTGGTGCGGGCCTGTGCAGGCCATCGGCCTGTACTACGACTTCCAGAACAGCAGCACCACCGGCTGGACGCCTGCAACACCTTCGCGCTGGACAGCGGGGCTGCAACTGGGCAGCACGACCAACAGGGGCTATTACATCAACACCAGCAGTTTCTCGAACCTCTCGGGCAACCGCCTGGGTGAGCTTTCCTTCATCACCAGCCAGACCTACGGCGATTTCACCTACACCTGCAAGGCTGCCACGCTGGAGGCAGCAGGCAATTCAACAGCCGATTATGCACTGGTCTTCGGCTACCAGGATGCCAACAACTACTACTATGCGAATTTCAATCGCACAGCCGGTCAGACTGCGTTATACAAGGTTGTCGGCGGCACGCGCCAGGCAGCCTTGGCGACGTATGGCACGGCGCTGCTGAGCGGCACGGCCTACCACGACATCGAAGTCAGTCGAAGCGGCAACGCAATCACAGCCAAGTACGACGGCACGACGGTATTGTCCGCCAGCGACTCGACGTTCATGACCGGCAAGTTCGGCGTGGGCAGCTTTGACGATGCAGCCACCTTTGACGAGATCTGCATCACGCCGCCAAATCGCGTCCCGACGGCTACCAATGACAGCTTCACCGTCACCGGCACGTACTACAGCAACACCATCCTGACCAACATAATGACCAACGACAGCGATCCGGACGGCGATCCGCTTCGCATGATGAGGCAGACCTATTGCTCGCACGGCAGCATCATGAGCAACACAGCCGGCATCATCACCTACTGGCCGACGCCGGGCTATACGGGAAGCGACAGCTTCACCTACAAGGTCAATGACGGCCAGGCCGACAGCGCCGCAGCCACCGTCACGTTCAATGTGACAGCCGCCGAGCCGGCCGTTCGCACGGTGCTGGTGGACTTCGGCAACTGGTGGACGAACAACCCGGCAGCCGACAGCAGGTACTGGAACAACCTGCAGTATTTCGACGTGCCGGAGACCATTGACAACCTGGTTGATAGCACCAACGTCGCAACCGGCATATCGTTGACCCGCGTGGTGAACTTCCCCTCGCGCAGCAATCTTCAACTTACTGAAGAGTTCATCGACGGATACCCCTACACCGCCATCAGCGACAATCTCTATTCAACCGCCGGCGGCAGCGGAAAGCTGAAGTTCTACAACCTGGCGACCTCCGGCACCACGTACAACCTGAAGATATTCGGCTCGACGGGTCTCAGCGGCGTGGCGCAGTACAACGTCACCGGGGCAACGACCACGAGCCAGCAACTGAATTGCCAGAACAACAAGTCCGCATACGCAATATTCAACAATGTTCAGGCCGATGCCAGCGGCTGCATCTATGTTGAAGTGGTGCGGGTCTCCGGCGACTGCGCGCCGATCAGTTTCATCCAGATGACGATAGGTTCCACAACACCGGCGCCAACGGCCGTCGCCGACTCGTATTCAACCTATGCCAATCAAGCACTGAATGTCTCAGCACCCGGCGTACTGGGCAATGACACCGGTTCCAACCTGACAGCTGTCAAGGTCAGCGATCCCTCGCACGGATCACTGACTCTGAACTCAAATGGCTCGTTCGTCTATACGCCGACCACCGGTTACAGCGGAAGCGACAGCTTCACCTACAAGGCCCATAACAGCGGCGGCGACAGCAACACCGTAACGGTGAGCCTGACGATAGCCCCAACACCCTCCGGCACTCTGCGCACCGTTCTGGTTGATTTCTGGAATTATGTGACCCCCAGCCCGGGCGCCGACGGCAGATACTGGAACAATATTCAGTACTTCGATCTGCCCGAGACGATTGCCAACCTGGTTGACAGCACGAATGCGGCGACGGGCATCTCTTTGACCAAGGCCGTCGTGTTCCCGTGGGCGGGCAACCTCTTGTTGTCCGAAACATTCCTCAATGGCTATCCTTACACCGCCATCAGCGATGCCGTATATTCATCAGCCTCCAGCAGCGGCAAGCTGAGGTTCTACAACCTCGATACCTCCGGCAATGTTACCTACAACCTGACGCTCTTCGGGTCTAGCATTGATGGCGGCCTCACGCAGTACAACGTGATCGGCTACTCCACGACCAGCAAGCAGCTCAACGTCGTGAACAACAAGACGATCTTCCCGACGTTCAATGCCGTCCAGCCGGATGCCAGCGGGAATATCTATGTTGAAGTCGTCAGGGTCTCCGGGACGTATGCCCCGCTCAACCTGATCCAGATGGACATCAATCACAAGCCATCTGCCACTAATGATTCGTACAGCGTGGTCAGCGGCCAGCAGTTGAGTGTTGCGGCCACCGGCGTGCTGAGCAATGACACGGATTCGGACGGCCAGACACTGACGGCCGTCAAGGTCACCGACCCATCGCATGGCTCGGTTACCCTCAACTCCAACGGTTCATTCACGTACACGCCATCAGGCGGCTACGTCGGCAGCGACAGCTTCACATACACAGCCAATGATGGCTTCATGGACAGCAACACTGCCACGGTGAACATCACCGTAACGTCAAGTGCTCCAACGGCAGTGGCCGACTCCTATTCCACCTACACCGACCAGGCGCTTAATGTTTCAGCCCCAGGCGTCTTGTCCAATGATAGCGGTTCGAGCCTGACGGCCGTCAAGGTCAGCGATCCCTCGCATGGTTCTCTGACTCTGAATTCCAATGGTTCGTTCGTCTATACGCCGACAACCGGCTACAGTGGCAGCGACAGCTTCACCTACAAGGCCCACAACAGTGGCGGCGACAGCAACACCGTAACGGTGAGCCTGACGATAACGGCTACACCATCCGGCAGCCTGCGCACCGTCCTTGTGGACTTCTTCAACTACATAACGCCCAGTCCAGGCGCCGACGGCAGATACTGGAACAACATCCAATACTTTGACGTGCCTGAGACAATCGCTAATCTTGTCGATAGCACGAACGCAACAACAGGCATCTCTCTGACCAAGGCTGTGGTATTCCCCTGGGCCGGCAATCTCATTCTGTCTGACACATTCCTCAACGGCTATCCATACACAGCCATCAGCGATGCCGTCTACTCGACAGCATCCGGCAGCGGCAAGCTGAGGTTCTACAACCTGGACACGTCCGGCAACACCACTTACAACCTGACACTCTTCGGCTGCATTAATGACGGCTCCGACCACACGGCGCAGTACAACGTGATCGGCTACTCGACGACCAGCAAGCAGCTTGCCGTCAGGAACAACAAGACGATCTTCCCGACGTTCAATGCCGTCCAGCCGGATGCCAGCGGGAATATCTATGTTGAAGTCGTCAGGGTTTCCGGAACGTACGCCCCGCTCAACCTGCTCCAGATGGACATCAATCACAAGCCATCGGCTAGTAACGATTCGTACAGCGTGGTCAGCGGCCAGCAGTTGAGTGTTGCGGCAGCCGGCGTGCTGAGCAATGACACTGATTCGGACGGCCAGTCGCTGACGGCCATCAAGGTCAGCGATCCATCGCACGGCACGGTTACGCTGAATTCCAATGGTTCATTCACGTACACGCCATCCGGCGGCTATGTCGGCAGCGACAGCTTCACCTATAAGGCCAGTGATGGCTTCATGGACAGCAACACCGCCACCGTGAATATCACCGTAACGTCGTCCACGCGTACCGTCCTTGTTGACTTCTGGAACTATATAACGCCCAGCCCCGGCGCAGACGGCAGATACTGGAACAACATCCAGTATTTCGACGTGCCAGAGACCATCAGCAATCTTGTCGATAGCACAAACGCCGCGACTGGTGTTTCGCTGACCAAGGCTGTCGTCTTCCCGTGGGCGGCCAATCTCATTCTGTCCGACACATTCCTCAACGGCTATCCATATACAGCCATCAGCGATGCTGTGTATTCAACAGCCTCCAGTAGCGGCAAGCTGAGGTTCTACAACCTCGATACGTCGGGCAATACCACCTACAACCTGACGCTATTTGGTTCCAGCGCTGAAGGCGGCATCACGCAGTACAACGTGATTGGCTATTCCACGACCAGCAAGCAGCTCAACGTCGTGAACAACAAGACGATCTTCCCGACGTTCAATGCCGTCCAGCCGGACGCCAGCGGCAACATCTATGTTGAGGTCGTCAGGGTCTCCGGCACGTACGCGCCGATAAACCTGATCCAGTTGGACATCATCCCCAGCGGCGGGGAAGGCATGCAGGGCCAGCAGATACAGGCAACCGGCGGCAGTGAATCGACGTCGGCTGCCCCGTCGGCTCCACCCGCCCAAACCGGCACGGCCATCAACGTCAACTTCCAGCCGGCCGGCGTAACGTCACCCGCAGGCTATCTGAGTGACAGCGGCCTGGTATATGGCAATCGAGCCAGCTACAGCTTCGGCTGGGACAAGGACCTCTCCGGCTTTGCCGTCGAGCGCAAGAACGCAAGTTCGCCGGATGTCCGCTATGACACGTCGATCATGCTGCTGAAGGATGCGACGTGGGAAGTGGCCGTGCCCAACGGCATGTACAACGTCAAGATCGTAGCCGGCGGCAACTCAGCCACGCTCAAGTCGCAGAAGTTTGCGGTAGAGGGCGTGCCGACCACGCAGGCCAAGGCCGGGCAGTATCTTGAGGAGACCGTGACCGTGGTGGTGACCGACGGCAGGCTCACCATCAATGCCTCAGCCGGCAGCAGCATCTGCTTCATCCAGATCGCCGGAAGGTAGATTCCGACAATCCTGAAGCAGTGATGCAGTAGCAGCAGACAACAACAGGCACGGCGGCTCTAAAGGGCTGCCGTGCCTGTTGATTTCATTGCGGCGAAAGCGAAATTGAGGCGGGCCTTCTGGCTGATCCAGACGCATCCTTGAGCGCAGCCGGCTATTCGGAATGCTGTGTCGCTCTTCCGGTAGAAATTAGTCAATGATCGTGGCTGGCGGCTTCGAGGACTTCGTGTGCCTGGAAACTGCTGCGGACAAAGGGGCCGGCAGCCACCGCGGCAAAGCCTATTTCCAGAGCCTGCAACTTCCACCGCTTGAATTGAGAAGGCGGAATATACTCCGCCACCGGCAACTTACTGGCTGAGGGACGAAGATACTGGCCGATGGTAAGAATGTCACAGCCGGCTTGGCGAAGGTCGCACATGACCTCGAGCACTTCATTGTCGCGCTCGCCCAGGCCGACCATCAGGCCGCTCTTGATGTGCGCGGTACGGTTCGCACTCTGTGCCACCTGCCGGGCACATCGCAAGACGCCGAGGCTTTGCTCATAATCCGCCTGTGGGCGAACCTGCGCGTAGAGGCGCGGCACGGTCTCGATGTTGTGGTTGAACACATCGCAGCCGGCGCGAATTACCACTTCAACCGATTCAGCCCTGCCTTGAAAATCCGGCGTAAGAACCTCGATTGTAACGTGAGGCTTTGCGGGCGGGACGCCCGCACCACAAGCAGGCGAGACGCCTGCGCCACAATTGTGTCGAACGCCTGCACTACACCGCCGCACGGCATCGATTACCGAGGCGAATTGGCCTGCGCCGCCGTCGGGCAGGTCGTCCCGCGTGACGCTGGTGATCACCACGTGTTGCAGGTGCAGCGCCTGGCAGGCGCGGGCGACGGCGGCCGGCTCGTTGTCATCAACCGGCTCGGGCTTGCCCTGCTGCACCGCGCAGAATTGGCACGAGCGCGTGCACGAGCGGCCGAGGATCATAAAGGCTGCCGTGCCCGCAGCCCAACAGTCCGCGCGATTGGGACAGCGAGCCTCGCCGCAAACAGTCGCCAGATTGAGGTCTCGCAAGATGCGCTCGACAGCCGGCCGGCGCGCCAACGGTGCAATCGGCTTGGCCAGCCAGGCCGGCAAACGCTGCCGTGCCGTTTGAATCCGCTGGGCACTTGTAACGGGCTGGATGGCATGACACTGTTCAACATCTTCAAAAGCACAGGTGCGGATGGACTGAAACTGTGTCGCTTGTGCGAAGGCTTGCACTGCTGCCGAGAGCACTTGCCCAACTGCTATCGCTCTGCCGAGGATGCCCGCCATGCTGGCGACCTTTCGGCCGCGCAGGCCGCACGGGATGATCAGGTCGAAATGATCCATCTTCGGGCAGACGTTGATCGCCAGGCCGTGATAGGCGACCCATCGGCTGACGGCAACGCCAATGGCGGCAATCTTTCCCTGGTCTGTCCAGACGCCGGTGAGCTTGTCCATTCGCCGCCCGGCAATGTTGAATCGGTCAAGTAAGACGATGACAGCCTGCTCCAGGTTGTGAATGTATAGCCGCAGGCCGCCCCGACGGTCGATCCGCATGATCGGGTAGAGCACCAGTTGTCCCGGGCCATGATAAGTCACGTCTCCGCCGCGTGAAGCAGGGCGAACGGAAATGCCCAGTTCCGCAAGGCGATTCGGCGAAGCCAGGATGTTTCCGTGATTCGCATTTCGCCCAAGCGTGATGATCGGCGGGACGTGCTCGACGCTCAGCAGGAATGCCCGACTAGGCTGAGCCTGTACCATACCGACCAGCCGCTGCTGGATATCAAGTGCGGCATCATAGTCCAGACGGCCCAGGGGAATGTGGATGAGTTCGTTGAGCATATACTGCTATCCATCAATTTCTTGTCGGACAGACAAGATTTCTCGGCGGGCATACAAAACAATGCCTTAGAGGTCAAAGGCATTGTTAAGATTCCAGAGGCCTGCTCAGGAAAGCCATGCTCCAGATGGCCGGGACTTTCATCGTGCTGAGTTCAACCTATGCCCGCTGAGAACCTTCCCGTCGACTTCGCTGGCTGCGCTTTGAAGATGAAGACTTGCTTCCGCATACGACAAAAACGTGGAAGCGTGGCACCCATTTGGGGGCGCTCTCGTCAGCGGCCATTTCAATGCTTCAACTGTTTACCCTTGTTGTTCATTCAGGAATCGCTCGTACTGCAGGCCGTCCATCAGGTTCTCAAGCTCGATAGGGTTCTCGGGGCGGAGCTTGACCATCCAGCCGGCACCGTACGGGTCATTGCTGATGAGCGTCAGGTTGGTGGCGACGGCCTGGTTAGTGTCGGTAACCTCGCCGGCCACCGGCGCGAATATCTCCACAGCCGCCTTCACCGACTCGATCACGCCAAGGACGCCGGCGGCAGCGAGCTTCTTGCCGACGCCGGGCAATTCCACGAACACGATGTCACCCAGTTGCTCAGCGGCATATTTGGTTATGCCCATCGTGACGACATCGCCTTCCAGGCGAACCCACTCGTGCGTCTTGGTGTACTTCAAGTCTGTCGGGATCATGGTCTTCCTCTTCTATCGAAGCGAGACTGCCGCTGACTATGCTTTGCTCGTAACCTGGCTACGGTAGCGCCGACCTCGCACTTCAACTTCTACCATCTGGCCGCTGCCAAGGCGGCTGTCGATCAGTGCCAGTGCAATTGCTCGTAGCTCTATTCGGCCGCTTTGCCAGACCGGGATAGCTGTGCCGCTGGTAACATAGCCAACCGGTTCTTGCCCATTGTAGACGGCTGAGCCACGGCGAGCGACAGCCTTATCCAGAAGCACCAATGGCATGATCCTCCGCGGCAGGCTGGCCAGCAGCGAGTAATCGCCGATGGCCAGACGGCGGAAGGCCTCGTGCTGCCGGGCCAGTGCCTCGCGGCCTACGAAGTTGCCCTTCTGTGGCGAGAAGCTGACGGCGAATTTCGCCAGGCTGCACGCGAAGATCGGAATCTCATTGCCCTCAAGATCGTTGCCAAGCTCGTGGCCATAAAGAGGCAGGCCTGCCTCCAGGCGCAGGGTATCGCGTGCGCCCAGGCCTACCGGCGCCGCACCGCGGGCAACGAGCAGGTCCCAGATATCGCCGGCCTTTTCCGGAGGGATGAACAATTCAAAGCCGACCTTCTCGCCCGCGTAGCCAGTCCTGCCGGCCTGCACGCGCGTGCCGGCAATGGCCATAGTGCCCAGGTCGTTCCGCCGTGGCCCGATAGCCAGCTCATGACCATCGGCAATGTCTGTCAATATCTGGGCCGATGCCGGCCCCTGGAGCGAGATCATCGCCATGTCGGCTGAGCGGTCGAGCATCTGCACGTCGCCGAAGCCCTCCATCAGCTTGCCAAAGTGCTGCAAATCCTTCGCTCGATTGGCTGCGTTGACCACCAGCAGGTATTCATCTTCGGCAAACCGGTAGAGGTACGCATCATCAACCGCGCCGCCGGAGGCAGTGGGAATCAGCGTGTACTGAGCTCGCCCAAGTTCCAGTGCCGCGGCGTCATTGGTCAGCGAGTGCTGGAGGAACCGCAGGGCATCGCCCCCGCGAAAGACGAGCCTGCCCATGTGCGAAACATCAAACAGGCCCGCGGCGCGGCGGGTCTGGAGATGTTCCTGAATGATGCCGCTGGAATACTGCAGCGGCATCTCCCAGCCGGCAAAGTCGACCATCTTTCCGCCACAGCGGATGTGATGGTCATACAGAACTGTCCGCACCAATTGGGCCATGTCCTATCCACCCAGGTTCAGCCTGCGGAACGTGTCCTGGAACGATCGCAGGATGTGCTGGGGCAGGTTGCCGCCAGTGTTGGCTGCCTGGCGGAAGAAATCCAGCGCAGCCTGGCTGACATCTTTGAGCGGTTCCTTGCGGATCAGCCTGGCGGGCGGATCCGTCCACTTGCCTTTGACGTGCAGTCGAATCAGATGATCGTGAAGATTAACAAACAGGTTCGCCAGGGGCAGGTCCAGCAGCAGGCCCTTGACCCGCCGCAGCGGCACAGCCACCGCGTAAAGGTCGACCTCTTGCGTCTGAAGATTCACCTTTCCGCCGCGTTCGACCTCGATGGCTGCCAGCGGGTTGGTCAGTTCGCCACGATTGATGGTCACTTCCGCGCCGGCCATCTCGATGACTCCGGCAACGTCCGTCATGCTGAGGTCCTGCCCGCTAAGCAGGCCAAGCATGTCGTAAATCTGCGGCAGCACCGGCAGGTTGATCAGATTCGCATCGGTCAATTGCACCAGGCCGCTGGCCCGCAGCGTATCCCAATCGCCGGCGCGAAAGCTGAAGTTGCCCTTGGCATCGAGAGTGCCCTGGTGGATCTTCTGCTGCGGGAAGAATTCCTCCGAAAGCTCCGAGAGGCTCACGTGCGAGAGGCCAAGCTCGCCGGCCAGCGCGGCTGGCGCATGCTCTTTCTGGCGACCTGTTGAGATGCTGATGGAGCCGCTGGCCTTGCCGCCGAAGGCGTCGGCCTGCATTACTTGCAGACTCACGATGCCTTCGCCCAGAACCAGCCTGGCGTTTATGTTCTCTAACCTGGAGGCGGTGCCGCCGCGGGCTGTCCAATCGCTCAGCAGCACCTGGCCGGTGGGGATGAGCGAATTGGCATCGCCCAGCCTGCCGTCAATCCGCAGGTTCATCCGACAACTGCCCTGTGCACTGCGAAGCCAGGGCACGGAAAACATTCTTGTGCATGCCTGCACGTGGCGCGGGGTGGCCCGGTAGTCGCCCTCAAGAGACAACTTCAGCGCCAAGTCGTCGATTCCAAGCTGGCCGCTTCCGCGCAAGCCGCCTTCCCGCCGGCCCGCCTGGGCGAGCGTCAGCAGCAATTGACGATCTTGCCGGGCAGCCTGAAGGTCCAGGTCCGTGATTGCCTGCACATCTTTGTATGGCCCGCGGACGGCCTCCAGGATTACCGAAATCCCGCTCAAGTCCAGTGACTGCGGGTCGAAGACGCTCTGCAACTGGGCCAGATTGAATTGAATCTTGCTCGCGGCGGCATAATCTTCTTGTGCGCCGGCTGGGCCATGCCCCGCCGGCGCGGGCAAGAGGAGCCTTCGTCCGATGTGGATGTCCAGCCCGCGGCCACGGACTTGCCGCACCTGTGACGAAGACCATGGCTCGCCTGCTGTTGCCAGATGGAGTTGTTCGAACCGGAAGGCGAAGTCCTCGCCGTGCGTCAGTGCCAAGCTAGTCAATGCAAAGCCACTGCGGTCAGCCTCGATATGCGGGCAGTCAATATCCAGGCCTTGCACCCCGATATGCAGATCATCCACGCTCAGGCGATCTGACTTATACCGGCCTGCCAGGCGCACGCCAGAGACCATCGGCTGGCCACCCTGGCTATTGCGTAGACTTTGCGAGACATCGATGAGATATGCCCCTTGTTCCTTTCGAACGGCGAAATCCACGCCAGATAGCAGCAGCGAGGGACCTTCAGTGCGATGCAGAACGGCGCTTAGTCCGTTCATCTTGAGCGTTCTGAGGTCGATTCGCGCAGGCTCCTGGGCGGCCTCCTGTCCGGCCTCGGCAGAAGGCTGCTTCAGAGGCGACTTGCCTGCATCTGCCGCGTAATAGTCAACCTGCAGCCCCTGGGCGGTTATACCCGTCAACGCTGGACTGCCCGAAAGGATATTCTCCAAGTCCAGCTCCAGATCATGCACCAGCAGCCAGTGCCGCCCCTGCTGATCGACAAGCTCGAAATCCTGCAGGTTCACGCTGCCAAGCCAGCCGACACTGACGCTGGCGGCGCGAACCGCCCCATCCCACTGCTGGCTCACCTGCGCGTGAATCTGCCGCCAGGCATAGCGGGGGGCGACGTAAAACTTCACCAGGCAGACAGCAGTGACGAGCAACGCAGCCATTACGATGGCCAGTCGCCTTATCCGCCCTGTTCGAGAATGTGAAGTTGGCGAGATAACGTGTCTCCTTCTTCCACGAGAAGAATCCTACACAGTTTATGCGCAACAATGCCTTTGACCTCAAAGACTTTGTCTGTATGCCTGCCAAGGAATCTTCCAGGCTGGACAAGAAATGACAGATGCAATATCGCGGAGTCTACTTGTTCAGGTATTCCCACGCCCGCTGGAAGAACAGGCAGCCGTCGGCTCGCTTGACCTTGCCGGCAGTCCAGCGCGGGTGCTGCGTGACGTCCACGAACCGCTCCGGGTGCGGCATCAGGCCCATGATTCTGCCCGTGGGGTCGCATATCCCGGCGATGTCGTCAATCGAGCCGTTGGGATTGATCGGGAACGGCCCGCTGTTGCCGGCCTCATCCACGTAGCGCAGGGCCACCTGGTCATTCTGGCGAATCTGCTCCAGCACAGCCTGGTCGCGCGGGACGAACTTGCCTTCGCCGTGGGCCATCGGCAGCGTGATGATCTCGCCTTTGGGCAGGAAGACGCACTTGTCGCTGTCGCTACGCATGTGGATCCATCGGACCTCGAACCGCCCGATGTCGTTCCAGGCAAGCGTCGCGTCGCGGTGAGCGATGGCTGACTCGACTTTCGCCCATGGCAGCAGGCCGCTCTTGACCATCACCTGAAAGCCGTTGCAGATGCCCAGGGCCAGCTTGCCGGCTGCGATGAACTCGTTCAGCGGCTCAGCCAGCCGGTGCAGCATCTGGTTGGCGAGGATCTTGCCCGAGGCAATGTCATCGCCATAGCTGAAGCCGCCCGGAAAAACCAGGAACTGGAATTGCCGCAACTGCTCCGGCTGCTCCATCAGCCGAAAGACGTGCAGCCGCTGCGTCTCGAAACCCGCCTGCTGAAGGGCGAATTCGGTTTCGACATCGCAGTTGGTCCCGGCTGATCGTATGACTAATGCTTTTGCTGGCATCGGAAACCTCTGAAAACGGCATGTGAAATCTTGAACGGCATCTGAAATTTGAAATTTGGAATTTCATATCAGCCGCCATGGGCGGCCCTCTACATCCTGAACGTCCCGCGCCAGGCCTCCAGGGCCTGCTGCACGCTCACGTCCAGCACTGTCTTGTTGCCGGCCTTGATGGTCAATCGCTTGCTGTCGCTGACGCGGCCGATCTCACCGAAGGGGCAATCCTTCACGATTCGCAGGAAGGCGTCATACTTTTCCGGCGTCACCTCAACCAGGAATCGCCCGGCTGACTCGCCGAACAGCAGCGCCGCCAGCGACGGCCCCGGCTCATGCATCGGCACCGGCAGGCCCGAGACATTCAGTTCCAGGCCGACATCACCGGCCAACGCCATCTCGGCAGCCGCCACGGCCAGCCCGCCTTCACTCAGGTCGTGGCAGGCCCGCACACTGCCGGCGGCGATGGCGGCCTGAACGGCCTGCATCACCTTCAGATTCGTCGCCACGTCCACCGGCGGCACGTCGGTGCCGCTTGCAGCGCCCTCAGCCAGCAGGTAATGGCTGCCGCCGAGCTTGCCGCTGGTGCGGCCCAGGATGAAAACGTAATTGCCCGCCTCCTTGGCGTCGGCGGTTACGCACCTGGCGACATCGTCGATCACGCTCATCGCCGAGATAAGCAGCGTCGGCGGGATCGCAACCGTCGAGCCGTCCTCGGCGCGGAATTCATTATTGAGCGAGTCCTTGCCGCTGATAAACGGCACGCCGTAGCCAACCGAGCCGTCATAGCAGGCCTTGGCCGCCTGCACGAAGCTGCCCATGCGGTCCGGCTTGTTACAGTTGCCCCAGCAGAAGTTGTCCAGGATGGCTGTGCGGTCGATGTTGCCGCCGACCGCAGCACAGTTGCGCAAGGCCTCATCAATGGCGTGCAGGGCCGACTGGTACGGGTCAAGCTCGCCCAGCAGCGGATTCATGCCGCAGGAAATCACCACGCCCTTGCGGCTGCTGAGCACCGGGCGGATGACGGCTGCATCGCCGGGGCCCTGCTGATTGACGCCCACTAAGGGCTTCACGACGCTGCCGCCCTGCACCTCGTGATCGTACTGGCGGACGATCCATTCCTTGCTGGCCACGTTCGGGCTGGCCAGGATCTTCAGCAGGATGTCGTTGTAGTTGTCTCGCGCAGCCGGCGCTGGCGATGGTTTATCGACCCTCTCCCAGACGGCGTCCTTTGTCGGGCGGGGCAGGCCGTCGTGGAGGAAGGGCATGTCCAGCTCGCCCACAAGCGTGCCGGCGTAGAACAGCCGCAACTTCTTATCGCTCGTGCCGAAGGTGCCGATGACGGTGGCCTCGACGCCCTCGTCGTGGAATATCTTCAATATCTGCTCAAGCTTATCCGGCGGAACCGAGAGCACCATTCGTTCCTGGGCCTCGCTGATCCAGATTTCGGCGTATCGCAGGCCGGCGTACTTCAGCGGCACCTTGTCCAGGTGCACTTCTGCGCCGAGCTCGGCGCCCATCTCGCCGATGCTGCTGGAAAGCCCGCCCGCCCCGCAGTCGGTGATGTCGGTGTAAAGGCCCAGGTCGCGGGCCTGCATCAGCGTGTCCAGCGTCTTCTTCTCGGTGATGGCGTTGCCGATCTGCACGGCATGCGAGAACTCCGTCTCGTGCTCATGCGTCAGCTCGCCGGAGGAGAATGTCGCGCCGTGAATGCCGTCGCGGCCGGTCCTGCCGCCAACGACCAGGATGGCATTGCCCGCCTGCGGGTTCTTGAAGCACTTCTCCCGCGGCATGATGCCCACCGTGCCGCAGAAGACCAGCGGATTGCCGGTGTACTTCTCGTCAAAGTACACCGCACCGTTGACGGTCGGAATGCCCATGCGGTTGCCGTAGTCCCGCACCCCGCCCACCACGCCGCGCATCACGCGCCGCGGATGCAGCACGCCCTTTGGCACAGCCTCCAGCGGCATGTCCGGCTGGCCGAAGCAGAAGACGTCCGTATTGGCCACAGGGCGAGCGCCCATGCCGGCCCCGAGCACGTCGCGAATGACGCCGCCGATGCCGGTGGCCGCCCCGCCATAGGGCTCGATTGCGCTGGGGTGATTGTGCGTCTCGACCTTGAAGCAGACAGCCGTCTGCTCGTCGAAGTCGATAATGCCGGCGTTGTCCTTGAAGACGCTGATGCACCAGGGCTTGTCGAGCTTCTTGGTAGCCGCAAAAACCGTCGTCTTGATGAGGTTGGGAATCTCCTCGACGATGTTGCCCTTGCTGTCGGTGACGCAAACGTCGCTGCGGAAGGTCTTGTGGACGCAGTGCTCGCTCCAGGTCTGGGCGATCATCTCCAATTCCACGTCCCGCGCCTCGCGCCCCAGGCTGCGGAAGTATTCCTGGATGGCCTTCATCTCGGTGAGGTTCAGGAACAGGTGCCCATCACGCGAAAGGGCCAGCAGGCCATCATCGTCCAAGTTGCGGATCGGCACCTCGACGACCTTGAGCTGGTACTGATGGCCGTGAAGTTCCGGCGGCGTGAAGGCCTGGTAATGAATGTCCTCGATTACGGCGTTGGCCAGCAGCTTGCGGGCGATGGTCTCCCGGCCGGCCGCATCGACCTGGCCGCACAACTCGTATCGCCGCGCAGTTCGGACGGAAGAGACATCAAAGCCCATATCGGCGATGGCCTGCTCGGTGGAGGCCGCCACCGGATCCATCACGCCAGCCTTGAGGTGAATCTCGATGACGTTGGCACAGTTGGCCTGCGCCGTCGAACCTTGCGTCTGCTCTGCCGGCGATGCCCCTTCAGGAAGCGCAGTGCTGGAGCCCGGGGATGCGGTGGCTGTTTCAGGAAGCCCCGTGCGGGAGCACGGGGATGCCTCTGTCTGCGCCGCAGCCGGAATCGCATACTCATCAACCACTGGGTCGATCAGCAGATCTTCGGCAATCTTGCGGGCGTCGTCGGCTGACAGATTACCCGACAGGAAGAACAGCCGGGCGTGATCGACCTTCTCGATTCCGCCAATGCCCAGTTCCCTGATCTGCGCCAGCACGCCGTCAGCATGCGGATCGCCAAAACCCGCGCGAGGCCTGATTTCAATGCGATGAGTCATCTAGCCAAGTCCGTTCCATTCGTTTGGTGTTGCGGGCGTCTTGCCCGCGCGTAACGCCAATGCTTGCGCCCCATCTGGTAAAGAACTCATGAGGGGCGGAAAAGGAGATTTTAGCGAACTGCCCCCCGATAGACAATCACATAAGCAGCCACGGCGTAATGCCGCAGTCACAGGACAAACATTGGAAGGGCCGTTGCCGTTGTTGTGGTGCAGGCGTCTCGCCTGCAGATCTTGATCGTGCGGACGGCATGCAGCCGAGACGCCCGCACCACAAACAGCTACGGCCTGTCAGCCTTTGCCCTCATGACTGGGGCTATTGCATCTTCGTGTCGCGGACATTCGCAAGCGGGCCGCGGAAAACATGGGGCCCAGAATTCTCAGCTTACCCGGCGGCATCAATACGAAAACTGGAGGCTATTCAAACATCTTTCCGGACTGCTTTGGTGCACATTCCTTCAACATACGTAGGATATTCACCAACATTATGACCGTAATCATCAATAGCAAGAACAGCCATTTGACTTGGGAACCGCCCCAATTGAATTCCCATTGCGGAATCCTTCCGCTAGCGCTGTCGATCATGTTTCCAACATAGCGTGCGTGCGGACAGACGGCGATAAACACAACAGGTATCAGCCAAGCGTATTTAAGATGATAATCAGGAAACAGGACTCGCATTGCCTTGTATATGCGATACAGGATGACGGAGGCGACAATCAGTAAGACTCCGACACCACCACCCATTCCAGGAAAGTCCCAGCTCCAATCATGACCATTGAATTGAAGTTCAGTGCAAGCAGCAGCAATAAGCACTAACAGAAGGCCCTTGCCCAAAGACTTGCCCATGAGTGATCCCATTCTGGCACCTTTCATGCTCGCCGTATGGAAAACATGGACGCACCCGATCGTGTTCGGAATACAGATTGAACCACAATGTCCAGCCGCCGTCAACGTGGTTGCTGCGAAGCATGCCATCGTCGCGAGAATACAACATGCTTCCGCACACAACGCGGAAGCATGGCACCCCGATCTGTCGTTGTGCGCATAAAGAATGCGGCGGGAGTTATGCCCGCCGCATTCACGAGACAACGCATATCTTCATCCGCTAGCCGGCGTTCCGCAGTTATGGCGGCGCCGGCTGCGGTTAGAGAGCTATTTCACGCCGAGCGACGCGTCTTGCGGGCGCGCCTGCCGCCGGCGGCGTTTTCCAAGGCCGTCACCATGGCAACCTGCAAGTCATGCGTATGGAAGATCGGCTTCATCAGGATGTCGTCGCCGCCCTTTTGCCACGCCCGCCAGACACAGTCGTACTGGTCCAGCCGGCCTGCCAGCACGATGGCTGGGCGATTCGGCAGCTTGTTGATGGCCTCCAGCATGCCCTTTTCCGCCAGCTCGGCCGAGAGGATCACCAGCTCGCACTGCCAGTGCTCGATGGTGGCCAGGGCTTCCTTGGGCTTGGGCTGATGCACGACCAGGTGGGCCTTGGATTCGAGGTACTCGCCAGCCTGCTGTGCAAAACGCCAATCATTGTCCGCGATCAAAACCTTCATGACAGCCATCCTTTCGCCAACTTGTAAGAGCGAGATGAGTTCTATGAACATTTCTATCGGCACTATATCCGCGCGACCTGAATATCAATTGGCCAGACAACAACATCTGACTGCAAATATCGCGTTTTCAGGGTTTTCCCGGCGCGAGGGGCCTGATGGCCGCCTATGAAATGATTTAAAATCTCGGATTTCAAATTTCGGATTGAACGGCAACGACATGACTTCATTTCGCACGCTTCCGCTGAAGACCCGCAACAGCCGTTGTCGCTTGCCGCGCCCCGAATTCTGAAGTCTTTTGCCGCTTTCTGTTCTTCGTGTCTTCGTGTCGTTGTGGTTAAAGTCGTTCCGTTGCGTCTGTCTGGGCCTTGATGCCTATCATCCGTTCCAGGGCGATGCGGGCCTGGCTGGCTGTCTCCGCCGGCACGCTCACGCGGTTGACCATCTGGCCTTGGGCTATGCCGTCAAGCACCCACAGCAGGTGCCCAAGCGTGATGCGGGCCATCTGCGTGCAATGCGCACGGCGGTTGCCCAGCAGGCGAACCGTCTTGTTCGAGTGCCGCCTGGCCAGCCGGCTGACAAGGTTCGCCTCGGTGCCGATGGCCCACTGGCTGCCTGAAGGCGAGTCGTCGACGGCCTTGATGATCTGTTCGGTGCTGCCGGCCTGATCGGCTGCGGCTACCACTTCATGAGAGCATTCGGGATGAACGATTACGCGCACAGCCGCCATGGCAGACCGCGCGGCGCCAATATCCTGCGGGCGAAAAACCTGGTGAACGTAGCACTGGCCTTGCCACAGGATGAACTTGGCGTCGGCCAATGCCTGGCGGTCCAGGCCGCCGCATTGAAGCTTCGGATCGTACAGAACGCACTGCCGCGGCGAATAGCCCAAGGCGATGGCAGTGTTTCGGCCGAGATGTTCATCCGGGATGGCGAAGATCTTGTCCGCGCCGGCTCCGCCGCGGTCGGCCGGGGCCAGCGCCCACCTGAAGACATTGGCGACGTTGCTCGACGTACAACATGCCCCGCCGAACCGCGCGGTGACAGCCTTGGCTGAGGCAGTGGAATTCACGTAAGTGATCGGGACGATCCTGGCCCCGCCAGAGAGTTCCTGCACTTCCTCCATGGCTGACTGCATCGCGGCATCGTCGGCCATGTCGGCCATCGCACAGCCGGCAAGCATATTCGGCAGGCATACCGCCTGCTGCGGCGAGGTGAGGATCTCGGCGGACTCAGCCATGAAATGCACGCCGCAGAAGACAATGAACCGGGCCTGTTTCTGCGAGGCTGCGTACTGCGAGAGCTTCAGGCTGTCGCCGACGACGTCGGCGAATTCGATAACCTCATCCCGCTGATAATGATGCCCCAGGATGCAAAGGCTGTCGGCAAGGGCCGCCTTCCGCGCGGCCACGCGCCGGCGCAGGGCCTGACTGTCCAGTTGCAGATATTGCTCAGGCAATGAAAGAGTCTGGCTCATGGAAAGTCTCAAGTAATGCATCAATTATATCAAATACGTTGAGCTGATGGCATTGGCATGTCGGCTCCATCGTCTATGTCGTAAGCCCCAAAGGGGTGCAATGTGGAAGCCCAGGCCGGAGCAAAGCGGAGGCCTGGGTCAAGACGAACAGAGAACCAAGCCCCGAAGGGGCGAAATCAATCAACCGGAATATGGTAATTCTGCAAACAATACCGGGTTGATTCCGCCCTTTCAGGGCTTGTTCTTATCCAGGACTTTAACCCAGGCCTTCGCTGCGCCCTTCGGGCTGCGCTACGGCCCGGGCTTCCTTATTCCGCCCCCGTGGGGCTATCACCATGCTGGGCTGATACATGCCCGCGCCACTGTTACGATGCACAATGCATAATGCGATTATCATGCAGGCCGTTTCCTCAGTGCGCCAAAGAGTTCGCCCAGTTCCGGGCTGCGGAGCAGCCAGGCTGTCAGCACGAACACCCCGCCGCCGAAGGGGACGCAGAGGGCCACCGTCTTCCATGCCGCCACCGGGCCAAGCAGCCATCGCAGTAAGTAGATGCTGCCAGCCATTGCTGCGCAGGATGCAAGCGTTCTGGCCACGCTCATCGCGAGCTTGCGCCCGCCGAACCGGCCGAGGCGCTTGCGCAGCATGGCTGCCAGCGTAAGGACGCTGATCGACATGGTGATCGCCGTCGATAGGCCCACGGCCCCCGAGCCGAGCCCGGGCACCCATATAAGCGTCAGCACCAGTACGATGTTCAGCACCGCCATCGCCGAGACCACCCGCAACGGCCGGTTGGGTTCCTTCAGCGCATAGAAGGACTTGAGGAATATCTGGAAGACGCAATACGCCCACATCCCCAGCACGTAAAGTTTGAGGATGAAAGCGGCGCTGGCGGCGTCGTCGAGCGTGAACTTGCGGCGGGCGTAGATCAGTTGCACGATGGGCTCTGCCAGGACGAACAGGCCCACGCCGCTGGCCAGGCCCTCCATGAAGGCCAGCCGCAAGGCCCGGTTGATGCTTTCGCGCAGATTGGCCATATCGTTGCGGGCGGCATATCGGCTAAGCAGCGGAAAGACCGCCACGCCCAGCGATATCGCAAGCACGCCCATGGGGAACTGGTACAGTTGCCCAGCCGCGTATACGTGCGTCTGTGCGCCAGCCGGCAGCGGCAGCGTGTAGCTGTGGCCGAAGATGCTGCCGGTCATGACCGACTGCCCGGCGGAGAACGTCTTGATGATGATGCTTTCCAGGAAGGACGAAATCTGCGGCAGGCTCATGCCAAGCAGCATCGAGGCCATCACCGGCAGCATGGTCCTGATGCCCGGCTCGACCGGCCGCAACCGCCATCGCAGGCTAAAGCCCGTGCGCCTCAGCATCCACAACATGCTGGCCAGTTGTATCGCCCCAGCTATCAGCACGCTCATAGCCAGCGTGGTCAACTGCTTGTCTATATTGCCGCTGAAGTAACTGCCGCCCCACCAGGCCGCCGCGATCATGCACACGTTGAGGATGATAGGCGCAGCGGCTGGGAACGAAAAATGCCCGCGGCAGTTGAGCGCCCCAGCCCCCACGCCCAGCAGGCAGATTGTAATCGTGAAAGGCAGCATGATCGACGTGAGGGTCACCAGGCGGTTGGCGTCGTGGATTTCCATCGCCTGGCCGTGCCGGCGGCCATAGAAGTAGTACCACAGCAGCAAGCCCGCCCAGACCAGCAGCGTCAGGCCCATGAGGATCACCGTCAGCAGGCCCAGGACGTTTGCGACAAATCGCGAGGCGCTCTGCTGGCCCTCGTTCTTCTCCGTCTCGGCCAGCACCGGCACGAAGGCGGCTGAAAGAGCCCCCTCGCCAAAAAGCCGGCGGAAAAGATTCGGAATGCGGTACGCGACGATGAATGTGCCAGTGGCTTCGTTGGCCCCCAGCGACGTGACAGCCATGTCGCGCAGCATCCCCAGCAGGCGAGATACCAGCGTGATGCCGGCAATCAGCTTGGCGGCGCTGAAGAAGTGCTCACGTTCCTTGTGCTGTTTGTCATCCATGATGGGCGAAGATTATGACGGCCCCGCCAAGCTAAAGCAATGGAGGCACATTTGTGCAGTAAGGCCCCAGTTACAGGAGGCAATTGTGGTGCCCTTCGACTTGGCTTGGGGCAGATCCTGATAATGCCAGGGATGTGCAGCGAGACGCCCGCACCACAAAACGGCAACGACCCGTCCATGTTTGCCCCCTGTAACTGAGCCTTGCGTGGTGAAGGCGTCAGCGTGGTTGCTCCGCTGCGCTTCGCAAACCACGGCACCAGCTTCGCAAACCACGGCACTCAACTTCTCCTTAGTCTTCCAGTGCATCCAAAATGGCGGCCGCCAGCCTCCCCAGGTCTGGCCCGGCGCTTAGGCGGAAGGTCTGGCAGGTCTTGATGAGCTGGGCCAATGTGCCGAAGGCTGCGCCGGCGGGGCCGTCGGCCTGCGGATCGATGGCGCGAACATTCTCGCGCGTCAGGCGCTCCAGGGCCTGAACCTTGTCCATTACCATAGTCTGATGGCCATCCGCATTGGGCGGCTCCAGGAAGAAGATCGCCTTGGGGCAAGTGAGGACTTGCGGCGGCCGATGAATCGACGAGACATCCACGAGGTATTCATGGCCGGTGCTGGCCGGCCGGCGCGGCAGAGCCTTAAGGTGCGGCAGCATCGCCAGCGTCCGATCATCCACCTTGCAGGGCAGCCGCAGGCCCCATGATAGAAGACCCGTCGAGGACTGCTCAGCCGGCCCGGCGAATGACGTATCATCCGAAATCAGTTCCATGCCGCTATTGGCCAATGCAAGGGCGGTAGTCGTCTTGCCCCGGCCGCTGGCGCCCGAAAGAAGGATGCCGCGCCAGGCTTGCCCTTGCTGAATCGCCAGTTGTGCGGCGTGGATGACGTGCTGCCCGCAACGGCTGAGAATCTCGCACAGCATCGGCACGATGCAGGCGTGGTTGATGCACCACTGTGCCTCCGGCACCGCCAGTATCTCGGCTCGATGATCCGCAAAATTGATGTCCAGCCGGGCGTGGCCGTCAATAATAATCCGCC
The DNA here is from genome assembly GCA_964417755.1 of uncultured Planctomycetaceae bacterium. GTDB lineage: Bacteria > Planctomycetota > Phycisphaerae > SM23-33 > SM23-33 > CAYQJH01. The sequence goes on from CAYQJH010000003.1 coordinate 60,126, forward strand.
GGCCTTGCTGGGCAACGTGATACTGGACAGGCAGGCCATCGGCCAGCTTGCCCTGCCAGCGGAGCGTAAAACCGGCCTGGTCGGACTCTATCGCCTGCGCCGATGCCAGCGAAAGGCGAACGGCATATATCTGGGGAAATGAAAGACCGGTCGTCCAGGCGGCGGGCGGGTTTTGTCCGTCTTGTCCGCGGAACAGCCCAAGCACCTGATCCATCCGCTTCAGCAGGCTAGCCTCTGTGGCATGGGCCTCCAGAACCAGTCCGCGAAGGTAATAAGTGGCAGATGGATTCATGCAGCCCTGCCGTGCTGAAGGATACTCCGTCAAGGTCAGTGGGCTAGAAGGGGGCGCCGACTTCCTCGTCATCGCCGCCGCCGGAGGTGGTGACGTTGACGGCGTCGGCTTCGGTGATCTCAAGGGGTTGAGGGCTAGTCAAAAGAGATGGTTCGT
>CAYQJH010000004.1:0-47636 GCA_964417755.1 uncultured Planctomycetaceae bacterium
GATCTCGGGGATGAATCCGCCTGAGGAGGTAATCCTGCCCAGGCGAGCGAGCATCCAATTTGATATCGCTGACAATCGCTTCATTCAGGCGGCTTTCCAGTTGCGCGGCACGCATGGTCTCGAACCGGCAAAGGAAAGGGCTCATCAGGTCCGCCGGAGCGAAATTGGGCGTCAGTATACTTGCAGGCTGATGTCAAGGGAACTTCTTGCTCCGAAAATTCCGCACAGCTTGCGGAGGGAACTGCTTCTTGTAAGAAGGCCTTGGCGCAGCCTATAATCCCGCCTGTTGATGAGCTCGCAGAAAACGCCTTCTACAGGGACAATAGGCCGAAATCCGAGCAAGGCTTGAGCAGATAGATCCTGCGCCACTATGAAGCGCCGAATGTGGTATCGTCGGAGATGCGATGTTTGAGACTCTTCGGGCCTATCTTCGCTACACCAGTTGGCCGATCATCCTGGCGATGCTTGCGCTGATGGCCATCGGCATCATGGCCATCCGCGCCACCGAGCAATCTGAAGGTCTGGATGGCTACGCCGCCAAGCAGGTCATGTTCTCCATGGTGGCCCTGGGCGTCTTCATCGGGGCGACGATCGTCCCATATCCGAAGCTTGGCAGTTGGGCCTACCCGCTGTTCGTCCTGACAATCATCCTGCTGGTGCTTGTGTTCATTCCAACCCCGCTGACCCAGCCTCGCAAAGGCTCGCATCGCTGGATCGGCCGGCAGGAGCTTTCGTTCCAGCCTTCCGAACTTGCCAAGCTTTCATACATAATCCTGCTGGCGTGGTACCTGCGATATCGCGACAACTACCGCCGCCTCATCGGCATGGTCATCCCATTCGTCCTGACACTAATCCCCATGGTGCTGGTCCTCAAGGAGCCCGACCTGGGCACCAGCCTGCTGTTCCTGCCGACGCTGTACTTCATGCTCTTCATGGCCGGGGCTAGACTGCGGCACCTGCTGGTGATCCTGGGCCTGGGCTGCCTGCTGGTTCTTATGCCGATCCCGCGCCAGGTAGACCCGGCGAGCTGGGAGATACAGAAGACCAAGTTCGATGCCAAGCGCATCGGCCCGGTCGCTTTCTACAATGTGCGATTCGATAAAGAAGGCTCCCGCCTTGTGCAGACGCCCGTGGCTTATTGCCGGTTCCAGATAGGCGGGGGGGGCGTGTTCGACCTTCAGCCGCTGAGCCTGGTCAAGATGGAACCGCACCAGATTGTTCGCGTGGAGGGCTGGCTGCGGCAGGAAGAGCCCAGCGTGATGCGCGACAAGGGCAGGCAATTAAGCCAGTCCAAGATGATCTTAGGGGCCGGCTGCGTAAGTGGCCGGGGTGGATGGAATGATTCAGATTCGTATTTCAGCATGCTGCCGGAAGATCATACCGACTTCATCCTGAGCGTCATCGGCGGGCAGTGGGGGCTGGCGGGGTGCCTGGCGGTTCTCTTCCTCTACGTGGTCATCTTCGTGCTGGGAGTGGAGATAGCGGTCATAACCGACGACCCGTTCGGCCGCCTGCTGGCTGTGGGAGTGCTGGCCTTGCTATTTGCGCAATTGGTCATCAACAATGGCATGGCCATGGGACTGATGCCCGTGACCGGCATGACGATGCCGTTTATCAGCTATGGCGGCTCATCATTGGTAATCAACTGTGCCGCGATTGGCCTGCTGGTAAATGTGGGCCAGCGCAGGCAGACGCTCATCGGGCCAAAACCATTTGAATACTCAGAGCCCCGCGACAAGCCGGGGCAATTGGATTGACGAGGCAGCAGTCCACGAATTTCACGAAACGCACGAAATGAAGCAACAACAACGGTGGCATGGCGGCCGTAGATTATCGCTTCGCGCCGAGCGTGCCTTGAACTGGTCCAACGGCTGCCACGTTGACCCGCGACATGGAAATCGACTAAGCTTGTATTGGTGAGGTATTGAACACTACACAGCGGAAACTTGATCCCTTCGTGTCCTTCTCCAGGCCGGTGCCGCCGGATGTCAATCTCGACGTGCTGCCGCTGAGGCTATCGGACGGCTATGAGACGAGCGTGTATGTCTGTCGCGGCAACATCTCATCCATAGTTGCCAATGTTCTTTCTTCGCGTATCTCCGGCGGTTCGGCGCTGCCCGTGTTGCAGGTCCACGGCATTCAGTCGCACCCGGGCTGGTTCATGGGATCTGCCACGGTGATGGCGCGATCCGGCCGGCCGGTGTTCCAGGTTACGCGCCGCGGCAGCGGGGCAAATACTGCGGCGCGCGGCGACTGCCCGTCGTTGAACCAATTGCTTGATGATGTTGAGACGGCCTGCCGCTTCGCGCTGGAGCAAACCTCTGCCAGCCGGCTGAACCTGGTGGGCATAAGTTGGGGCGGCAAGTTGCTGGCGGCGTACATGGCCCTGCGAAGGCCGACGCAGGTTGCATCATTGACACTTGTGGCTCCGGGCATTCGCTCGCGCGTTGACGTCTCGCTTTTGACGAAGTTGCGGATCGCCTCGCGAGTGCTGATTCACCCGGAAAAGCTCTTCGACATACCGCTTAATGACGTGGAACTCTTCACCGCCAACGAGGCGATGCGGGAATACTTGCGGGCGGATCGGCACCGTCTGCACCAGGCGACGGCGAGATTCCTTGGCGTCAGCAAACGCATTGATCTGGAGTTGCGTCGCTGCCGCTCAAAATCAATTGCGGCGCCGACGACGTTGCTGCTGGCCAGCGAAGATCGCATCATTCACAACGCCAGGACGCTGGAGGAAGTGCAGCGATTGACAGGCGGCAAGGCTGCGATTCGCGAACTGCCCGGCCAGCACAGCCTGGAATTCGAGAGCGACCCCGGTGCATTTTACGAATTGTTGGTCGATTCGCTTAGAGCAGTCTAAGGCGTGAGTGTAGGTCAGGCACCAGACGCACTTGCTGAAGAAAAGCAAACAGGCAGCCTTGGATATTCTGGAAGCCCCCGCCGGGAGGCGGGGGATCGCCGTGCTTCCGCACGAGGCTTCCAAGATATCCAAGGCTGCCTGTGTTTTAACTGATCAGAGTGTTCAACCAGGCAGCACCTGTCTACTTCTTGCCCTTGGCTGCCTTGCTCTTCTTGGGTTTCTTGGTTTCTTTACGTTGAGAATTGTTGCCTTTGCCCATAGCCATCTCCTTCGCAATTGACGTCAGCATTATCTGGATGACTCGCCGCCGGCGACCATCGCCAGGTAGTTGCGTCATCTCTTTCTGCCTCAGAGCATCGGCAACCTGATTTGCCGTGCTTGAGGATTTCCGCTGTCGTTGCCGCTTCTGTCGCTTAATCCGCAATCCGAGTTCCGCGATTTACAATGCCCGCTACCAGCCCTTTTCTCCCGGCGGAAGGGGGCTTTCGATTGCAGCCCACTGCTTGGGATTGCGGAAGTATTCCTTAAGCATCATGGCTGCCACCACTCCGTCGCCGGTGGCGGTGGCTAGCTGCATCGCGGCGCGCTGACGGCAGTCGCCGGCGACAAATATCCCCGGCACAGCCGTCTTGAGTGTAATGGGATCGCAAGCGATGTAGCCAGCATCGTTCATTGGCACGATGCCGCGCAGGAAGTTCGTATTTGGAATCATCCCCACGAAGACGAACACGCCGTCGACCTTCAGCGTTTCGACCGTGTTGCTTTCAACGTTCCGCAGGCGCACGTGATCAATCTCACTCTTGTCGGCGCTTGGGACGATCTCCTCGATCACGTAGGGCAGCTTGATGTCGATGGCCTTATTTGTCTGCGAGAGTTGCTGCAATTCCTCCACCAGCACCTGCTGCGCGCGGAATTCCTTGCGGCGGTGGATCATCGTGATCTTCTGCGTGAATCGCGTGGCCAGGTAGATCGTATCCTCGACGGCAGTATTGCCGCCGCCGACCGTCAGCACGTGCTTGCCGCGATAGAACGCACCATCGCAGGTGGCGCAGTAGCTGACCTTGGTGGCCTGGCGCATCTCCTGCTCGCCGGGGATGCCCAACTGGCGATAGTCGCTGCCCGGCGCAAGGATGATCGCCCGCGTCAGGTAGGTTTTTTCGCCCTCGTTGATGGTTATCTCCAGCAGGCCGTCATCGCGGCGCTTGATGGTTTCGACAGCCTCGCCGGTGGCAAGGCCCGCGCCGAACTTCTCCACCTGCGTTGTCATGTGCTGGATGAGGTCCGGCCCGGAGATGTTCTCCCAGCCTGGGTAATTCTCGATCCGCTCGGTGAGCATGATCTGCCCGCCGGCCAGGCCGTTCTTCTCCAGCAGCAGCGTCTTGTAACGGTCGCGCGCGGCATAGAGCGCAGCCGCCAGTCCCGCCGGGCCAGCGCCGACGATAATTACGTCATAGGGGGAAGTATCTGCCGAAAACTTGTCAGTCATTTCACGTCACCGATGGCTATTCAGAATGGTGCCACCCCCAAGTACTCTTGGGGGTGTTGATCCACGCACCCAATTCATTCCTTTGCTAAGTCCTTTGCTTCCGGAAACAGTTTCTCTGCTGCCTCAGCCGTCGCCGCTTCCATATTCAGCCATGCTGCCCGCAACTTCAACACATTGCCCTTTTCATCCAGCAGCAGTTCGCCGGGCTCTGCCTTGAGCGTCGGCTGCATCGTCGCTCGGATACACGGGATTTCCTTGCCGCCGATCCTGGCCTTGGTTGGGCCCACAATGCCCAACTGCCACGTGTCGAACCCGTTGTAGGAACTGTTATAAACCTGGAACGCATAGGTCGCCGGCTTGTCCAGCTCAACCATCCGCGTCACGATCTCCAAGCCTGCCGCCGAAAGATACGTTCCACTTGGCGTCTTGGTTTGATGCTTGCTGTCCTTGCCGCCTTGCGAAACGTGATGGACCAGCAGGTCGTTCTTCTTGGTCCACTGCTCCAACTGCAAGACCTTTTCGCTGCCCAGCGGACTGGTCGTAATCTCGTATCGCTCGTACGATTGATCGGCAGCCGTGAACAGGTCCAGCGACGATAGCGTCGCGCCCTGGCCATTCTTCGTCAGCAGGCGCGTCTTGATCTCCAGGCCGTGCGTGCCGCCGTGCTCCGCCATCGCCTCCCGGCGAACCAGGCAGCCTACGGGCTTGTCGTTGTTGGTGATGATGAACCATTGTGGCTGCCTGGCCAGCACCGAGGCGATCCTGCCGTCGCTCCAGGTTATGAGGTTTCGCTTGCCGGCTTCGAGATTGCTCTGCGTCTGGCTCTGCAAAGCCTTGACGTCGATAATCTCCAGTGTTTCCAGAACCGCGCTGAGCATCGGCTCCAGCGTGATCTTGCCGTCGGGCGGGCCGGTCATTATCAGGATCAGAAAAGCGCCGCCATGGCCCTGCACCCACACCTGCTTCTGCCAGAACTTGCCATCGGCGGTCAGCGCGGTAATTTCAAACGCATCCTTCTTGGCAACCTGCACCAGGCTCGCTCTGGCGTCCTTCAGCAGGCGCTGAGTGGTCATCTTGTTGGCTGCGGCCTCGGCGTAGGCTTTCAGGTCCTTTATAGACGCTGCTTCGGTGCCTTTTTGAACGGCCAGTGTCCAGTGAATAGCCGCGGTGGCCGCGTCGCGCTTTGTCCATGTTATCAGTTGAGGCTGGGCGAGGGAGGTGCGTTTCTCTGCCGTGGTATCAGCCGGTGGGCAAAGCGAAAAACCATGCTCCAGGTCGGTGTATCGCTGAGCCAATATTACTTTTGGCGCAGATGCCTGGGCCAACAAGCTCGCATTCAGACTCAAGCAAATCACAGCCGCCATGCCGAATTGAAAGACCTTGATCATGCGTCGTCTCCATCCGGGCGGCATTATAACTTCCAATACCCGGCAGCGAAAGCGGCAGATGAGAGACATTGCGGATTGAGGAATTCGGATTGCGGATTGAACGGCACGGACGGAAGGTGGTTTGAAATATGGTGCCACCCCCAAGTACTCTTGGGGGTGTTCGCCCCGATCTGGTCAACACCCCCAAGCGAACGGCAACGACGCTTGGGGGTGGCACCGACATGTCCAGATTATGCAATCTACAGAGACTGCTTCAGCTTCATCGCTTTCTTCGAGATTCTGCGGTTCGTTGTTGGATATTCGATATTCGTCGTCCGTCTACTTCTTCACTTCATATTCGGCGTCGATGACATCTTCACCGCCGCCTTTGCCTTTGCCTTCCTGGCCCGGCGTTGCGCCCGCGGATGGTCCTGCGCCGGCGGCTGGGCCTGCCTGGGCGGCTGCGCCCTTGTACATCGCCTCGGCGACCTTGTGGCTGGCCTTTTCCAGATTCTCCATCGCCTTCTTGATGGCGTCGGCGTCTTCGCCCTTGATAGCCTCGCGCAGGCTGGAGATGGCCGACTCGATGTTGCCGCGATCGGAGGCGGGAATCTTCTCGCCCTGGTCCTTGAGCATCTTCTCCATCTGGTAGGCCATCGCGTCAGCCTGGTTCTTCATGTCAATCATTTCGCGGCGCTTGCGGTCTTCCTCGCCGTGGGCCTCGGCGTCCTGCTTCATCTTCTCGACCTCAGACTTATCCAGACCCGTCGAGCCCTTGATCTCGATGGACTGCTGCTTGCTGGTGGCCATGTCCTTGGCTGAGACGTTCAGGATGCCGTTGGTGTCGATGCTGAAGTTGACCTCGATCTGGGGCACGCCGCGCGGCGCCGGCGGAATGCCAGTCAGGTTGAACCGGCCAAGCGTGCGGTTGTCGCGGGCGAATTGCCGTTCGCCCTGCAGCACGTGGATGGTTACCTCCGTCTGGTTGTCGGCAGCCGTCGAGAAGACTTCCTTCTTCTCGGTCGGAATCGTCGTGTTGCGCTCGATAAGCTTGGTCATCACGCCGCCGAGGGTCTCGACGCCAAGGCTCAGCGGCGTCACGTCCAGCAGAACCATCTGCTGCTCGACATCGCCGCCGATGATGCCAGCCTGCACAGCGGCGCCAATGGCCACCGCTTCGTCAGGGTTGACCGACTTGTTCGGCTCCTTGTTGAACAGGTCCTTCACTATATTGCGGACGCGCGGAATTCGCGTCGAGCCGCCTACGAGAATCACCTCGTTGATGTCGCCAGCGGAGAGCTTCGCATCGCTCAGTGCCGAACGGCACGGATTGACCAGCCGCTGGAATACCGGCTCGCACAACTGCTCGAGCTTCGCGCGAGTCAGCGACATCGTCAGGTGCTTGGGGCCCTCAGCCGTCGCCGTGATGAACGGCAGGTTTATGTTGGCCTCCATGGCCGTCGACAATTCGCACTTGGCCTTCTCGGCGGCTTCCTTGAGCCGCTGCAGGGCCATCGGGTCCTTGCGGAGGTCGACGCCTTCCTGCCGCTTGAATTCGTCGGCAAAGTAGTTGATGAGGATCTCGTCGAGGTCATCGCCGCCGAGGTGCGTGTCGCCATTGATCGAGAGCACCTCGAAGACGTTGTCGCCGATGTCCAGGATGGAGATATCGAACGTGCCGCCGCCGAAATCGAAGACGGCTACCTTTTCGTTCTTGTTCTTGCCCAGGCCATACGCCAGCGCAGCCGCCGTCGGCTCGGGCAGGATCCGCTCGACCTTGAAGCCCGCAATCTCGCCGGCCTCCTTGGTGGCCTGGCGCTGCGAGTCGTTGAAGTACGCCGGCACGGTGATGACGGCACGATCGACCTTATCGCCGAGATAATCCTCAGCCGTCTTCTTCAGGTCGGCCAGGATCATCGCGCTGACCTCCTGCGGCGTGTAGTCCTTGCCGCGGACGCGGACCCGAACCGGGTCTTGCGCCCCGCCGGTCACCTCGTAGGGGACCATCTTCTCCTCGGAGGCCACCTCGTTATGCCGACGGCCCATGAACCGCTTGATGGAGAACACGGTGTTTTGTGGGTTGGTAACCTGCTGATGCTTGGCCGGCAGGCCAACCAGCCTCTCGCCCTTCTCGGTGAAGCCAACCACCGACGGGGTGAGCCTGCTGCCTTGCTGGTTGATGAGCACCTTGGGCGTAGCGCCCTCCATGACGGCTACCACGCTGTTGGTCGTCCCTAAGTCGATTCCGATCACTTTCTTGGTTGCCATATCGCCTTCCTTGAATGGGCTTTAGTTCACGCGCCTCATTCAAAAATTGAGTCGCTTCTTCTTTACAGACTGATTGCGTCCAGCCAAAACAGTGCAACGTCTGTGCCAAATTGCAACAGCTTGAGAATATTAGGTTTGAGAATATGCGTCTCAATTCAGATATGCCAGATTCAGCCTTAATGCCAGCCAATCGGTCAGCTTTGGCAGGCAGGTAAGCGTGGGGTGACCTGCCTTCCCAATGGGCCGAGCCAGTACAGGTTCCGCGGGCTTAGAATTGGCATGGGGATGAAAGGAACGCGGAATTTATGGCTACAGCTACCAAAGTATCACCCAAGCAAATTGCCGGCGAGATCGTCGACCGCTTCGGGCGGACCTTCGCCGAGGAACTGGGCATTGACGTGAAGAAGAATAATGCCCAGGAGCTATTCAAACTGCTCTGCTTCGCGATGCTCTCCGGCATTCGTATCGGCCATCGCCTGGCGCTGGCGGGCGTCAAGGCCTTGTTCGATCAGGGTTGGACCACGCCGCAGGAGATGCTCAAGACGACCTGGCGGCAGCGGACGGACGTCTTGAACCACTCCGGTTATGCGCGGTACGACGAAAGCACGTCAAGGAAGCTCGAAGCCATGAGCCAACTGCTGATGGATAAGTATGGCGGCGACTTGCGGCAGCTTCGTGAGGCTGCCGAACACGACGCCGGCGGGGAGCGTGAACTGCTGAAAGAGATAAAGGGCATTGGCGACGTGGGGGCCGACATATTCTTTCGCGAGGTGCAGGCTGCCTGGGATGAGGTCTTCCCGTTTCTTGACGCGCTGGCTCGTCGGGTTGCCAGCCGGCTGAACCTGCCCGCCGATGCCGATGAACTGGTGAAACTGGTAGGCCGCGAAGACTATGTCCGTCTCGTTGCCGGCCTGGTTCGCGTGCATCTGGACAAGCAGTACGAATCCCTGACGGACTAACAACAACGGGCGTGAATGAGGAAGCCCCGTGCGGGAAGCACGGGGATGGCGTTGCCCGCGACACGACGGGATTGGGAAGCCCCCTGCGGGGGCAGGGGGATAGTCTGCAAGTGCCGAAGCACATTGAGCTGTGGCCTCATGCTGCGCATGCGGCGTCCCCCGCCTTCCGGCGGCGGCTTCCTGATCTCCCGATTCCCGGCGGGGGCTTCCAGAGGAACGAAAACTAACGAAAACTATGCCCCGGCGTCTAGGTACACAGCCTGCATCGCGGCGCGGACACGTTGCGGTGTCAGATTGGCTAGTGCAAAAGCCTTTGCTTCCTGGGCCAACTGGCGAGCATACTGCGGCTCTTCGATAAGCCTGAGCAGGGCGGCGGAGCCGAGTCGCGGGTCAGCCGGCGGGGCCAGGCAAGCCCGCCGGCCGCCGTCGGTAAATTCCACGAGATCGGCTGTGCTGGAGGCTGCCGCGCTCAGGCCCATCGCAAAGGCCTGCGCCACCATCGACAGCCCGCAGTCGCGCTCGACGAGGAACACGCCGATGTCGCCGGCTGAGAGGCATTGCTCCGGCGTGAATCTATCTTTGCTGAGGATTACTTCGCGGTCGTAGCCGGTCGTCTGGGCGAACGAGCGAACGCTCTGGTTATGCTCCCCGCCTCCCGCCAGCAGCAGACGCACCCGACCATCCACCTGCATCAGCACCGCATGGCACCATGCGGCATACTTGTGGCCGGCATAGCGGATCATCTCGTTGGGGCAAACCATCAGGATTTCATCATCACTGATGTTCAGCGCGCGGCGAACTTCGGTTCGCTGCGAGGCTGCATGCTCTGCCGGCGTTGCCGCGGGCGGCACGACATGCACATAGCTTTGCGGCAGGCCGGCCTTGACGAGCAGCCGCGCAGAGGCCTGCGTCGGAACCGTTATGTGCAGGTCGCCCCCGATGAAAGCCTTGGCAATCTCGGCAGCCGTGGCATTACCGCCGGCGGTGGGCAGGGAGAGCACCTTGCCGGCCAGCGGCCCCATGAACGGCAAGGCCCGAGCGGCCGCCATCGACCAGCAGTGTACAATGCGTGCGGAAGCAATTAGCGGCCTCAGAGCTACACCGGCCAAGTGCTTGCTGCCCAGCGGGCAGTGAACCTCTCGGATGGGCTTGCCCGTCCAATGAGCGGGCGGGGGGCCCAGGCTGACGAAACGATCTCCGTCACCAGCCAGGAACTGCAACTGGCGCAGCATGTCCAGCGGGGCAGAGCGGTCGATGATATGCAGGATGTCTGTCATCCGAATCATTCCACCGGAGAGAAGTCCTCGATGCCCACGCCGCACTCCGGGCAGACCCAGCCGTCAGGCAGATCTGCGAAGGCGGTCCCGGGCGGGACGCCTCCATCGCTGTCGCCCCTGGCTGGATCGTAAATCCATCCGCAGACATTGCAGACATATCTCATCGGCGTTTTCCTTGTTTCGGTGAGGGTAGTCCACGAATTACACGAACTGCAGTTTTGCCGCCGTTTAGTTCGTGTCATTCGTGCAATTCGTGGACACTTGATTCTACGCAATCACTGTGTGAACAGCCGGCTGATGTCGTTCCACGTCGCAAACACGAAGATGCCTAGCAGTAGAACGATGCCGATGACCTGGGCGAAGTTCATCACCTTGATCGAGACGGGCTTGCCGCGGATCTTTTCGATCAGCAGGAAGACCGCGTGCCCGCCGTCAACCACCGGTATCGGCAGGAAGTTGATCACCGCAAGGGAGATCGAGATGATGGCCATCAGGTAGATGAAGTACGAAAGGCCCTGCTGGCTGGCACGGAAGGCCAACTGCCCGATTCCCACAGGCCCGCGAAGCTCAGCTGTCGAGACCGTGCCGCTGATTACCGCTCGCAACGACGCATAGGTGTCCAGCGTGGAGACCCAGGTCTCGCGAACGCCCCAGACCAGTGCCTCGGCTGGGTTAGTGTGAACGACCTTCACCATCAGCAGCCGGAATAATATGTTGTTGAGAGGGTCAATCACGTAGCTGTTGGTGTTGAAAGCCCAACGATCCAGCTTGCCGATGGGGGCAGAAAACACTGCGGCATTACGCTTCACACTCAGCGTTACGTCCTGGCCAGAAAGACCCTTGAGCTGGACGAACAAGTCCTGCCACGAAGTAACGGGCTTGCCGTTTATCTCAACGATCTCATTGCCGCTTGAGATTCCCGCCTGGGCTGCGGGCGAATGCTCAGCCACGCCGGCGACCACGAGGTGCTTCATGTCCAGACCCGGCAGAAAACCGAGAAGGGCATGATCGAGGCCTTTGTTCTTCTTGGGCACTACCCAGAGAGAGGGCAAAACCTTGCCGTCGCGCAGGATCACGATGTTGGTGCCGCGGTCGGCAAACTTGTCGTTGATCTCGAAAAGCTGCTTGCGCGTGGGAGCCAGGCCGAGGTCGCCATAGTTGATGATAACGTCGCCGACCTGCAGGCCGGCCTTGTCTGCGGGGCTGCCCGGCGTGATGGCCATGACCTTGATTCGCGGCGTCATGCCCAGAATCGTGAGCATCTCGCCGTCGCTCTTGAAGAATGAGACATCGTTGGAAGGCAGGATCTGCCTTCGTCCGTCTCGGTGCTCCAACTGCACATAATCCCGGTCTATTTCAGCGACGATAGCGTCTGCCTGCTTTTGCGTCTTGCCGTCTTCGGCTGTCAAATAGACTTGCCCGCCCGAAATGAGCGCCGGCGGAAGCTTGATTGTGATTTCTTTGCCGTCACGCTGAAAGGTCGCACTCGTGTCGAGCGGATCGAGATTCCGAACCGCGTCAGGCAGATCCCAGTGATGTTCGATCCTCTGTCCGGCCAGCCTTACCAGGCGATCACCCGACTTGATGTCGAGCCCCTGGTGGTTGATGACTTCCTCGACCACAGTGTCCAATGCGCCACCGACGCCGAAGGCCTGCATCGTGTCGCGCTCTTTAACGCCGACCTTGGCGATGCCGACATAATCTCGCCCGCCGATCTGCCGGCGGATCGTCATGTTGAAGACTTCGTTCTTATAGGCCAACGCAGCCTTGATTGCGACCGTGGCAAATCGCCCCGCGGGCGTGCCATTGATGGCGAGGATGGTGTCTCCGGGCTCCAGGCCGTACGTTATGCTGGTTGGTACAGTCGATGCCTGCGAAGTAATGGCGGTGGTTGGTTGTGAACTGGGCTCTGAGGCGGCTGTCGCCGATGTTGGCAGCGGCTCCTGCCACACTATCTCGGCATGGCTGGCCGGGAAACCTGGGTTGACGCTGCCGACAACCGGGGCGGGAAAGTTGATCCCGATCATGCCGACGATGACGATGAGGACGGCTGCCAGGATGATGTTCATTACGACGCCGGCGGAGATGACTCCGAACCGCGCCCCGACAGACTTATTATTGAACGCCCGCGGGTCGGGCTTTTCGTTCTCCTCCAGCGGCTTGAAGTCCTCCTGGCCGAGCATCTTCACGTAGCCGCCCAGCGGCAGGGCGGCGACTATGTATTCCGTCTCTCCGCGCTTGATGCCGAAGAGCTTTGGCCCGAAGCCCAGCGAGAACCTCTCGACCTTGATGCCAACAGCCTTAGCGACGATGAAGTGTCCCAGCTCATGTACGAAGATGACCAGGCCGAAACCGACCACCATCAGGAGTACCGGCCAGACGTACTGGCTGAGGACTTCCATGGGCATCGCGCTCTTGGCCAGCATTAACATGTATTCCATTTATGCTCCGTTATTTTAACTGTCTTGCCTTTGTCGCCACGGACGCCCGATGCCGGGCACCGGATGACCGGTATTACGACAAGTAACAATAGAACTACGGAATGTCGAATGGACAAGTCGTTTTTTACTTCGATATTCTGCTGTTCTGCTGTTCGATATTCTGCGGCTTAGTCTGATTCAACAGCCGGCTCCAGCGTAGATCGAAGATCTAAAAATACGCCGTTTTGTTCGGACATCCGGTCTTCCGGTCCTCCGGGCTCCGGCGCCTGGGCCTAACCGGGCCCGGTGGTCGCGGCCTCTGTTCGCCGGGCAACCTCCTGGCGGGCCGCTTGGTCGGCCCCGATCAGGGCGTCCAGGCTCACGTCGTCCGATGGCCGGGATTGCAGCAATATATCTTCGACCATCGGGACGATCTGCCCTAATGAAATCTTACCACAAAGGAACGCCTCCACCGCAGCCTCGTTGGCGGCATTCAGGACGGCCCCGGACAGGCCGCCCGTGCGGATGACGCGATAGGCCAGGTCAATCGCCCGCTTGAACCGCTGGCTTAGGGGCCGGAACGTCAGCTTGCCAATCGCAGCCAGGTCAAGCGGCTGGACGTTCCGCACGGCGCGCTGTGGGTAGGACAGGGCGTATGCTATGGGCATGGTCATGTCCGGGCGGGCCATCTGGGCAATCACCGAGCCGTCGCAGAATTCGACATAGGAGTGGATAATCGATTCGGGATGCACGACTACGTCGATCTGCTCGCATGGCAGGTCGAAGAGCCAGTGCGCTTCAATGACCTCCAAGGCCTTGTTCATCAGCGTGGCGGAGTCGATGGTGATCTTGCGCCCCATCTGCCATGTCGGATGGTTCAGGGCATCGGCTATGCCTGCCTGGGCGGCCTGCTCGTCGGTCCAGTCGCGAAGCGCCCCGCCGGAGGCAGTGATGACCACGCGGCGGACCTCGCTTCTTCGGCCCGCCGCCAGACACTGAAAGATGGCGGAATGTTCGCTGTCGACCGGCAGGACGGGCAGGCCCTCTGGCCGAAAAGCGCGGGCGGCCGGCATGACGATGCAGCCGGCCATCACGAGCGTTTCCTTATTGGCGATGGCCAATGCGGCGCCGCACTCGATGGCTGCCAGAGTTGGGGCCAGGCCGGCCGAGCCGACCACTGCGTTCAGCACCATGTCAGGCCGGCATCGGCGAACCAATTCCACCATCGCATTTTCGCCAGATAGCAATTGGACGCCCTCAGGCAACAGGGCCTTTCTGTCAAAAAGCTCCTTTGCGCTGGCGGCGTCGGTGAGGGCGGCGAAGGCTGGCTTTTCTGCCAGGAACTGCCCGGCCTGCTGGGCCAACAACTGCCAATTTCCGCCGGCTGCCAAACCGCATACTGAAAGGTCGCTGCTATCGGCTATGACCTCAAGGCTCTGCCTGCCGATGCTGCCGGTGGAACCGAGAATGGCTATACGTTTCTTTGGGTCCATATTCTTCTTACAGCAGAAAGCAGTGTCCACGAATCACACGAATGAAATAACCAAAGTTAACGGCCATTTCATTTCGTGTGTTTCGTGCAATTTGTGGACACTTCGTCGTCTATTCTCCGCTCTCTACGTTTCTGTCGTTCACGACAACCGCAAAAACAGCATCTTATCGGATGAGGGACTTCTGTTCACTTCGATATTGGAAATTCGCCATTCGATATTCTGCAGTTCCTCCTGGGCAGAAGAATATCGAATATCCAATGGCCTGCTGAGAACTCTGCGTGTTGTCACAACCCGCCGGGAGCTATATATTGCATACTGATGACAGACCAGGATTGGTCAACCTTATCATTGGCGGCAGGGGCGGTGCTTGCAGCCGTCTTCCTGCTGCTATCACTCCGCGCGGGCCGGCGGCGGCGAATTATCGACAACACGCCTACCTGCAAGACAAGCGGCGTCTTCATCGGCCTGGTGGAGGTCAAGGGCACGGCTGAGGCGAGTGATCCGCTGTCGAGCTACTTGGCAGAGACACCATGCGTGCACTATCAGTGGACAGTCACAGAGGATTGGTCCAAGCTCGTCACCGAGACCTACCGCGACGCCAAGGGCAACACGCGGACGAGAACGCGACGCGTAAGCGGCAGCGAGACCATTGCCAGCGGCGGCCAGCAAATCCCGTTCTACCTCAAGGACGATTGCGGCTGCGTGCTCGTTCGTCCCGCAGGCGCAAAGATCGAGCCACAGGAGGTCTTCAGCCACACATGCAGCCGGGGCGATCCGCTGTATTTCGGCAAATGCGATCGCCCCGAGGTGGCGCACAGCGATCACCGGCGGCACTTTCGCGAGGTGGCTGTTCCGCTGCACGCGGAACTATACGTATTAGGCCAGGCCCGGGAGCGGCAGGATGTCGTTGCGCCTGAGATTGCCCATGACGAGAACGCTGCGATGTTCCTCATCTCCATGCGCAGCGAGCAGCAGGTCAGTGGCGGCCTGAACATGCAATACTGGATGCTGGGCGTGCTGGCGATCGTGCTGGCGGCCGGCGGGCTGATGCTGCACGATCACCTGCTGAACTTGATGCCCCAGGGACGATGGCCGATGCTGATCCTGGCCGGGGGCATGGTGGTCATCGCCTGGATGATCGGCTGGACGTGGATGGTCTACAACAGCATGATGGATTTGGCGCAGCGCGTCGCACAGGCGTGGTCGAACGTGGATGTGCAGTTGAAGCGGCGGGCGGAACTGATTCCTAACCTCGTGGAGATCGTCAAGGGACTGCGGGATTATGAACAAACGGTTCAATCGGAATTGGCCTTGCTGCGAGCGCAGGCCCATGCAACGGCCCCCGGCGTGGCCGGCCCCGATCCGCAAGCCTGCGGGCGAGCGATTGTGGCCATCGCCGAGCGTTATCCGGAGTTGACGGCCAATCGGGCTTTTCTGGACCTTCAGAAGCATCTGAGTCAGACCGAGCAGCGGATCGCCCTGGCCCGAGCGTACTTCAATGAGATCGTCGCGTTTTACAACACGCGGCTGCAGATCGTGCCGGACAGATTCATATGCGCGATGGGCGGTCTGCGGCCAAGGCAGTACATTGCGGCAGAAGATTTTGAGCGCGCGGCGGTTGAGGTGGAGCTGCGCGAGGAAACCAGAATGACGAAATCCGAATGACGAACCAAACCCGATGAGTAAATGACGAACATTACGTCTATGCAGGAGAGCACAGTATGTCGCAGCCTTCGATTGAGCAGCGATGCGCCGATTTCCGTAAAGCGTTTGAATCGCTTCGCGCGGAGGTCGGCAAGGTCATCGTCGGCCAGAAGGACATCATCGAGGGCGTCCTCATAAGCTTGTTCTGCGGCGGGCATGTTCTCTTGGAGGGCGTGCCTGGCCTGGGCAAGACACTGCTGGTGCGCACGCTCAGTGCGGCCTTGTCGCTGACGTTCCGGCGGATCCAGTTCACGCCGGACCTCATGCCTGCCGACATCATTGGCACCAACGTTGTGACGGAAGACGCTGCCGCTGGCAAGCCCGCTGTGAAGCGTTTCCAATTCCAGCAGGGGCCGATCTTCGCCCAGATGGTCCTGGCTGATGAGATCAATCGCGCCACGCCCAAGACGCAGTCGGCCATGCTTGAAGCGATGCAGGAACATTGCGTGACGGTTGCCGGCGTGACGTACAAGCTGCCCGAGCCGTTCATGGTGCTCTCCACGCAAAATCCAATTGAACTGGAAGGGACATATCCGCTGCCCGAGGCGCAACTGGATCGTTTCCTCATGAAGCTCGTCGTGCCCTACAACAGCCGCGAGGAACTTTCGCAGATTCTCGACAGGACAACGACTGGCCAAACCCCACAGGTGCAGAGCATCATGGACGGCCGCGAGATCATCGGCTACCAGGAATTGGTGCCTCAGGTGGTGATAGCGCCGCACGTGCAGGATTACGCGATTAGGCTGGTGATGGCGACGCATGGGCGAGGCGAATTCGCCTGCGAGATGACGAACCGGTTCGTGCGGTTCGGCTCTTCGCCACGCGGCGTGCAGGCGCTGGTGCTGGCTGCCAAGGTGCGAGCGATGCTGCAAGAGAGATATCATGTCGCCTTCGAGGACCTGGCCCAGTCTTATCTGCCGGCGCTGCGGCACCGCGTGCTGCTGAATTTCGAGGGCCAGGCTGAGGGCATCAGCAGCGATGATGTGCTGAAGCAGATTCTCGAAGTTACGCCGAAGACACCAGAATAATGCTTGGCGCTATACTGAAGTAGCGGCGAGGATTAGTTGGCTTGCCAAATGCGATGCATTTTGAAAGCCCTCCGGCCGCACTGCGAGGTGCGCCATGTTGACCGGCATCAATCAGTTGCGCAGTTACGGAATTTCCTGCCTGGATGGTCATCTTGGCATGGTAGAAGACTTTTACCTGGAAGATGCATCGTGGATCATCCGCTACATCGTTGTGGATACCGGCGGCTGGCTGGTCGGCAGGCAGGTTCTGATCTCTCCGGCATCGGTTCGTCGGCTTGACCACGTGGCAATGTCGCTGGAGGTGGCTTTGACCAAGAACCAGATCGAGCAGTCGCCTGGTGTCGATGCTCACCTCACGCTCAGCCGCGCGCACGAGACGAGCCTGGCGGAGTACTTCGATTGGCCGCGCTATTGGGATAAGCCGATCTTTGCGGAGCTCAATCCTGCGATGAGGGTGGAACATGGCCAGCCGGCAACCGCGCCCGTTACCAGCGCCCAGACCTGCCTGAGGAGCATCAGGGATATTATCGGCTATCACATCCAGGCCAGTGACGGCAAGATCGGGCATATCGATGACTTTGTTGTTCGGGATGAAGACTGGATGGTGCGATACCTTGTGGTCGATACGCGCAACTGGCTTCCGGGCAGGCGAGTGCTGGTGGCGCCTCATTGGGTCAAGCAAATCGACTGGACGCAGAAGCTGCTATGGGTGGATATGCCAAAGGCCACCATCGCCCAGGCGCCGCCGTACAATCCGCAAGCCTTCAGGCGAACCGATTATGAGCAGGAATTAGTGGAAGCATACAGCAAGATGGACTATCGGCTGTAAAGTAGGGGCCCGGACGACACCGTATCGGAAAAGACACGAATTTCTATGTACTAGGCTCTGCATCATTTGGGGCGGCCTGCCGTACGGCGCGCATGGGCGCCTTCGGCCCCGAAGGCGCCATTTGCCGGGCGATCTTGCCCAGGGCCAGGCGAGTGGCCCATGCGAGCATTCGGGGCAGGGTGCTAAGCAAGGCGAGCATGCCGCCTGCTTGTACGGCTGGGTCCACGAGGTAGCGGCTGCACTTTGGGCGGATCATCGCCCAGATCAGGCGCAGTGGGTTGTAAAAGAAGATCAGGACCGCAGCCAAACGCAGTTGCATCAAGGCTGGGTTCTTCTCGCTCGTTGCCAGCACGTAGTTGCCATCAAACATGTATGGCTCGACGCTCTTGCCGCCTGCACGGCCGATGACCTGCCCGCTCGTAAACGCCTGCTCGTAGATCCGCGAGCCGACGGCGGGCGTCATCGTCAGCACCTGAATGTCGATGGCGCCGTTGCGGCGAAGCAGATTAACCTGGTTGAGCAGCCCGTAATGGCCCTTGCGGCTATAGAGAGGCTGGCCGTCATGCTGCATCAGCATGGGCACAGGCATGATGCCCTGTTGGCGCAGCAGAGCAAACGCCTCCGCTGTCCTGTCAATACTTTGGCCCTTCTTGACGAATGTAGCCGTCATGTCTTCGACGCCCAACCACAGGGCCATCACGCCGGCCTTGCGGACCGTAGGCAGATGCTGACGCATTTGAAGCGTGTCATGGATGGTGGCCTCTGTGGCCCAATAGATGCTGCGGTGCAAGGGCTTTCCGGCGATCTGAGCCTCGGCCAGGCCCTCGACGATCTCCAGGGCCCGCTGCCGGCTGTTGAAGAAATTGTCGTCGGTGCCAAAAAAGTATTTCATACCGTACCGCCCATGCAGTTGAGTCATTTCCTCAACGATTCGCTGCGGGCTCTTGAATCGCAGCTGGCGCTGGTTGAAGGCCGGGATCGGGCAGTAAGGGCAGGAGAACTTGCACCCGGCGGTCAGCACCAGCGAGCCAATGACGCTGTGCTTGTGGACGCTTGCGGCATCCAACGCCGTGCCCGCCAAAGAAGGCTGGCGAGAGGGCGGCTCGAGCAGGCTGTATCCGATGGATGGGTGTGGCAGTTCGTCCAAATCCCGAAGGAGGCGCTGGACGCCGGTTTCGACGAGTGAGTCCACAACGCCATTGGCTGAAGTATGTGCATAGACCAGACCCGGCACGCGGTCGAGCAATCCGGCTGAGCGCGCGCGAAGGAACGCGCTGCGGAGAGATTCACCGCCTGATCGTTCGCTCAGGAGCACCTCCAGGAGATTCAGCAGCACATACTCCTCGCCGCGAACGGCGATGTCGGCCGACGAGGTTTCACCGAGGGAATTCTCTAAGAGAGTCCAGGGCTCGTAGATGGCCCGCGGCCCCCCGACGATAATCAGCGGCCGCAATGCGGGGTCGATTCGACAGGCATCGCGCAGGAGAGCATTGCAGGCTGCAGCATGGATTTGCATGCTGGAGATCAGCAGCAGGTCAGGCATGCGGCCGTCCAAGGTCATCCGCGACGGGCTGAAGTTTGGGTTCCACTGCTGCAGGACGATTCGCGTCCTGACAAAGCCTGAATCAGCCAGGGCTGAACCGATGGCCCGCACGCCTGCCGGGGCCATCCGCGTACTGGAGTAGAAGAACGGCAGCATCCGCGTGCGGCGGTCGAATGCGTTAACGATGACAGTGGCCAGGTCATGCCGCTTTGCAACGGATCGCAGGCGGCGGCGAATGTCGAGGCACTCGCCGTCGGGCAATAGTTGGTCGCCGGGTTGTCGAGAGGGCAGTTCCATGCTCATATCGCGCGAACCGCTCTTGTCGACCACGCGCGAAAGATGATTGTCTGTTCACGGCGGCGGCAGTACAAGACAATTCAGGATTTGGCTTCAATGTCTGAGGAGATGGCGGCCCTGTGGCGGCGGACGATGAGCACAAGCCTGCAGCAAAGAGGATTACAATGGTAGCTGGCTCCGGCAGAGCGTTGGTGGCAGGCGATTGATTGGTGTAACTCCAGTTTGCCAGCAGTACGCTCAGGTCAAGTCCGTCCACCCTTCCATGTTCATTGCGTCACTCGACTACGAGCAGGAAATGGCCGAAGTGTACAGCAAGATGGGTTACCGGCTGTGAGGGAGCAGCGAACTGCAGGGACAGCGGCCCACGAAGCCAGCTAAACGTTGCGCCGGCTTCTTGCCACCAGCATGCCGCCAAATGATAGCAGCAATAGAGTTGCCGGTTCTGGCACGACACCGGTGGCTGTCGCAGGGCCTGTTTGGCTCCAGTTGGATACCATCACGCCAAGATCACGGCCATCTACATATTTGTCGGAATTATAATCCCCGTATCGCCAAGAGGACGAAGCTTGGTGCCAGTTCGACACCATAATGCCCAAATCCAGCCCGTCCACCCTTCCATCTCCATTGCCGTCGCCGGGGACCCGTATGGTCTCGGACTGCATTGCGACAGCTAGGATCCATTCAGAATACACACTGACGCGGACGGCGTCCATCAGGTCGGCATGAGGCAGGCTTGGGTCGGTATTCGTGCCGAACCAGGTCGAGCCGAAACGCTCAACCCCATGTGTTAGCCCCACTACACTCCATTTGTTGCCGTTGTTGATAAACCACCCGCCGCCTGAATCATACTCCGCAACGCCGGCTTCGCAGGTGACGTGACCGGCTTGTCCGGGTGCTTCAAAATGCGCGGTCAGATAGCCGTTGGCAGTGAAATCATCAATAAATTGTGATCCCCAGTTTAGCAGGCTGTTGTCGCTGTCATTCCAGGCATAGCCATAGACGGTTCCGGATGGCGTCAGCAGCGCACTGCCGCGTTGCCGCCCAAACCCGCCGATCGTAACGGTCTGGCCCACCTCGCTGTAGTTCTGCGAGACCGATACGTAGTCCCTGATGTTGGCGTTCTGGCCGCCCAGCGTTACGAGTCGATCCACGCGAATGTCGGCGTCGCTGTTGGCCACCTCGCTGGCCACGACATACTCCACTCCATTCACCCAGACGTGCGTGCCGACCCCTCCGCCCTGGTGCTTTGTGGTGATCAAGTGATTGGGAGAGATCATCACGCCGCTGGCGTTTCCGTCCCATCGAACCATCACGCCGCTGGGCGGCTTGGCAAGGTTGGCCACTGAAGATTCTTCCTGCGGGAATATCACGCTCGCCGAAGCGGCTCGCCCTGTGAGCAGAAACAGCCCTAAAAGGACGATTCTGCCTGCAATGGAAGGGATGTTCCTCATTTTTTTTTCCTACCAATAGCTGCTTGGCGAAGACACCGGCAGCGCGAGATGTAGATGGTCCAGCCGCCGACATCTTCATATGAGTATCATAGCATATATCATCAAATCCGGCAATCAGGAGGGGGCGATATAAGAGCGGAAAACATTGCCCGTGGCAGCGATATTGGGATGGCCATCAGCTGGCATAGAAGCGCCGGCCGAGCCAGGCGGATATTGGCCAAAAGGCCAGCAGAATTGCCGCTGGCAGGTAGAAGTGGGGGAGAGGCAGCCCCAGGTCGGCGTGGCTGGGGATGATCGTGATGGCCGCCGCCTGCATCAGCAGAAGGCAGCGAATCCATCGACCAATGGTTGCCTGTATGAATGATGACGATGGCCGGCCCGAAAGCCCTCCTGCACATCTTGCCGTGATCCCTATAGCCAGGAAGACCAGCACCATCGGCGTGACTGTAGCGATGGCCAGCGGCAGTACGGGAGCAATCAAAGCCAGCACCCACAGGATCATCGTTGAGGGCGGCATCATGCGGATCCAGCCCACTCTGTCGCCGGTTTCGCGGGCGGCGACAGCCGTCACCGCGGCAATGTAAAGCATCGTGCCAATGGCATAGCCCAGCAGGTAGAGATTGCCGATGGCCTGCGGCGCGGCGGCGGCTGAGCCAATCAGGACGCTCAGGCCGCGACAGCAGCCCATGGCCAGCGGGCCTATGACGGGCAGACGCTTTAGAACAACGTTGTAGGCAATCAGACAGGCGAGCAGGCTTGAGGAAACGATGGCGCCCGCCATGCCGCCGCCCATCGTCGCCGCGCCCATGCCCAGTCCCGCCAAAACGCAGGCGACAATGAAGACTGTGGCGGCTTTGACCCTGCCGCTGGGTAGTGGCCGCTCGGGCCGATCTCGCCGATCCTCAGCCAAGTCGAAGTAATCGTTGCTCAGCAGCCCGGCGCAGTACAGGCACATGCTGGCCAGAATCGCCGGCGCGATTCGCCAAAACGCAACAGGCGCAGCCGCAGGCCCCTCCGCAGCGGCCACCAACGCAGCAATGATGAAGCCCGCAACTGGGTCGCCTGGCACCGTGAAAAGGTTGGGCAATCGAAACAACTCCAGCCACGCCCGGAGCCTGCCGCGGAATTCGCGTGGTGGCGGCTGGGAATCCATCAGCGTTGAAACTCCCGAACATTCATCGGTTGGAGATTCATTTCCGGCCGCCAACGCGGCGATTGGCCATAGAAAGTCATCGGGTTGTCGAAGACAATCCTTTGGATGGTCTGCTGCGAATGGCCGTCGCCGGCCATGTGCTGCACCACCTTGGGCAAGCTCAGCGGATCGCTGACGCCCCAATCCGCCGAGCCGTTTACGATCATCCGCTCGCTGCCGAACTGCCGGATGATGGCTGAGACGCGCGGCGGGCTTAGCTTGGAGATTGGGTAGACCGTCATGCCGGTGTAGCATTGCGTCTGCCGGGCAAGGGGCATCGTTTCTTCGGTATTGTGATCGATGACGATCCGGCCTTGATCGACGCCCTCGGCCTGAATTATCTCCACGATGCGCCGCGTGCCGCGCAGCTTGTCCACGTGTGGCGTGTGGATGATGATGGGCATGTTCCGCTGCTGGGCCATGTGCAGTTGCTCGATGAACGCCCACTCCTCGTTGGCGGTAATGTTGTTGAAGCCGATTTCGCCTAAGGCCACGCATCGCCCGTGGTCGAGATAAGGGCCCATCCCCGCGAGCACCTCGCGGACCAGGCCGCTGTCCTCGGCCTCCTTTGGATTCACCGACACGGCTGCGAAGTGGTCGATGCCGAACCGCCGCGCCCGCACCGTCTCGAAGTCGAGGATGAGGGCGAAGTAGTCGAAGAACGTGCCGGCGTAGCGGCGATTGGCTCCCAGCCAGAATGACGGTTCGACACAGGCCCGGATGCCGGCGGCATACATGGCCTGATAGTCGTCGGTCGTCCGGGAGTACATGTGAATGTGCGGCTCGATGATGGTCATTGCTAGAGCATAATCATGCGATACAAAGGTTGCAACGCCGCCGGCCTTTTAGTATGCATAGTAACATGAGCACCACGAGCTTCGAGATCAAGACGCAGCGGCGGTCGCAGATGATCAACATCACCAACCACGCCCAGCAGTTTCTGGAGAAGTCTGGCATTACCCAGGGGCTTCTGACGGTATTCGTGCCGCACACGACAGCCGGCGTAACCATCAATGAAAACGCTGATCCCGACGTGGTGCATGACGTGCTGGAATCGCTCGAACGCATGGCCCCCTGGCAGCAAGACTTCTACCAGCACAACGAGAAGAACTCAGCCGCCCACGTCAAAAGCTCGCTGATGGGCTGCTCGCTAAGCGTGCCGATCAAGGACGGCCGGCTGGTCCTGGGCACCTGGCAAGCAATCTACTTCTGCGAGTTCGACGGCCCGCGCAGCCGCCGCTGCTATTTGAGCGTTATCGGCGAACGGGAGTAGTGTGCGAGGGCTTCCAGCGGGTGCCATGCTTCCGCGTTGTTTGCGGAAGCATGCCGATGTCTGCTCAGAGCCACACAACGAGCAACGAAAGACATGCTTCCACATAGAACAACGGCGCGGAAGCATGGCACCTGCGAAGAGCAATATGCACATGGAGCGCACGAAGAATGGGAAGTCTGGTGTTTGCGGAACATTGCTCGTCAATACCTGTGATCTCGGTTCGATCGCTTGCTCAAGAGTGGTTTGGGAAACAGGGCATTTGCTCCATAGAACTGGATGAGTGTCAGTACGCGTTTGCTCAGCGGTCGTTTCATGGCAGGCAACTGTCAATTGTGCACGCTGGATCGCGCTGCGAGCACGGGCGGGCCTGGTTTTCAATTGGGGGAGGCGAACTGTATGCTCTGTGCCTCCTGCGTAATGGAACCACCATTGAATTGGCTGTTTCGCAGCCTGAAATGAATTGCTGCAGGCTGTACTGCAACGGCGAAGTACTGGGCACAGTGAAGTGTGAAGGCGGCGTCATCACTGACAGGATGCTGGGACTATGGGAGTTGTTCGATTCGCAAGAAGGCAGGCTTGGGCACGTTGCTGTGTTCTATCCGGTCGTTTACAGTGTGCAGGCACAGATGTTTGGCTGCGAGGTGCCGGTGGTAGTACAGGCCAGAAGTACCTTTGTTGATTTCGTGAAGTCGATTGTCAACTTGCTAACGATAGGGAGCCTGACCAAGTGGCTGAGAATCTGGCATCTTGAAGGGGCTGCGATTCCCACAGAGGCAAAAGGATGGGTTCGCGAACAAAAGCTCTATTATGTTGCAGTCTGCCTGCTCTTTCGGGGGATTTTATTCCCGTTGGATTTTGGCGACTTCGGCGGTGAGTAAAAGGGACAGGTTCTTATCAGGCTCAGCTACTTCACCAGCACCTTGCTGATTCGCCGGCCCATCAGGCGGCAGGTGATTTCGTAGGGGATTGTGCCGGCCAGGCGGGCGAGGTTCTCTACGCTGTTGGGGGCCTGCGAGTCGTTGGAGATAATCTCGACTTCCTGGCCAACCTTCGCCTCGGGGATGCCGCTTAAGTCGATGATGATCTGATCCATGCTCACCCGGCCGCGAATTGGGGCGTCCTTGCCGCAGACCCGCATGACGGCCTTGTTGGAGAGGTTGCGGAAGTACCCGTCGCCGTAGCCGATGGGCACCAGGCCCATCCGCCCGTCGCGCGGGAAGCTGTACGTCAGGCCGTAGCCGCACGACTGGCCGGCCTGCACGTCCTTTACCTGCATGAGCGGGCCCGTCAGCCGCAAGGCCGGGCGCAGCGGCAGCACCTTGTGCATCTGGTCGGACGGCTGGTAGCCGTAGACGGCGATGCCGGGGCGGACCATGTCGAAGTGTGCATCGCGAAGGTCAATGACGCCCGCGGAGTTCGCCAGGTGAAGCGTCAGCGACGAGCGGTGGGGCAGGCTGCTGCCAGCCGCCTTGAAGCTGGCGACCTGTGCCTTGGCCGAGGACTTGTCGTCATCATCGGCGCAGGCCAGGTGCGAATACATTCCGGTCAGCGTTACGTTGTGCTGGGCCAGGATGATGGCCGCCAGGGCGGCTGCATGCTCGGCGACGATGCCGCTGCGCCCCATGCCGGTGTCGATCTTCATGTTAACGCCGGCGGCCTTGCCAACACGGCGCGCGGCCTCGGCCACCAGCGGAATTTCGCCGGCGGCAGTCACCGTCAGTGTAACGTCGCGAAAGACAAGTTCGTCGAGGGCGTCGCGCAGGACCTTGCTGTCGCCAAACGCACAGGGCGTGAAGAAGCACAGGACCGGCCCCTCGTAGCCCAGGCGGCGAAGGTGGATCGCCTCCTGCGGGGCAGCCACCGCAAGACAATCGCACTTCCTGGCGATGGTGCCAAGCAGCAGGTCCAGGCCATGGCCGTAGCAGTCAGCCTTGACCACGCCGCACATCCGCGTGCCCTTTTTGATGCATTTGCGAAGCTGGGCCAGATTATGCGCAACCGCCGATGCGGAGATTTCAGCCGTCAGATAACTTTCCATATCGCCTGCCCAAGAACACAGATTTCGATGCCGCTGAACCAACTTGTAATCCTACACAAACCTGATTTTACCCTATATGCAGGATGATGTCGGCTGGAATGTGTGCTGATAAGGAGCAATGGAAGAGATCACAATCAATAGCACGTGCGGTCGCGGCTGCGCGGATCATCCACCAGGTCGCCCGAATGCAGGATGCCGTTGAGGGCGCGATTGCGGAACTCGCCGGATGCGTCGTAGTAGTCGATCGACGAATCGACGGTGTTGATCATCATGCCGCTCTTGTCGTGCTGAAGCTGGCTGGCGACCAGGCCATCGGGCGTGATGAACACGCCGGGCCAGCAGGACAGGTGCGCCGAGGAGTTGGCAGCCGAGATCCACATATTGTTGACGCCCGCGTGGCCTTGCAGCGTGCGGCGCATTATCTTGCGATGGATATTGTCCTTCTTGGCCCGGGCGTTGTGGAAACTATGGAAGACCACGCGTACCTTCATGCGGGCCAGCTCGCGGTAGAGTTCCGGGAATCTAAGGTCGTAGCAGATGAGGCTCGAGCAGAGCAGGCCATTGATCTTGAACGTCGCAAAATAGTTGCCGCTGGTGTAGCACTGGAGGTCGCCGCTGGTGCAGAAACGCTTATCGTAGCGGTCGACGATCTTACCCTCAGGCGAGATGATGTACAGGCTGTTGTGCGGCTTGTGGCCATCCGACAGCGGATGCGACGTGCCGACAATGACCCATATCCGGCTGGCATGTGCCTGCTGGAGCACCGCCTGGGCGGCGGTGCGCAAGGCGGGCCAATCATAGTCTTTCTTGCCCACCTTGCCGCCATAGCCGCTCAGCGCGCACTCGTGGAAATGCACCACGTCTGCCCGTGCCTCGGCTGCACGGGCGATGTACTTACAGATGATCCTGCCGTTGCGAAGCGGATCAAATGTCTCGGTGAACTGGCATGTGGCAATCCGCAACCTGCAGCCGTGGCCTGCTGTCCTATGTGTTCTTCTTGTGGACATCACGGCGCTTTCCTATTGGCTGGGCGGCTAGTCTGCCAAGGCCGCCGCGGTGGCCGGGTTCGATGCCGGCGGGCGAGGCGCCTCGACCTTGCAATACTGGCCAATCAGTTTCACCATCTCGGCCACAGCCTGCGCGGTACCCTCGGCGTCGGACCCGCCGACGGTGATGGCATCACGCGATTGGCTTCGCATGTCGTAGGTAGCCGAGTTGATGCACTCAACAACGCCAATTATGCCGCGGCCTGCGCCAGGATATTGGGCGTTGATCTTTTCCAGCGCCTTGTCATATGCAAACGTGCCGTCCTTGCCCAGGTGCCGCAGCAACTCGTTGCTGTCTTCGTTGCCGACGACGATCAGGCCGGCGGTTGTTTCCAGCGGTTCGTTGTCGAACGTATCCACCAGGTAGGGCTTCGCGCGGTCCTTGGCCTGACTGTCATGACGCATATCTGGAATGATGTTGACGTCGTGATGGGCCTTGATTCGCTTGATCTGGTCGCAGGGCACCGTGTCAACCTTGAACCCCGCCTTGGCCAGGGCAGCCTGGATGGCCTCCGCGCCGGTCTTATCCGCGGCCGCTGTGCCGTAGGCGATCTTCACCGGCCGATTGGCAAAAGCCTTCAGCCACGGCTTGTAGATCGAGACCCAGACCTTGCTCTCCATCGGGCGGATCATAAAGACGCGGGCCTGGCCCGGCGCGATTTCGGCGGGAATTCCGGATTCCGAAAGTTGCTGGGCCGATGCCTGCATGTTGATCTTCAGCACGCGGGCGGCAGGGTCGTTCTTCAGAGCCAGCCCGCCGTCCGCCTTGCGCTGCAGGTCCGGCGTGTCGCCGGTGACGTCCATGACGGCGTACTGCCCAGCCGGCAGGAAGCTGAGCTTGAGGTTGGTCTTTCTTGCTTCCTTGCTCATGTTGCAGACGGCTGCCAGAGTGTATCCATCGCCCTGCATAGCTCCGGCGTACATGTCCCACGCATCGTCGATGCCGCCCATCGTCACGCGCCCATCGACCTTCCAGTTTTCAAGAAGGCGGCGAACGCACCTGGTCAGTTGACGTGCCGCCTCGCCCTGCCCGGAAAAGTTCATTACGGCGACGTTCTTGTTGGCGTTGATGATGCCCAGGGCGATCTCCTCATCCGTCTTGGCCATCTTGCCCTTGATGAAGACGCTCGACCCGGCCGAGGGCTTGTAGTAGCAGCGGATATTCCACTCACCCAGGCTCTGGCCGTCGGCGAACTCCGGCCCGAAGTCGTTCTTGGCGAAGCTGACCTTCACGCCGTTAATCGGCATGTGGTAGTGGGTATTGGCCATCAGGCGATAGCCGCCCATTTCCGCGAACTCCTC
Organism: uncultured Planctomycetaceae bacterium; assembly: GCA_964417755.1. Taxonomy (GTDB): domain Bacteria; phylum Planctomycetota; class Phycisphaerae; order SM23-33; family SM23-33; genus CAYQJH01. The sequence goes on from CAYQJH010000004.1 coordinate 27,840, forward strand.
CAGCGGATAAACGTCTTGGCCCTTATCGCTGTAGCGGCGGGGGCGTGCCTCGTCGACAAAGCCGCCGGCATTGACCATCAGAAGCTTGCCGCCCTTGGCGACGTAATCCTTCAGGCGCTTTGCGTCGGCCTTGCTGATGGCCTGAGCGGTGTCGCATATGATCACCGCCTCGTACTTCGAGAGTTCCTTCACAGCCGACAGGCGGACGAAGTCCACCGGCACGTTCGCCGACCGCAGGATTCGCATGCACTCACCTTCGAAATCGGTGCCGGGCTTGCCGAAGTAATCGAGGAAATAGCTCGACTCGGTTGTCGGGATGAGCACCTTGGGCTCCAGCGGCTTGGCCGGCAGCCAAAGCTGGCTGAGGCGATAGAGCATCTGGTTGGCACGGCATGCGTAGAGCGGGGATCGTTCGAGCTTTACGGGCGGTCCCTGAAAACCTTCCTCGTCGAAGAACGCCAACTGCCCCGACCAGTGCTTGATGGCATAGCGAGCGGCAGCCGACTTGATCGCATCGGTGTAGTGGAAGACGTGGCACATGCCGTCGTCATACCACTCGTTATAGAAGCCCTTGGCGCCCTTGAACACGCTGGAAATCAGGTGGTTGTAAATGCCTTCGGTCTCGCCCTTGCCGCGATAGACTCTTGGGCCCGCCGCATGGTCGAATTGCAGGCGGCCGTCAAGGTAAGCAAATTCACAGTTGAAGAGGTAGCCGCCAACCACCGCCGCCTTGCCGAAATGCCGCGCGACGCTTCCTGCGACATATGGCGTGTACCAGCCAAACATGTCCAGGAACTCGCCCGTGTACCAGGACTGCGTTCCGGCGTCGCCCTTGGCAGCCCAGGAGAAATGATCGGGTTCCTTCTCGCGGATCAGGTCGCATGCGTTGCGGACCATCTCACGCTGCGCCCAGCCGCGGAACGTCCGGAAATTCACGAACTCGGGCGTGAACTGCCACCAGCCATCCTGCTCCTTCTGGACCGGCTGGACGATCTCGTCCCAGGACTGGTACTTCCTGCCCCAATCCGCATTGAGGGCGTCAATCGTCTGGTACTTTCTCTTGAGCCACTCCTGGTACTGGATCAGCGATTGCTCGTCATAGCCGTTCTCGTCAGGGTGCCACAACTCCTCGTAGACGAAGTGCCCGGCATTGGTCGGATGGCTGGCGAGCTGGTTGGCCAGCATCGTGTAGGCTTCCTTCTGGATCTCCTTGCCCAGGGCCGAGTTCAGCGGCGGCTGGACGTCATAGCGATTCTGCCGGCCCCTGGCATCGACGGTAGGGCTTCCCTCTCCGGAGACCGCCCTGGGCACGAAGGACAGAATGCCTTCTTCGTGCAGCGTCGTCAGGTAGCCCCAGGTATAAGTAACGTTCATCTTGTCGATGACGTCCCAGGGGTAGTCGTCGCTGTAGGAAAGCTTCTCCCAGTCCGGCTTGAAGAAGTGCGCCGAGTTCTTGAGGTTGTGCTGGGTCGACAGCAGGTTATTCAGGCAGTAGTAATTGAAGTGTTCGGTAGTGCCCACATGGTAGTTGCCCATCGCCTTCAGGAAATACATGGGCTTGCCGTTGAGGCTGATGAAATTGCTCTCGTTCTTCGTGACGGCTGGCTGGCCCTCGACAAACGTCACGCGGCGGATGATTTCGCCGCGGCGCTTGATGATCTTCCACTCCCACGCGTTCATCAGTTCCTTCTGCTCAGCCGGCAGGATCAGCACGTAGTTGATCATCCACGAGGACGTAACGTCCTCGTTGATGTACTTGTCCATGGAAGTCCTTGGGTCGATGAAGATGCGGATGTTCATCTGGCCGTCTTCGACGACTACGTCGCGGACGGGGTTTTGCGTGGGCCGCCAGCCGACATGAAGGCCGGACTTGCGGACCTTGCCCTCGATTTCCACGCTGTAGGCGGTGTTGCCTTCGATGAGGCTGAAGATAGTGTCTGAATACCCCACGCCAACGATGACGTTGTATCGGCCATTCGGAAGGTCGACGAGAAACTCGGCGTCCAGACCATCATCCACATAGATCGAGCCGCGCCGCTCGTCCACGTCCTTCTCGTAGCGGTAATCGACGCTGGTGATGTACGGTCGGCACATGCCGACGAAGTCCCGCTCCAGCGGAGTTTTGAGGTCCAGGTAGGTCTTGAAGAACTCGACCCAGTCATTGCCGTGCGAGCGGGAATAGAACAATCTCATATCATGCTGTTGCAGCCAGTACGAGCTGCGGATAACGCTGTGCTTCCAGTTGCCGGTGCCCACGCTCGACAGGCCGGCCTTGGCGATCTCCGCATCTGTAAGCTGCGGAACGTGCTCGTCGCCCAAGAAGAGCTTCTCAGGCTCTCGTATACGCCAGCCGTAGCCCTTCTGGCTGGTATACATGGAGTATTCGCTTACGGGGCAGAAGCCGTCTTCGAGCTGCTGATCGACCGGACCGAAGTCGAAGAACAACGAGCGAATCTTGCCATCTTTGGGCAGGACGTTCGAGCCGGAGATTTGCAGCGTCTTGATGAGAACAGTGCCAGCCGCGCCGCCGGAAGCCTTAACCTCCAGGCCGACCTGGAAATCCTCGCAGTCGCCCTTGAAGAAATCGCCGAAGGGACGCTCGGCCACTACTTCCCACTTGTATGGCTCGCCGCGGAATCGCCCCATGAACCACACGCGAGAATCTATCTTGTGCAGTTGCAGCCACTCGATGCCTCGACGACCAACGGGATGAGGATCGGACCGCACGGCGTCGCCATTTTGGACGCTCATGGCCTTGCCGTCCTTGAAATACCGGCATTCGAGATGTTCGATGGCCGCCCCTTCCGGCACGGCAGCGCGGCCCGGCCTCGCTGCCGGCGCTTGGCCATCTGGCTTGGGATAGTTGAGCATGCTGGCGACGACCTTACGCTGCTTCTGGTCGTTGGTCAGCACAAGCTCGATGGTGATCGTGCCGGCATCGTTGCGGTCAACAATCTCAAGCTGGGCGTCGAAATTGAATTCACCGGAATACGACTGCTTGCTCGTGAGGCTATAGCTTGCCCCGTCCTTGACGCCAAGTTTCAGGCCGCCTGCGGTGAAAGCATCGTCAGGGATATTTGCGGCGTAGGCCTGTGCATCGTTCTTCGTCAGGTCGAATGTGACGGTGTCCCAGCCCGCCTGCCCGCCTAGAAGGGAAGGTGATAGAAGGAACAGGCAGAGAATCATCGCCAGGCCATAGCTGGCAAGCCTGTATCTGAGGAAATTGCGAATTGCGAATTTCGAGTTGCGAATTCCTTGAGATGTGGCCAGGGGGTTAGTGCTATGGACTGGTTGCTTGCAGCCTGTAACATTCTGTCCGCTGTTGTACGCGGGGATACCAACATGCCGGGAATTCACCTTCCGGCCTGCTCGAAGGAAATTCGCAATCCGCAATCCGAAATCCACAATGTCGTTCTTCACTTTCCTGCCTCCTTGCCGGCCGGCGCGGATGCTGCCGTAGCCGGTGCAGCCTTCGGCGGAGCATACTCAACCTGGAAGACCTTTACCTGCCCCGGCTCCATTGCGCCGGCATCGAAACTGCCGTCCGTCAGGCTCACATCCTGGATGTTGCCGGCTGCGGCATCGACCGCTTTGACCTTCGCATCAGTCAGGGTAAGCTTCACCTTGGCTGACTCAGCCTTCTGGGAGGCAAGCAGTAGCACAGCCTTGCCGTCGCCGCCGTCAAAGAGTGTGCCATGAACCTGCGGGCTGCTCGTGGTGAATCGCCGCTCAGCCGCCAGCAGGTCGGACTCCATGACAAAGCCGCCCTTGGGCAACGCATTCGCTATCTGCCACCATTGCCGATGCCGTGTGTCCTTGGCTGGATAGAGCATGATCGGCGTGTCGCCGAAGATGGCCGCCGCTGACACCGCCTCCTGCGTCATCGTGTCCATGATCGGCGCGAAACCCGCTGAGCCCTTGTTTCGCCCTATCATTCGGTCATCGTCCGAGCCGGAGAACTGGAAGGGCGCATTCTCACAGGCCTGCAGGTCGAATTCCGCCAGGCTCAGCAAGTTCGGGCCGCCAGGAGAGACCTGGCCGATCAGGAACCCGCGCGGGCCGACGATCTGGCGAAGGGCCCGCATGCAGATCGCGAACGAGGCTGCGTTGACGCGGTTGTCGCCGTCTTGCTTGAAGGAGACTTTGCGGGGGGGCTGGCCATCCGCGGCAGGAATGTCGAATTCCTCCTGGGGAATCGAATTGCTCAGGAAGTCGGCGCTGAGCACCAGCAGGCCGTCACGATCTTTCATCAGCGACTTGGCCCAGGTTGTGTCGCTCAGCAATTGACGCAGGTCCTTTGTGTCAACGACCAGGCCCACTCGCATCTGGGCGTCGTGGGCGGCCGCTATCGCACCGGCGGCAGCGGCTGAATCGGCGCGATGCCAGGGGCCGAGGATGAGGGTGTCGCAGCCCTCAGCCGCCATAGCCTTGACTTCATCAGCCGTCACAGCCTTATCGCGGGCATAGTAGATTCTTGCACCCAGCAGGTTGTTTCGGTTGTCGGCGCCGGCTGACGGCAGATTCGAACGCTTTCGCTCTCCAACCGCAAAGACCAGCGTGTTGCGGTAGGTCAGCGGCTCGTTCAGGCCGCGAGTCCTGCCGTCAAAGAGGTTCCAACTGAAGCCGAAGCTCGGCCTGTCTCGCATGGATCCGGCAGCCGGCAGCACGGGGCTCATGCCTGACTGCGGGCGGATCATAAAGTGTGAGCCAAAGTCCTCGCGCGTGTTGACCAGGCTGAGGGCTTCCTCAAGGCAGCATTCGGCGAAGGCGTTGACGGCGGAGTCCTTCAGATGCGTCAGGTCATAGTTCGCACAGCCGTACAGTAGCGGCTTGTTGGTCAGCTTGGCATTCTCGGCCTTGATGTCGATGTCCAGCGGCAGATGCCGCAGGCCCTGGAGCAACACTTCATTGCCATAGGTGATGCGCCCCTCGCCGGGGAAAGCCCAGCCGAAATTGAACGTTGCCGCCCACTTGGGGTTTGGCTCCTTGTAAAGCATGTCGTCGAGGTTGACCGACATCGACGCCCAATCCAACTCGTAGACTTCATTTTCAGGCATCTCGATGCCAATGCGAGTGATGACCATGCCGCTGTCCAGCACGGTAACCTCTTGCTTGACCTTCCATGGAATCGGCAGACGCTGGTTTTCCAGGATCTTCGGATTCGATTGCGTCTCGAACACCAGCTCGTCCTTGGACTGCCTGATGATCTTCAGCGTCGAGCTGCGGTCGGCATTGGCATAAGCGACCACCCCCTGGCCGCTGAAATATGCGCCGCGATTGGGAGAAAACGACAGTGCCGGAATCGTATCGAGCGACTTCCATGCGAAGGTGGAATTGACTCGCTGCCATGATCCATTAGCTTGCGCGGGATTGCCCCGCAGCCACCATCCGCCCGGCAGGGCGCGCTGTTCCACGCTGGCGAGTTCTCCACCGCGCCTGGTGTCCCAGACATAACGGAAGTTGTCGCCCATGACGACTAGTTTCGTGCCGGATTGGGAGACTTCCATAGCGGAGGCGGTGCAAGTCATTGCCATGAATGTCGCGATGATGATGATTGCGAATTGCGAGTTGCCCTTCGACGGGCTCAGGGTCCAGAGCGAAGTCGATGGACGAATTGCGAATTTCCCGCCCGAGAGTCCCGCTTGGTCATAATCTGTATGTGCGGTGCATTGGGTCACAAGTCATTGTCCTTGAGTTCGTGTGTGTGATACTGCTAACTGTTGCTGTAGTCGGTCTATCTGAGATTTCAAATCTGAGATTCTACAAATATTGAATCTGAGATAGTGGGATCCCGAATTCAATGGCCGCGCCAGCGGCCTTTGGCAAAGACGCCAACAACTGCCGGCCCGCGGCGGATCATCAATTCCGTCACCAACAGCAGGCACGCTACGAGCAACCATGTCGAAGGCAGAATCTGCTTTTGTACTACAGTTTCAGCCTTGGCAAGCGGGGCTTCATCCTGTGAATCAAGGGTTCCGCCGGTGGCTTCGCAGAGCGACTTCATGTCGGCGGCAGCCTTGACGGCATCGCCGAATTCGAGTCTGTAGGTCCGGCTCCATGAACAGGATTCAGTCGGCTTGCCTGCCGTGGGGATCGTCGCAACAAGCAGGGCGTCGCTCTGGTCGATGGCGAGACTGTTTTGCGAGCCGTTGAATTCCTGCGTCTCGACCTTCTCGCCCGCCAGGCGGGCAACTTGCGCCGGCTGCATGCCCTCGATGTACAGCATGCCCTGACCGGCCTGATACTTCATCTGTGACCGCAGCGGCCGGTGCGGCGGGCTTAGGACCGACAGGACAGCCTGCCGCCAGAATGTTGCATATTCCACCGGCTTGGACTCGATCCAGTTCTTGGCCCATGGCTGGCCCGGCGAGGATGTAAACGCCAGCGACTGCCCCCGGCCATACCGCATCCGTGCCAGCAGCGGATCGTTCTTCCGCGATATCGCCAGTGGATTCCACGCATGAATCCTCATGCGGGCACGGCTATAGCCAAGCAGCGGCGGCATGGTCGCCACGTCGATGCCTGCAAAAGCTGGATCGTCCTCAAGCTTCTTAACAGGAAGCGGCGCAGAGACGCTCAACTGGTCTTCCAGGTTTTTGGCCTCCTGGAGCACGACCGATGGCACCTCGCTTAAGCTCTTGGCGTGGAAGTATCGCCCCTTGCCGGCATACGCCAGCGTGTTGAGCAACTTCGCATCGGGGCTGAGGCCCACGCCGATGGTCGAGATCGTGACTTTGTTGTTCTCCAGGTCGGCCAGCAGCCTGCTGTAATCGCTGCTCTCGGTCTCCTTGCCGTCGGTGATCAGCAGGATGTGCTTGTACATCGCATCGATGCCCGGCAGGATGCGCCTGGCTTCCAGCAGGCCGCCCAGGATGTTCGTCATGCCGAACGCGCCGATCCGCGAGACCTCGTACTTGGCAGGCTCGAGGTCTTCAACCTTCGTCACCGGGATGATGTTGTGGTAATCGCTGTCGAAGGAGATCAGCGCCAGGTAGTCGCCCTTGTTCAGGCCTTCCATCGCGGAGATGGCGATTTCCTTGGCCAACTCGACCTTGGCAATGTTGGAAGAGACAGCCTCGTTCATCGACCATGAGTTGTCCAACACCACTATCAGCGCGTAGGGCGGATGCTCCTTGTTGGGCGTCAGCAGGACAGGAAAGACGCTCTCTAGCGGTGTGCCGGCATAGCCACCCGCTCCAAAGCTCTTGGGCCCGCCGCCAAAGATGATCGCCCCGCCTTCGCGAACGAAACTCTCCATCGCCTTCATGCGCTCGGCCCCCAGGGCCTCGGCCGGCACGTTATCCAGAACGATACAATCGCAGGCGAACTGGTTGGGGATGCTCTTGCTGCTGATGAGGCTCACAAATAGCCCGTTGGACTGCAGCGCGCTTTGCAGTGCGGCACTGTTGGCCGGCGTGTCGGAAATAATCACCACCCTTGGCGTCAGCGGCACGTTTACCAGGGCGGAGGCGGTGTTGTTCCAATCCAGGTTGTCGGCTGCGAAGGTGGCCCGAACGTGAACCTGATGCAGACCTTCCTTGTCGAAAGTGATCGGCAACTCGACCGTTGTCAGGCCTTTGGCCAGTTGCACGTCCTTCTGAGCCTTCTGCTGGCCATCGACGAGCACCGTCAGTTTCGCCGGGCCTGCCGCGGTGGCGGCCTTGTCGGCTGATAGCACCACCTCCAGCGGCGTCGGCACAGCCTGCCATGCAGCCGAGGGCAATCGCAGTTCGCTGATGAGCGCCTCGCCGCTGAGCGGGGAAAGGCTCATTGCATGAACGACGATCTGCTCGTTCTTGAGCATTGGCGCCAAGGCGGATAGTTCGCCGGTCGTTCCACGGCCGTCAGAGAGAAGCAGTATTCTCTTCTGGGCAGCCCCGCTGAAGCTGGCGCGGGCCTTGTCGATCGCCTCGGCCAGTGGCGTGCTTCGGCCGGCATCTCCGGCAACGTCGATTACCTGCATGGTCGCGCCGAGGCTCTCCACAGTTTGGCGCGCGCGGGCAATCCATTGCTCTATTGCCTGCTGGGCGGCGGGGGAGACTGACTGAGAGCGGTCAGCCAGCACGATCAGCTCGAACTTGCTGGAGGCCCTGGAGTAGGGGACTGTGACGTTCAGGCACCAGGCCGCCACCGCAGCCAGCGTCGCCAAGCGCGCTGCCAAAAGTCCCCAGGTGCGGAGGGCTGACCAGGGCAGGTGCGTGCGGATGGTTGCGACAATGCTCCAGGCGCCCAGTGCCGCCAGGACAACCAGGACCGCTGCCTGTGAATACTCTATTGTTGCGAGATAGCACGACATATCGTTATCCAAGCAAGCCTCGGCTGTTACTCCGTCAACCGGCGGTGGAACAGTGTCCACTCAATGCCCAGCAGAACAGCCGCCAGTATCACCAGTGCCATCGCCGCCGAGTGGCGGCGTGCGGGCGAAGCGTTCTTTTGAACAATTTCGTCGGCTCGTCGCAGATCAGACTCGCTGCCGCTCAGGACGTTGAAGCCGCAGGCAAGGCCGGATGAATCTTTGGCCAGTCCGCAGCGGCGCTGCTGCCCGTTGGCCTGCTCTGCCCTGGCCGACGGCAACATCCAGGCCAGCGTGTTTCGCATCAGCGCGGGGAAGGAGGCAACCACCGGCAGGCGAGAGCCGGAGGGCAGCACGGGGATGCCCACGAACAGGACCTTCGTCTTGCCGGTCTGGCCGGCCCACACAACAGGGATATCGTCGGCCCACACGAGTGCATCTGCCCAGGCGGGCACCGGCGCTAATACGGCCCCTTTGACCTGCAGGCCGCGAAGATCCACATTTTCCAGAAGGCGCGAGTTGCTTACCTGGCGTGAAACCGTCGCCGTCTCGCCATGCAGGCCGGCAACATCCATCGCGCCGCCCTTTAACGGATAGAGCACAATCGCGTGGCTGTCGTCCCACTGCCGCGGCACATGATTGACATAGACAGTGACGGCTGTCTGCACAGCCGCCGGCCTGCTGGCAACGGCGGTGCTGGAAGGCGGCTGGCTCGCCGGTTGAGTGCTTGCGGCGGTAGTCTCCAGCACGTCCGAGCAGACGCCCTGCTCCTGCATTGCCGTCATTACTGCGTGAACAAACGGGTTTCGCTTATTGACATCGGGCCAGGCAATGGCGACCTTCAGATCATCGCATGCAGGGGCCTGCACAAAGGCTGAATTGTCGCTTGCCAGGGCATCTTCCCAGGCCTTGCCAGCTGGGCCATCCAGGCAAACTTCAATCGCTGCCGCAGCCGGCTCGCTTAGATGCACGCTGCGCTGTGCACTCTGCCCGGCAGGCAGTTCAACGCGCTCAAAGCTGCCTCGCACCTGGCCGTTGCAGATGATCTTGCCCGAGATGGCCTGCGAGGACTGGCCATAGTTGGCCAGTGTGAAGTCGATGGCAATATCCTGCCCCGACCGCTCTGCTGACAGCGCCGTGATCGCGGCATTGTCGCCGGCCTTGGGCGCAGACCAAGAATGTGCCCGAGCGCCCCAGGGGTTCTTCTGGGCCGGCGGCAAAGGGCAGTCGCTGAAGACATACAGTTCAGCTGCCTCGATTCCGCCGAACAGTTGATATGCCCGCGACAATGCTTCCTCAAGATTGCCCGCACAATCGGTCGGCTGGATCCGGGCGATAGCCTGGTTGGCCTGGCCGTCGGGCGGTCCGGCCGGACGCACAACGCCGACCCCGGCACTACCTGACGGCGTGCTGCCAGCCAGCTCGGCAACAATCACCTGCGACGAGGAATCAATCGCCGCGAGCGTTTCCGCTGCGGCAGCCTTTGCAAGATCAAGATTACTCAGGCCGGCCTGGCGGCCATTCGAATCTGAAGCAGCCGATGCATTCATGCTGGCGGAGTTGTCGATCAGCAGGATAACGGCCTGGGCCTTGATGGCGCTGCGACCAAGCGTGAGTTCCGCCGCCGCCAGCACCAGGCAGGCCAGGCTCGCCGCCAGCAGGGCAAAGCCCAGGGCGCGGCGCATTCGCTCGGAGGCCTGCCCGAAGGCTTCGGTCTTGAGGAACCGCTGCCAGAGATACAACGCGCTGGTCACGATCCGCCGCCGCGGCAGGGGCAGCAAGTACAGCACCAGCGGAACGATCAGCAGCAAGGCAAACCAGAGGTTGGCAGGGGAGAGGAACGACATATCTTAGCAGTTGCCTCCCTGATTGGATGCCTCCACTGGCCGGCATTTCGAATTTCGAATTGCGAGTTGCAAATTCCTCTCGAACAGAGCCTGGCTGTTAAACAAGATCAATGCTTGTCGTTGCCGTTCAATTCGCAATTCGCAATTCGTCCCTCGATTGCGCTCGGGACCCTGAGCCTGTCGAAGGGCAAGTCGCAATGTCATTTGTCCGCCTTCCTGAGATGGCTGAAGTAGGAGTCCGCCACGCCGGCAGCCTTGGGCGAATCGTCCAGTTGGCTTTCCAGGCGAACGATGTTTTCGCCAGCCTTGCTGGAGACCTGTGCACTTGGCACGTCGCCAAGGGAGGCTGAATCACTCTGGGCCTTCTTCACAGCCACGAGGAAATCCAAGAGGCCCATCGGCCGATCTTCGCCCCTCTGCCTGGTCGCATTGGCAAAGGCGGAGCGAACCTGCAGGCCCTGCTTGGTCAGCTTTACCGCCAGTCGCGTAGGGTTGCCTCGGGGGTCCTTGGAGATGGCGTCGGCCAGCGAGGCGTTGGGGTTCTTGCCGCCTTCTTTGCCCTTGGCGGCTGAGCCTTCGTTGTCTGCGCCCATGACCGCGACATCCACGCCGCCCTTGCTCTCGCCTTCCTGCTTTGTCTTCTTGGCCGTCTCCAGGTCCTTCATCATGGCGGCGTCGAGCTTGACGGGGTCGATCTTGTCGTTCGTGCGGTCCTGGTTCTGTGGGTTGTTCTTGCCGCTGGCTTCGTCCATGTCCCAACGAATCGGAGTTACGCCCTCCAGGTCCACCTCGTCCTGTGGCATCTGCGCCAGGTACTGATTAATCATCTCGTTGGTGATCTTGACCGCGTCCTCAGCCGGCTTTTCAGCCGAGTCGGTTATCTCTTCCTCCGCAGGCGCTATTGTCGTTGTCGGTGCTGGATCAGCAGGCCTGGGGGGCGGCTCCGGGGACTTGGCAATCAGCACTGGCGGCGGAGGAGGAGGCGGGGCAGCCGTAACGGCGCCGCCGGAGGCCACCGGGCTTGCGCCGGAACCTGCCACAGCCAGGTATGCAATCAGCAGCACTGCAAATGTGCCGGCCAAAGACGCCGCGGCCGCCAGGTTCCGCCGCGCACCTAAAGACCAGTTCAGCCGCAACATTACTTCTGAGGCCCGCTTGACGGCCAGTTGGCAGGTAAGATCACCCAGCCAGCCGAAAGATTGCGAATTACGCATTGCGGATTGCGAATTCCGCATTGCGGATTGCGAATTCCGTTTTGCGGACGTGCCGGTATCACCCTGTGTTGATTGGCATCCGGAAAACTCCAGTGCCGAGGCGAAGAGATCGCGCGTCCCGGCGCGACTGTCCATCAACTGCGCGAGCTTGGCTTTGGCTGGAATTTTTCGCATGGCTGTGGCGGCGACGGCGATTGTCGCGATGACGGCTGCGACCACCACAACCGCGACGCTCCAGAGCGGCAGGGCTACCAGGCGGTTGAGCAGCAGGCACAGCAGGCACGCATTGACAGCCGCAGCGGAAATCAGCAATGCCCGCCGGCCGCAATGCTCCAAGACCCACAGCCGCCTCATTCGCAGGAGAAGCTTCTCGATGGAGTTCATAGCCCGGCCTCCAACGACATTGCGAATTGCCCTTCGACAGGCTCAGGGTCCCGCTTGGCAGTGAGCTCGTGGTCGAACCGAGCAAAGTCGAGGGACGAATTGCGAATTGCGAATTCTCTTTGCTTATATGATGCGCGGCCTGAATGTGCGGATGCTAGGTTCACGATATCCTTCAACCTGTTTGTTCTTGTCGTTTGATTCGCAATTCGCAATGCGAAATTCGCAATATCTAGGCTTGGCCCGATTGGCCGCTGGTGACTATCTCGCTGATGATTTCATCAGGATTGATCCGCTCTGCCTGGCCTTCGAAGTTGAACAGGAGGCGATGGCTCAACGCCACCAGCGCCACGCCGCGGATGTCTTCCTTGTTGATCTGCGTTCGCCCGTTTCGCAGGGCTGAGACCTTCGCGCCCAGGATCAAGGCTTGCAGGCCTCGCGGGCTGGAGCCGAGGCGAACATACTTCTTCACCTTCTCGGTGGCCAGCGGGCTGTCGGGGTGGGTGGCCGAGACCATCCTTGCCGCCTCGTTGCAGGCTTCGCGCGGCACGTCCACGTCGCGGACGCTGGCCTGCATCTCCAGCACCTGCTGCTTGGACAGAACGGGCTTGATCTCTGCGTTGACCGTGCCGGTGCGGCGGCGCACAACCTCAATCCATTCGCCGTCGCTGAGGGCGTTCAGCCGCAGGCGGAAGCCGAACCGGTCGATCTGCGCCTCGGGCAGGCGATACGTGCCTTCGAGGTCTTCGGGGTTCTGCGTGGCCACCACCAGGAACGGCTCGTCCAGCACGTGCGTCTTGCCGGCCACTGTAACGTGATGTTCCTGCATGGCCTCGAGCATGGCTGACTGCGTCTTGGGCGTGGCGCGGTTGATCTCGTCAGCCAGCAGCACGTGCGTGAAGACCGGGCCCGGCTGGAAGACCATCTCTTTCTTGCCGCTATCGTCCTCGACGATGATGTTGGTGCCCACGATGTCGGCCGGCATGAGGTCGGGCGTGAACTGGATTCGGGATTGCTTCATTCCCAGCGCCGCCGCCAGGGCCTTGCCGATCATCGTCTTTCCCAGGCCAGGCGCCGCCTCTAATAGAATACTGCCGCCTGCAAGAACGCCCGTCAGCAGGTCCTCCATGGTCTTGCGATAGCCCACCACCGCGCGGGCCATCTCGCCCGCCAGAGTGTCGAACTGCTGCTTGAACTGATTGGGGTTTATCATGCCGACACCTCCGCAGCAACTTCCTGTCCAATGCGGCGAAGGATCTCGTCGCAGGATAATTCCTCTGCCTCAGCCTGCAGGTTCCGCTGCACGCGATGCCGCAACGCCTGGATGGCCACCGCGCGAACGTCATCGGCGGAGACGTAGAAGTTGCCCTGCGAGAGGGCACGCGCCTTGGCCGAGTGCAGGATCGACAGCAGCCCGCGAGGACCAGCCCCGCTTTCGAGATACTTCTTAGTGGTGGCCGTCGCATGGGGCGAGTCAACCTGCGTCGCCCTTACCAGCCGCATTGCAAGCTCTTCCACGTGCGATGCCACCGGCACCTGGCGTACAAGGCGGCGCATCTCCAGGATGTCGGACCCGGTTGCCTTGGGCTCGACGGTTGGGTACTGCTGGAAGGTCGTCCGCATGGCCACCTCGACCAGCCCCTGCTGCGAAGGGTAGCCCACCAGCAGCTTGAAGAGGAACTTATCCAACTGCGCCTTGGGCAGGGGATAGGTGCCGTCCTGCTCGACTGGGTTCTGCGTGGCAAGGATGAAGAACGGCTCATCGAGCTTATTGGTCACGCCGCCGACACTGACGCTGTGCTCTTCCATCGCCTCCAGCAGGGCGGCCTGGGTTTTGGGCGTGGCGCGATTGATCTCATCAGCCAGCAGAAGATTGGTGAAGACCGGCCCCTGCTGAAACGCCAGCCGCTTGCCGTGTGCATCCTGCACCAGGATGCTCATGCCGATGATGTCCGAGGGCATGAGGTCGGCTGTGAACTGCACGCGGCGGAACTGAAGGTCCAGGATTGTGCCCAGGGTCTTGATGAGGTAGGTCTTGCCGATTCCGGGCACGCCTTCCAGCAGCACGTTGCCCTCAGCGAGCATCGCAATCACCACGTCCTCGATCACTGGACGCAGCTCGACCATGACCTTCTCGACCTCGTCGCAGACGCTCTTGAAGCGCCTGGCGAAGGCCTCCACAGCCTGGGCATCCTTTGGGTTTGAAGTTGTGTTTGAAGTAGCTATCGCAGGACTCCTTCTTTCGGCAGGCGCGTGAACAGGACGTCGTCCAGCGCAACAGAAGTATCGAGCTTCATGTACCGCACGCCATAACGGGCCATCTCGCCGCGAAGAGCGTCGCATTGCTCCTGGAAGAAGGCCCGGTAGCGATCAAGCGTGTAGCGGCGGAGAGGAATTTGCAGGCTTTGCCCGGTCTCGATGTCCTTCAACTCTACGTCGCCGGTAAGCTCTGGCGAAAGCTCTTCGCGGCAGAGCAGGTGAAAGGCGCAGATGCCGAACTTCCGCCCAGCCAGCAGCCTGATGCCCTTGAGCACGCCGGCAGGATCAAAAAAGTCGCTCAGGACAAACAACATGCCCGGCAGGCGATTCTCGGATGAGAAACTCTCCAACGCCTGCGAGATGTCGGTAGTGCCTTCGGGCGGGCTATCAAGCATGTCGAGGAATTCATATATGCGAGTCTTGCCCCGCAAGACCTTGGATGAGGTCATCAGGCCGTTGGCCATCAGGCAGATGCGCACGTGGTCCTGATTGGCCAGGCCCACATAAGCCAAGGCGGCCGCGATCCGCGAGGCATATTCCAGCTTAGAGGGATTGCCCAGGCCCATCGAGGCAGACACGTCCAGAAGAATGTAGATCGGCAGTGCCTCTTCCTGCTCGAACTGCTTGATGAAAAGCTCTTCAAGGTGGGCGTAGACGTTCCAGTCGAGGTATCGAATATCGTCGCCGGCTGAGTACTCCTTGTGATCGGCGAATTCCAGGCCGGTGCCTCTGCTGGCGGAACGGCGATGCCCGATCTGCCCGCCGCGATGCACGCCCTTGGGCACGATCTCAAATCGTTCCAGCTTCCGAAGAAACTGACTTTCTAGTTTCAACGCCATGACTGAACGCCATATCAAGGCAGGCTTCAACGACTACTTCGTTCTCCGTCGGGCTGCGTATGTCGGCATGCCGATGACGGAAGAACTTACATTATCAATATCAATGAACACGCTTCAACTCGATAAGTGCCGCGAATTCAAAGAAATTCCTGAACATGGCCGCTCAAGCAAAGGACATGGGCGCATTCATCCACTGCCCAAAGGTGCGCATTTATGATGAAGCAAGCTCGTTGACCCGCCCAAACCCAGGCTGTATCATTCATTTTGGGCGGTGGTGTTGCTAATCTACTTCCATGAATCGGTTTCTTTTCGGGTTTGGTAGGGTAATGAAGGCATTTCGAATATCTGGGCGACAAGTACTTGAGGATGCGGGAACACGCCCTGTATCCAGCCTGGAAAAGAAACAGGAATTAGGACAATTTCTAACTCCAGAAGGCATCGCCGATTTCATGGCATCCCTATTTGAAACCCGTCGCTCGGAGTATGCATTGCTCGATGCGGGGGCTGGCGAAGGAGCATTGACCTCCGCATTTGTGCGGCAGCTTTGCGCCAAGCATCCGCGGCCTCGGAAAATCTCGGTGACCGCCTATGAAGTTGATCAAGCAATCCTTCCTTCTTTGCGGCAGAACCTTCGACGTTGCGGAGATGATTGCGAGCGCAGCGGTATTGAGTTTCGGGCGGAAATCAGGCATGAAGATTTTATTGAGGCAGGGCTTGCCTTCGTCAGGCAAGGCTTCTTCTCGTCTCAACAAACGCCTTTTGATGTAGCCATACTAAACCCCCCATATCGCAAGATTAACAGCGATTCGAGAGATCGTTGGTTGTTGCGTGAAGCTGGAATCGAAACAAGCAATCTCTATACAGGCTTTCTTGCACTTGCCGCGGAGTTGCTCTGTGAGGACGGAGAACTTGTCGCTATTTGTCCGCGAAGCTTCTGCAATGGGCCGTATTTCAAGCCATTTCGTCGGCAATTTCTTCATTCAATGTCGCTACGGCGTCTGCACGTGTTTGAATCACGGTCTGCGGCATTCCAAAGAGACGCAGTCTTGCAGGAAAACGTTATTGTTCATGCCATTAAATCGCCAATCAAGGCGGATCCGGTCGTTATTTCAGTGAGCAACGGCACGCCCGGAAGTTGTATAATCGAAAGACGCCGTGCCTATGCAGAAGTTGTTTCTCCGGGCGATCCTGATTTGTTCATTCATCTTGTCATGGGTGAATCGGATCGGGTTGCGCGACAAAAGATGGCACGCTTCACTGCGACTCTCGACCATCTTGGAGTGGAAGTCTCAACTGGACGAGTGGTCGATTTTCGTGCCCGACAATTCATTGTCAAGGAACCCACACAGGGCACGGTCCCACTAATCTACCCATGCCACTTCAATGGGGGTTTCGTGCATTGGCCAAGACTCGGCGGGCGGAAGCCGAACGCAATCCTTGACGACGAGCGAACCCGTGAACTTTTCGTGCCCGGAGCTATTTACGTTTTAGTGAAGCGTTTCTCTGCAAAAGAGGAGCGACGCCGCATTGTTGCGTGCATGTATGATCCTCATCGTATTAGTGCCAAACACGTTGGCTTTGAAAATCACCTGAATTATTTCCATGCGCATGGCCGCGGTTTGTCGATGGACTTGGCCAAGGGATTGACTGCCTTTTTGAATTCAACCCTCGTAGATGTTTATTTCCGTCAGTTCAATGGGCACACTCAAGTAAATGCGACTGATTTGCGGAGCTTGCGATATCCTCAACGGGCGGAATTGGAATCACTGGGCCAAGAAGTTGGAGAAGTATTTCCGACCCAGGGCGAATTAGATGCGTTGATCGAAAGGGAATTGTTCTAATGGCCAGGCCAAGCGGTCGCTCCAAATCAGCCGCGAGAAAGAGAAAGCTCAATGAGGCGATGGGGATTCTCACATCGCTCGGTTTTGGGCCGAGACAAAGCAATGAAATCGCAGCGTACACTTTCTTGGCTCTGCTCGATCTGAATCCCGCCTCACCGTGGAGCGCCGGGGCAAATCCGCTACGTGGCATTACACCCATTATTGAATTCATTGACGCTGCCTACGGTGTCCGATATGCGCCGAATACACGAGAAACCATTCGCGATAAAGCGGTAAAGCACTTTGTTGAGATTGGTCTCGTTTTGCGGAATCCTGATAATCCCGGCCGACCAACAAACAGCGGAAACACGGTCTATCAAGTTGAGCCGGCAGCACTGACGCTCATGCACCTTTTCGGAACCAAAGCCTGGCAAGAGCAACTGAAAGAGTATCTGGCAAGCCGTCAGCAAATCCGCCGTGAAATCGAACGTGGGCGCACGTTGGCTCGCATTCCTGTGAAGCTGCCGTCCGATAAGATAGTGACGCTCTCGCCGGGCGGACAAAACCCGCTTATCAAAGCCATCATCGAGGAATTCTGCCCTCGTTTTGTGCGTGGTGCCATGGTTGTTTACATCGGTGATGCAGAGAACAAGTTCCTGCATCTTGAAGCGACCTACATGGAAGGGCTTGGCATCATCATTGCACCGTCGGCGAAAATGCCCGACGTTATCGTGCATGATGCGAATCGGAATTGGCTTGTGCTCATTGAAGCTGTGACCAGTGCAGGGCCTGTTGACGGGAAGCGTCGCAAGGAGCTCAAGGATTTGTTTCACGGCTGTCAAGCGGGACTTGTCTTCGTTACCGCTTTCGAGTCGCGCCGCTCAATGCAAGGCTTCCTTTCACAAATCTCCTGGGAAACAGAGGTCTGGGTGGCGGAGGACGCTGACCATCTGATCCATTTCAATGGCGAACGCTTTCTCGGTCCCTATCCCGACACATTGCCATCCGCTTCACCACCAGAATGAGACGGTTGAGTCTCGCGGCAGAAATTTGTGGCTTGCCGACAGGGGAGAAATGAAGGTTATTGGCGGCCATGATTGAAGCCATTCAACCTCCTGGTGAAGTTGTAGTTATCCAAACAATCCGGCGCGAGGGGCGGGGGGAATGTAGTGCTGATCCAGAAAATACCGCACAGCCTCATCGACGCTTCTAAATACCCGCGTTGCCGTCTCCGTGATGAAGGGCGAAGGGCTTGCCGCCGGCTGCCAGATGACGAACACCTGCTTTGTGGCCTCGTGTGCGTGCTGGAGTTCGCGCTCGACGCCGCTGGATAGGCCAGGCTTGCCGCCGGGCAATTGCGGGATCAGCGAGATGATCATGTCGGCCTGGTCGATCAGCTTGAAGTCGCGGGCGTAAATCTGGCCGTCGATGTCGGCGATGATATCGACCAACTGGGCAGTCTCCATGACGGCCTTCTCGCCGGGCGGGCCATATTCCACGGTGCGATGGCCCTGCTGGGCGGCATCCAGGGCCAGCTTGCAGAGGTGCTTTTCCTCCAGGTCGCCGGGGTCGAAGCAGATGAAATGCCGCTTCATCGTCTGCCGGAAGCCCTCGATCTCAGCCATGATCGCAGCCGCCGCCTCGCCGTTTACGTGCGACATGGGAAAGCTGAGATACGCCTTCCTGGTCGCCGGCTGGAACATCAGCCTGGCGAGCATCTCGGCGCTGCTGTAGGTGGTTGCATCCTGGGCCCAGCCGACGCCGTCGCCGCGGGCCATGATGTAGAAACAGCCATGCCCGCGCACTATCTGCGCCAGCAGTTCGGTGGCCAGTATTTCCTCTTCGCGCCAGACCATCAGGTCTTTCAGGCTGTGATCGACATGCCCGTCGCGCGTGAGGCGATAATGCACGCGGTCCACGTTATCAACCAGCACGACGTAGAGGTCGGCGTCCAAGGCCTTCATCTGGTCGTAATCGAACGCGTAGAACAGGCCGTGCCGCCAGCGGAACGTAGCGTGGGTATTGACCACCACGTTGGGATGGCTTTGGCAGCGCAGCAGGATGTCCTTGAACACGCTGCGCCGCAGGCTGTTGAGGCGCGACAGCGGCAGATCGAGGATCCTGCCAGGGGCTACGTCCGGGGCCTCGGCATACATCATGTCGCCGACGTTGCACAGGGAGACAGGCCGGCCCTGGCCGGCGGCGATGCTCTCCAAGGCCGTCAGGAACGGCTTCTTGTCAAGTCCGACTTGTCCAGTTACGACCACTCGCATGCGCGGTAAATAGTGGCGCGGGCATCCTGCCCGCGTTCCTTTCATAAATTCCAATTCGATTGTCCAATACTGGCGGCCGCACACAGATAGTCCCAGTATGCAAGAGCAACAATATACATGATCTTCATGTTGAACGTCACTAACGTTTGTGAAACAACCGCATGGAGCCTTCTGAACAATTCGTTCCTGCCGTGGTTTGCCAGAAGAGCTAATGGCATCCGCGGGGTTGTGCCGAGTGATTCCTGATCGCGGGCAAGATGCCCGCGCCAGAACATGTCGCGGTTGCTATCGCCGAACGATCACCAGCTCATCGCACTCCAGTTCCGTGGGTATCTCCAGACAAGACAGGTAACGATTGATGGCCATTGCCATGCTGGCCGCATCGAGCGTCGGATGCCCGCAACGATGCTGGATTCTTTCTTCGCACACTGCGCGGGGCAGATCGAAGTGGACGATCCTGACGCGATAGCCAGCCTGGCGAGCCAATTGAATGAAGCTTTGCCGTTGGCTGCGAATCGGGTTGGTCCGGTCGATGACGATCAGGGGCACCCGCTCTGCCAGCAGTTCCTCCAGCCGGGCCAGTACGCCGGCCAAGCTCCGCGGGCCTTCATCCTGCGAGATTCGCACATGGCTGCCCAGGACGGTGCGGCAATAGTACGTCTTACCCGAACCTTGCATCCCGACGAGGATGACCAGCTCGCGCGAAGGAACGCTTTCGGCCTGCACATCGTCACGTAGGGAGCGCATGTATTTCCTAATAGGGAAGGCTTGCACAGATGCGCTGCCTCCAACTCCCAGCCTCCACCGCAGGACTTTTGGCTTCAATAACTTACCTGATCACGATTCATTCTATCGTTCGCCGCCAGCGCCA
>CAYQJH010000005.1:0-47346 GCA_964417755.1 uncultured Planctomycetaceae bacterium
GTTTCTCGTCGTAGTCCGGCGTGAGCTAGACGAGGCCCATGGCCTTGCGGGCCCTTTCAAAGACGTCCTCCGCCACGGATAGTGTTGCGCGGCGGTCTTTATCTTTGTAGGGATCCATATAAATGGGGTTGTAGCCTCGCAAGAAACTCTTCCACACCCATTGCCTGTCGCCGCCAACGCCCCAGATGTGGTCCGTGTCCAGCACAATGACCTTGTCGCCCAGCGTGGCCGGCGGATCATCCATATAGGCCGGGAAAGAGCTGTCGTGTCCCGGCGATATCCAGTCGGCCTGGCTGTTGAAGAGCCTGGCGCGGTCATCCGGAGGCGCGCCGCCATTAGAGGTCATCCCGATCAGGTGCTGCTTGGGCTTGCTCTTCTCATATTCCCGGATGAAACGGATCATGTGGTACTGGAATTCCGTGGAATACTCCGGCGCCTCGTTGATGATCTCGTAAACCACATTGTCCAGATCGTTGACCGTGTCCACAATCTTGCGCGCAACAGATTCCTGAATCGCCACCACACGCGGATCGGCCAGCGTCACAATGTCTCGCCCTTTGCCTTCGTTCGTCGGGTCGGCGTCTATCCCATTGATATTGTTGTTGCGGTGAAACGGATGAATCGTCGAAACCCTCTGTTCGTTCCAACCGGATGCGTCGAATAGCATGACCGAGACGTAAATGCCGCGTTTGCCGGCTGCGATCACTCGCGAGCGTATGGTGTCGAAATACTCGGGATTCAGTCGCGTAAGGTCGAATTTCGGCTTGTCGTCGTTGGCTGTTCCAGGCCCGGTGCGCTCGAAGCGATGCACGATCGGTTCATGGATCCACCCCCTGCCCTCGCGCGACCAGCCGCGCATGAAATTGTGCCCGTTACTTACCATGAAATCCAGATAGGCGTCGAAATCCATTGATTCGCCGCTGGGGCCGTTGACCCGCACCAGGTTGTCCCACGTGTGCGAGCCGGTCATGTAAACGGGATTCCCGGCGCTATCAGCGAAATAGCGCGGATTGGCTGGGTGGATTCGCAGGGGTCCTGCCGTTGGAACCGTTGTGCTTGACATGGTTGTTGCCCGCTCCTGCAACTTCAGGTTAGTCGCGTCCTCGCCGAATGCAGCTGTCTCACGCGCCGTTTGAAGCAACGGCACAAGGACGACAAGCGAGAAGGCAATGATCGCTACCGCCGCCACCAGCCCGAGGAACTTGAAGCCCCCCCGCCCAAATGCTCGTCTCTTGAAACAGAACGACATGACCACTCTCCTTGACCTGTTGGCCAGGATCACTCGGATGAACCGCCGCTGACGACCATCGCCAGCAGTTGGTCCTAAGTTTACATTGCCTCGCCGCGTCAACAAGAAGATTCCGAGTGACCCCTCCTGCTCGCTTGCGCGTCGCAATGCAGCACCGCACAAGCCTTCATGCTGAGTACACAAACTGGTAAGGTGTCCGCAGATTCAGAGGAATGCCGACGTGCTGCGCGCTTCGAGAAGCTGGCGATCAACTTCCTGGCGATGATGAAGTTAGCAATGACTCAAAGATGCCTCAGAATAGCGCCTTCAGACAGAGCCTAGATGGTGGCACATACGATGTGGAAGCCTGACAGCATATTGGCCAGTTGCGGGCGCAGCATGTTGTATCCTGTTTGCATAGCTGCCCGTTGGTGTTATTATGTCAGCGGGCTGGCAGCGGCGGACCACTGTACAACACTGACACATGAAAGCCTTGACACTCTTACAACCTTGGGCATGGCTCATCATTCACGGACCGAAGCGATGGGAAAATCGCACGTGGACGACCACGCACCGCGGGCTGCTTGTCATTCACGCTGGGCAGTCGCACGACAGACTGGCTGCGGCCTATGCTGATCCGCGGTTGTCGGCAATTCTGCCTGACCAATCAGAATTGATATTCTCCGCAGCCATCGGCGTGGTGGACCTGTCGCGAATTGAGCCTGTCAGCAAAGTTGCAGTCGAACCGTTTGCCGAGGGTCCTTGGTGCTGGCGTTTGGACAATCCCCGGCCATTGGTTGAGCCTGTGCCAATGGAAGGCCGGCGTCGTCTGTGGGATGTGTTGGAGGGCATTATTCCGCTGCCGAAGACGCTATAGCCGGTGCCGCTCAATTGCGGAGCGGATACTTGCGGAGCGAAGCGTAGCAACCACGTTGACGCCAGATTGATTGCCGGCGTTGGCACAAGACACCAATTGAACAGAAGATAATTGCGCCGTGGTCAAATGCTTATGCTGATCTGCATGAAACAGCGGCGCATCTATCGCTGGGCATGTGATGTGGATGGGGTGTTGAACGGAAGTTTATGCTGGCTTGACGCATCTCAGGATGTGCGTGGTTGCTCCGCTGCGCTCCGCAAACCACGGCACCCGGCTCATGCACCCGATTCTGAGCATTTGCTTCTCGAATGGGTCACGGCGTGGTAGTATCGACGCAGCTAATGTCGGTTATCAGCAGCCAAAAGCAATGTTGGCTGAGAAAGGCGGAGGCTACCACCGTGGGTTTTCTATCATGGCTTTTTCGCAGAAAGAAGCGTCCGGCTTGCAGGAAGCCCCTTTCGGCTGGGATTTCTGACGTCAATGATACAGGCGCGGCGCGATCCTCTGAACGGCAGCCCACACGAATCAGTTTCCGCGACGATATCACAATTGCGTACGAGCCGGAGTCAAGTGATGACCGTGGTGTGGCCGTTTGTAGGGACGAAATTGACACCTTAGAAACTCCGTTTCATATCGGAACCGAAGGGAATCACCGGGTTGAGGCCTGGAGTGAACTTCACGTTCCTTATCCGCCTCCGTCGCTCTCGCCGAAGCAGCAGCAGCTTAAGGACTTATTGTGCGAGCGGCTGAGTGAGCTTGAAGTTGGTTCAGTCAAGAAACCAGTGGCACTGCACGCTGAATACTGGACAAACCAGCGCCAGAATGACACCTGGGATGTCGAGAATAGGTTGTTGTACAATATATGTCAGCGCAATCGGTTCCTAGGTGTGACTTATTCACAGCCTGAGCTAGGTTTTGCCCGACGATCCAGACTTCCACGAGAGTGTCCGTCGGCCAGAATCTCGTTCCCGTCCCATTACTACGGCTATAACATTCGCTCACTGACAGGCGAACCATCTGAGGATACCAGCTCGGCGATTGTCAGGGTGAACGCCCAGTTTGCTGCAAGGGAAGAACTGGAGAAGCCCCAGTCAATCTGGCTGAGGACATGTAGAGGCAAATGCCTCATATCACGGTTCAACGCCGACATGAACCCGTTCTCGCTGCAGATCCTCCTCACGGTGCCTAGTTCCTTGGCGAACATGTGGTTTCGGGTGAAGCCAATTTTCGACGGAGTAGTGGCGGCCATGCATTACTATGACGGCGAAGATGCAGATGAGTTGTCTGCATGCATCGTGAGGACTCTTGCACCCCAAGAGGGAACGTGTTTGTCGAAGGACGAAGTGCTTGACCTCATGCGCGACCCTACGCGAGGTTTCCTTGGAAAGCACCGGTGCTTTTTGCGGTCTGGAGGGTGCTCCCCGAAAGACCATCTGTGCTGGGAAGGGAAGCTCTCGTTGCGAGTTGACGGTGGTGCTAACCAAATCGGACTTCAGGCTCTCGTGTTTCCTCTAAGGTCGTAACGCAAGTGCAGATGGGGGGAATCTGGGGACACCATACCAGTTTCTTCTGTCGAGCACATCTGGTTTGACAATCCGATGCAGAGCATCACACTTCTGTTTGATATATCTGCATAGGTACATAGGCTCAGAGTGCTGGGGCGTCGGACTTGTTGTGCAAGTAATCTTGCCGCCATGCGCCGATGTCACGCTCGCAGAGCTTGCGGCACGGAGAGCTATCGTCTGTATCGCTGGGTAGGCTATCGTTGTCTCGCTAGTAGTAGTAAGGCTTGGGCTGGCTGCCTTGTGCTGACGGCCATTCATGACAGCCTGAGACTGTAGAGATAGAAGTTCTCGGCAATCCGCGTCCTGCATTGCGATGATATTCCGCCCGGCTTGCGTTACAATACTGGCTCATGTGCGGATTTGCAGGAGAGTTTCTTTATCAGCCGGCGGAGCTTGGCCCGGCTGCTCGCGCGAGTTTGCCTGCCGCTGCGATGGGCATGGCTGATCGCTTGCGGCATCGCGGGCCGGACGAGCGGGGGCATTTCGTCTCGGCTGATGGACGATGCGCGGTGGGCTTTGCCCGCCTGGCCGTCATCGATCCCGCTGGCTCGCACCAGCCAATGACCAGCGAGGATGGCAGTGTCACCATCGCCTTCAACGGCGAGATATACAACTTCCGCGAGCTTCGCGAGCATCTGGCGGCTGAGGGATGCCGCTTCCGCACGCAGGGCGATACGGAGGTCCTGCTGCATCTGTGGCGGCGCGACGGCATCGCCATGCTCGACAAGATCACCGGCATGTTCGCCCTGGCCATCTACGATGCCCGCGCCGGCCGGCTGGTGCTCGCCCGCGACCGCCTCGGCGAGAAGCCGCTCTGGTACGCCGCCCTGGCTGACCGCATCATATTTGCCTCCGAGGCAAAGGCGCTGCTGGCCCATCCGCAGTTCCAGCCGGCGCTGGATTACCAGGCTCTAATGCTTTATCTGGCATTGGGTTACATCCCTGCCCCCTGGAGCATTTGGAAAGGCATCCGCAAGCTGCCGCCGGCGCACTGGATGGAGGTCTCGCACTGCCCCGCCCCGCCGGTGCGTTACTGGCAGCCGACATGCCGCCCCGCCCCAGCCGGCCGGGCAGAGCTGATCGAGCAGACGCGCGAGCTGGTGACCCGCGCGGTGCGGCAGCGGATGATCGCGGACGTTCCGCTGGGTGCACTTCTCAGCGGCGGGATCGACTCGAGCATTGTCACGGCCGTTATGGCCCGAGAGGCCGGCCGGGCTGGAGGCGTGCGGACGTTCACAGCCGGCTTTGACGATTCGCGTTATGACGAGCGGCCAGCGGCGGCCGCTGTGGCGCGGCGATTCGGCACAGACCATACCGAACTGCTTGTCCACCAGGATGTAACGCAATCGGCCATCGATGATATTGTCCGCAGATACGATGAACCCTTCGCCGATTCAAGTGCCCTGCCGACATACCTGATCTGCCAGGCGGCCCGCCGGCATGTTACGGTCGCGCTGGTGGGCGACGGCGGCGATGAGGTCTTTGGCGGCTATGACCGCTATCGCGCCATGCATCTGGCCAACACGATGCCGCCGTATAAGTACTTCTTATATAAGGTACTAGGTGCTGCGGCCTCCGCAATAGCGCCACACGACGAGAAGAGCCGCATGCGCCGGCTGGCCCGGTTTTCGCAGATTCTGCCCCTGCCGCCAGCGATGCAGTACTACCGCCTGAGGTCGCTATTTGATGAAGACGATCTTGCGCGCCTGCTGTGCCCGGCTGTCCTTGAGTCGGCCGATGCCGCCCTGCCGCAGGAGTGGTTCACGGAACTGTATGAGAGCCCCGATGTTGAGGACGAGCTGACGCGAAGCCAGTGGCATGATCTGAGCACCTATCTGCCGGACGACCTGCTCGTAAAGACGGATATCGCATCCATGGCCTGCTCGCTTGAGCTTCGAGCCCCCCTGCTGGACCACAACCTGGTGGATTGGGGCCTTTCGCTTCCGGCGGGGCTGAAACTCTCGCACGGCCGGGGCAAGGCTGCGTTGTGCGAGGCATTTGCCGACATTCTGCCGCCGGAGGTCATTCATCGTGGCAAGAAGGGGTTCGGCGTTCCGCTTGATTCATACCTCCGCGGCCCGCTGCTGGGCGTGATGCGGGATTGTTTCGCGGCCGGCAAGCTTGCCGAGCATGGCGTCATCCAGCCGGCGGCTGCGGCAGGCTTGGCCAATGACCATCTTACCGGCCGGGGGGATCATCGACACCGCCTTTGGGCGCTGCTGGTCTTGGAGCGCTGGCTGGACATCAACGGGGCGACACTGAAGCGCTAGTCCAGTATGTTCCACGTGGAACACGGCAAGTACGCCGCAATTCATGTCAGATATTTGGCGGTTTTGACTTGTCTCGTGGCTGGTGTCGTGCTTCAATATCGCCGAACAATGTCCTTCGCGAATGTTCCACGTGGAACCTTGCCATCTAAGACTAACGGGAATGGAGGCCCAGTCATGGCCCAAAATGCCAAGTCGTCCGCTAAGCCCCGCCTCGGGCGGGGATTGTCCAGCCTGATTGTCAATTCCGCCGAGCCGATGCCGCCAACGCCCTCGAATGCCGCTGCAATGCAGCCTGTGGCAGTGACTGGTGCGGGGCCGGGATCATATGTTCCGACCGCTCCCGTTGCCCATGCGCCTGTAGCCAAGCCTGAGACAGCCGGCGAGGGCATCCAGGAAATTGCTGTCTCAAGAATAGTCGCAAACCCTTACCAGCCAAGGCGAGAGTTCAATCAAGAAGACCTCAAGGATCTCGCCGCCAGCATAGCTCAGCAGGGCATCCTCCAGCCGCTGATGGTCTGCGCCAGCGCAGGCGATCCGGCGCACTTCGTGCTCATCGCCGGAGAAAGGCGGCTACGGGCGGCCAAGCTCGCGGGCCTGGGCAAGGTGCCGTGCATTATGAAGACGGCAACGCAGCAGCAGATGCTCGAATGGGCGCTAATCGAGAACATTCAGAGGGCGGACCTTAACCCGGTAGAGAAGGCCCGGGCATATCGCGACTACATGGACCGGTTTCAGTTGACTGTCGCCCAGGCGGGAGAGAAGCTGGGCCAACCGAGGACTACAGTTGCTAATTACTTGCGCCTTATGGACTTACCCGATGACGTGCAGGGGCTACTGATTGACGGCAGCGTCAGTTTTGGTCATGCAAAGGTGCTGGCGGGCCTGGCAGGCATGCCCGAAAAGCAGATCGAGCTGGCCAGGCGGGTGGTGGCTGAGACGCTTTCGGTGCGGCAGTTGGAGGTGCTGGCTGAGCAGGCGGCCCGGCCTGCGGCTGCGGCGATTGAAAGGCCGGTTCGGACGAAGGCAGCCTACCTGAAGGACCTGGAGGAGCAGCTCACGCGGACGCTGGGCACGCACGTGAGCATCCTGCCGGGGCGGTCCAAGCACACCGGGCGGATGGTCATCGAGTATTACAGCCTGGACGACTTCGACCGGCTGTGCGCGACGATGGGCATAAAGGTCGAGGCATGAGAAGCCACATGTCTTGCAGGTACATATGCAGATATGGCACTATCGCCATATATTACGGACATACGCGCATGCATATAGCCGCATATGTGGATGGGGGAGCATGATCCAGCCATGCCCTCCGCCGTGTCACGCTGGCTTGTCGTCCTGTCGGACCCTCAGCAGGCCCGCAATCTGCCGCCGCGCGCGATGAGCATAGATTCCTTGCGCCGCCTGCTTGACTTGGCCGGCCGCCATGGCGTGCTGCCGGCTGTGCTGAGGAATCTCCGCCGCCTGACTCGATGCGATGATCCTGCCCGCGTGCTTGCCGCACGCGACCGGCAGGCCGCACAAGCTCTGCTGCTGGCCGCTGAGGAATCGCTGAGGGCCTCGATTGGGTTTTGCCTGCTGCTGCGGCTGCAACTTCAGAAGGTATCGATAGCCATGGCGCAGGCGGGCATACCCATGATTGTCCTCAAAGGCCCCGACTTTGCCGACCGTCTCTATGCGCCTTCCATGCGGCTGTTCACCGACCTTGACCTGCTGGTTTCTGCTGATGCGATGGACGCAGCGGCGGGGGAGCTTTTGAGTCTGGGCTATCGCGAAACGCACGCACCGATGAAGTACGCCGACGGCTACGGCGAGCGGACATTCGCTCCGCCCCAGCCGGGCGGCAGCGTGGAACTGCACTGGAATCTCGTTAATTCGCCCACGGTTCGCCGGGGCGTCAGCGTCCGCCTCGACGATTTGCAGTTGCAGGACCATCCGCAGGGGACGCCGCCGCAGGCTGCAACGCCCGCGTCTCAACTTCTCATAGCGTGCGTTCACGCGGCTGCCAGTCACAGCTTTGATCGGCTTGGTCCGCTCTGGGACATCGTTCAGATCGTGCGGGCGAGCGAACCGCTCGACGAGGATTACCTGCGGCAGGCTGTGCGGGCAACGGGCGCCGGCCTGGCCGTGGCGACTGCCTTGGACCTCGCTGACCGCACGCTTCACGAACGGCGATGCGCAGAGCTGATGGCCCGCCTGGGCCTGCGCGGGCGATGGCCAGTCCGGCTGGCCATTACGCCGGGCGTGGTGCTTCGCCAGCACGCCTGGGCAGATTCCTTCCGCCGACAGATCTTCCGCGCCATGCTCAAGAAGGCAAAGCCCCGGGCATCGAGGGCAGGCGCCCGCGTGCCATTGCCGTCTTGTGGTGCGGGCGTCTCGCCTGCACACCCTCCGCATTGTCAGGATCTGCAGGCGAGGACGCCTGCACCACAATTGCCCTCGATGGCTAGGGCATTGCTCAAGAAGGGCCCGCGAACATGAGAGTGCTTCTTGTCTATCCAGCCCCGCCCAGAGAGTACTGGCCGATGGGGGCCTTTCGCTCGAAGTGGGTGCCCAGCGGGCTGGCCAGCCTGGCCGGCGTGCTGCTTCGATCACGGCACAATGTCCGCGTGCTGATCCGCGAAGAGCAGCTTGCCCGCCTTGGGTTCAACTGGGACGCCGCCGAGGCGCAGATGCGTCAGATTATCCAGGAGCACCAGCCGGAGATGGTCGCATTCTCCGTCGTCAGCCCTGCTGTCGCGGAGACCGCCCGCCTGGCTGGGCTCGTCAAGGAAATGCTGGGCCGGCACGTCATTACCGTCGCGGGCGGCCCGCACCCAACTGCATTGCCGGAGCAAACGCTCATAGACTGCCCCGCGCTGGATGCGGTAGCCATCGGCGAGGGCGAGGAAACAATCGCCGAACTGGCTGAGCATGGCCTCGGCCCGCACGTCGCCGGGTTGGTGATTCGCCGCGAGGA
This sequence comes from uncultured Planctomycetaceae bacterium, assembly GCA_964417755.1. GTDB lineage: Bacteria > Planctomycetota > Phycisphaerae > SM23-33 > SM23-33 > CAYQJH01. The sequence goes on from CAYQJH010000005.1 coordinate 8,897, forward strand.
AGGCTTTGTCGCTGCGCCGCCGCGCTCGCCCGTTCAGGATCTCGACAGCCTGCCTGCCGTCCCGTACCACCTCTTCGACATGGACTACTACACTCGCCGCAGCCGCTGGCTTATTCGCTGGCTGAATCTGCGGGCGACGAACATCCGCACGTCGCGCGGCTGCACGAATCGCTGCCGGTTCTGCGCGGGGTACGTGGTGTCCGGCGTGGGGGTGAGGCGACGCAGCATCGAGTCAGTACTGGAGCAGGTTGAACTCGTTGTGGACAAGTTCGGCGTGGAGGCTGTGCATTTTGAGGACGACACGCTGGGCGCCGACCCTGATCGCCTGATGAGCCTGTGCGATGGGCTGGGCCGGCGCAGCCTGAACAAGCGCATCGTCTGGGATTGCTGCCTCCGCGTAGACCAGGCGGAGCGGGCGCTGCTGCGCGAGATGAAGAAGGCCGGCTGCATCCAGGTGGAGTACGGCTTTGAGAGCGGCAGCGACGAGTCGCTCGCCCGCCTTGGCAAGGGCGCCGGCAGCGAGCTCAACCGCCGCGCCGCCGCCATCACGCACGAAGAGGGGCTGCGGGTCTTCGCGGACATCATGGTGGGCCTGCCCGGCGAGACGCGGCGGGATTTCCGTGCCACCGTCGACTTCCTTCGCCACGCCCGGCCGGAGGTCATCAGCGCAAGCAAGCTTTGCCCGCTGCCGGGCACAGCGATTTTCAACTCTCTAAGCCCGGAGTTTCGCAGCCGTATCAACTGGGGCGGCTATAGCTATCTCGATCAGCCTGCCTTCGACATCAATCTGTCAGCCATGAGCGACCGGCAATTTGCCCGGCTGTACAGGCACTTCCAGCGATACTTCGTGCGCCCGGCCACGCTCTGGTCGCTCCTGCAAGACACGGCGGCGGAAGATAAGCAAACGCGCCAAGCCATGCGGCGCGATCTGCGGAGATTCATCATGCGCCACCCGCTGCGCGCGCTGCGCGTCCCATGGCGCAGAGGCGTCAATGATGATTGATAAAGTTGGCGCGACGAACCAAGCGCAGTTCATCAATGGCGAACGTGCCACAGCCATCGCATCAGTGCTTGAACGTTAAGGAGACATCTCCCTTCTTGTCCTGCTGATCCATCGGCTTGCCGCCATCGTCCACCAGGTCCGGGCCGACACTGTAGATGACGGGATGCCCGTCGACCTGGGCCATCTTCATGTCTTTTCCGGTGAATGGATCGATAGGAACTGTCAGCAGGTATTTCGATGACAACTGGCCGAGTTCGGCAGGAAAGCTACCCTCGGCCAGGCGATACTGCCACATCGCGACAGCCAGCATGATCAACCTGTGCTGAGCATCGGCCTGGGCGGCAAGCTCCCCGGATCGTGAAAAGGATGGGGCAATGAGAGTGGTTAACAAGCCGCCCATCCCATTACGTCCGGCCTCTGGCGATTGTCGCCACTCCTGCAAATGCGCATGATACGGTTCGGCAGACCATAGCTCGTAGCGCCGAATCCACCGCAGATATGCTTCCAGGTCATCTCTCCACAGAAAGATGCGATAGGGACCAGCAGCATCCATAATGACATACTCTACAGGTTTTGGGACGGCTGCAACCGCAAGCACCGCCGAAGGGTCGGGCATGGTGAACCAGAACATACCAAAAGCGTTTTCCATTCGCATGCTTCTGTGAAGCACTTCATTGAAACTCAGGGACGGATTGAGCGAGATCGCGTTGGCGCCGTCCTTCGACAGCTCAGCCTGGTCGAGCACGTATTGGAATGCCTTGAACACATTGTCTTCACTCGCAAATGACACAGTCGCTGCGATTAGCGGTGGTTCGGCGGAGATGTGACCGGCCAAAGCCAAGGCTGCGCTTATATCCGTCATTGCCTCGACCATCTTGCCCTGATGAGTCGCCACGCGGGAGGACAGGCAGAGCAATCGGCTCAGACTTCGCATTTTGTTAAGTGGCGGCAAGACTACGTCTATTGAAGGCGGATTGTACTCGGTGCCGAAATCGCATCCGGGCAGTGTCCCGGCCTTGCGAAGCAAGTTGATCGCTGGAGCCTGTTTATGAAGGAACTCGAGCATCTGCTCGTTGCCAGGATCGAATTCATCCATCCGAACTTGGTTGCCGATGTATTTGCCCTTTCCTGGAGACAACCAGTCTCCGACTTGGAGATCCTTCCTTGGAGACAACCAGTCCGCGACCTGGGCTTCCCACTTCTTGGCTGTGTCCGTTTGGGCATCCAAGGCCTCCCACGCCTGACGGTACAGCGGGGCTGCGTTCTGAGACCCCGGTACTCGCGGCGGCGAGACGGACAGGGCGATAGCGCCGGCCTCGACTCGTAAGGTAGCCATCTCCTGGCGAACAGCCAGGTCGAGGTTCCAGAAAGTTATGCATGTCACCAGCAGTGCGGCAGCCAAGGCCAGCGCCAGGCGGCTTAGCCTCCATGTTGCCGCCGCCCGGCCAGTGGCAACTGCGGATGGCTTCCTTCCGCGCTTGATGACCATGATCGACGACACAGCAAAGGCAACGCCGGCCACAGAAGCTGAAACCAGCGGGAACAAGGCACCGCCGGCCAAGAACTCTACTAATGCAAAGGCTGTGATGACAATGAGCCACGGCAACAGCGCCATGGCACCCCAGAGGATTTCGACCACCCCGTGCAGGCCACGACCATGAATACGGGATAGTATCCCGCAACCCAGCGCCACGAAGATCACGAAAGTAATCGCCGCTTCCACCCAGAAGAGAACCTGTCCCATGATGCATCTCCTATTGGTTCGGAATCACCGATGTGCCGGGCATCGAGCCGTAGGGCGCTGCAAATGGCAGAAGGTCCTTGCCCGCCGCCAGCAGCAGGCTCTGACGCCGGATCTCGTCGTCGCTAAGGGCAAGTTGCAGCTTGTCTATCTCTTCATATAGCGATTTCGCACTTGCAGCCTCCATCCTCGGAACCTGCCGCTGAACCGACGCAATGCTCACGCTGAAATTGATAAGCAACAGGACGCTGGCTGCAACGCCAGATACGAATTGCCAGAATTCCCGTCGCCTTGAAACATGCAGTTCTTCTTCAACCGTAGCCATTGTTCGGGCACGCACGGCCATGCTCGGAAGAGGCCCTCCGCCCAGTGCCTGCTCAAGGGCTGCAAGTTCGGGAGGTAGATCATCGCCGGTCATTGCTGCTTCTCCATCATTTGCTTCAGCTTCTCCAGTGTATATCGATATCGGCTGGCTGCGGTATTGGTGCTGATCCCGCAAATCGCGCTGATGTCCTTGAACGTCAATTCGCCCTGAATCTTCATCGTCAGCACTTCTTGTTGCTCCGTGGGCAGGCGAGCGACAAATGCCCAGAGTCTCTCGGTCTCGTCCATGGCCTCTTGCGCGCGCTTGGCCGGGCATTGTGTTTCATCAAGGCCCGTCATCGCGCGTTGCTGGCGGCGCTTGTGAATCTGCGCCGCAACATGCCGCAAGGAAACGAAGACGTATGCCTTCAGGTTGGCAACCTGGGCCAGCCTGCCGCGGCTTCGGACCAGCGCCGCGAAAACCTCCTGGACTGCATCTTCCGCATCGCATTGGCTGCCCAGCATACGCGCAGCCGTCCTGAACAGAACCGCCCCGTAGCGGTCATACGCCTGCTGGTACGCCGCCGCGTCACCAGCAGCCAAGCCCTTTACCAGGTCCTCGTCCAATGGTTGTCCTTGCCGCTAACCTTCAAGAGGACTGAACTATCATGATTTGTCTATGAAAGCTTTTTCCGGCACTGCATCCCCTTATGTATCTTCATGGCGGCGGGAAAAGCAAAGCAAGTTACTCATGCGGCTTCCAGCCGGTACTCGCGCGTGCTTGTGCAGGATATTGAGAATTGGTGCCACCCCCAAGCGTCGTTGTCGTTTGCTTGGGGGTGTTGGCCAGATCGGGCGAACACCCCCAAGAGTACTGGGGGGTGGCACCGAAATCTGCGAAGCAGAACTATCTTATATGGCTACCAGCGACTGCTCACCGCCAGAGGGCTTCTTTTATATCCTTTAGCTCGATGCGGACGGTGGTGGAGTCGATCCGCTGGAAGTTGGGGTCGTTGCACTCGCTGTCGGCGTATTGGCTGGCGGTGAATTTCTTCTCCAGCGTCCAGGGGGCGGGGACGGTAACCGGCGCAATGGGCTTGGCGCGGTGATTGGCGATGGCCTTCTTCACGTCCTCGCGGATCTTCCGCCGCGACTCAGCCGGGCTGAGGCACAAGGCGCACTGCCGGCCCAGGCCCTTCTTGACGGCGGTGGTCACGATGCCGGGCACGAGGGCCTCAGCCTCGCGGCAGGCGGCCTCATCGCCGCTGAGATAGATCAGCGGGCGGTTCAAGCTGCCCTGGTACAGCGCGAATTGCGCGGTCTCGCCGATGAGCTTGCCGTTGAGCTTGTAGTACTCAATCGAAACCGGGCACTGCGTGTGATTGAGATTGCCATCGATTGCGCCGGCCATCGCGTGCTGACCGATGATAATAAACACGTCGCAGTGGGCGGTGGCGGCGTCGCGGGCGGCATAGGTGCCCCAGGGCCGGCCATGCATGAGCTTGGCCGATGGGTGCAGATCGGCGTACGTCAGTCCGCCAATGCCATGCCAATCGCCGACGATAATGTCTTTTACGCCGGACTCAAGCAGGCCCTCGATGGCAGCGTTGACCTCGCCGGTCAGCAGCTTCTTGGCCTCTTCGTAGGCTGGCGACTCGCCCTCGGTCTGGTTCCAACTAACAACGCCGGCTACTCCCTCGAGATCTGTGATGATGTAGACGTTCATTACTTTGTTCCTTATCAACGACAATTGTCCACGAATTACACGAAACAACAGGCTACAGGCTCCAGACTTCAGGCTCCGGGAACGACAGAAGAAACAACATCAACGCCACAGCAGATCGGACGAAGAACTCGGTCCGCATCTGCTGCTGTTGCCGTTGCTTCTGTCGTTCCCGGAGCCCGGAGCCCGGAGCCCGGAGCCCGGAGCCAGTCTCTAAATCAGCTCATGTTTTCCACCGGCGGCAACGGCCTCGGCCACTACCATCGACGTCAGGCCCGCCGCCAGGGTCGGCGCGTAGCCTTGGCCGGAGATCACAGCCTGCAGGAACACTTCCGTCTCAGCCAGCGTGCCGCTCTTGTGGTGCGCGGGCATGTCGGCTGGGGCTCGCCACTGAAGGGCTATCTGGCCGCGGTCGAAGATGGTCAATGCCGGCGTGGCAGTATCGATGCGGAGGCTGTACTCGCTGCCGATCAACTCGTATGTTTCCTCGAATACGCCGCAGTCCGGCGCGATGGCCAGCACGGCGGCGGAACCATCGTCAAATGCGATTCTCGAATCGCAGCTTTCGGTCGTGCCTGCATGCCAGATGTGCGACACGACCTCCGTTGGCTGGGGCATGAACGACAATAAGGCGTCGATCGCGTGAATGCCTGTGCCGACGATGAAGTTCGTCTCGCGCCGAGCCTCCCGCAGCATCCGCGCAATCAGCAGCTTGATCGGCCTGCCCTGGCCGTGCTCAGCAAGCCATTGCCGCGCCCGGGTCACGGCTGGGTCGAATCGCCGATTGAAGGAAATCATGTGCGGGCAGTTGGCCTGGCTGGCCAGCTCGAGCAACTGGCGAGTCTCGGCGCTGGTCTGGCCCGGCGGCTTTTCGATAAGCAGCGGCAGCCGCAGCGGAAGCAATTGGCTGACAATCCGAAATGTCGCCTCCACTGGCGTTATGACGACAAGCGCGTCGCTGCGCGAGTCAGCCAGCATTTGTGGCAGGTCGCAGTAGAACGAGGCAAAACCAAAGTCCTTTGCATAAGCCTTGGCGCGGTCTTCGTCCAGATCGCAGACAGCCGCCAACTCGATCTGTCCAGCCAGGCGGCGGCTGCATTCCAGAAGGGAAGGCCCATGGTGCAGCCGGCTGTGATCGCCGGCCCCGATGATCGAAATCCGCGGTGGTTTGCCAGATCGATTTGTTGACGCTTGCCTTGTCATGTTGGTAATTGAACATTTTCGGCAAGTGCGGAGTTTCTGCAAATCATTTCTTGCAGCGATCAGCAGCGTCTTGCCGATTCTAAATAAATTGAACGCGCCGATCCCGTTGTATTCTTCGTGCGTTTCGTGTAATTCGTGGACGCCGGTCGCCGTTGGAGACCGCAACTCGCGCGTCGCAAGGAGAATCAAATGTCGCAAGTGCTACTGACGTTGTCGCCCATCATCATCATCCTGATCATGCTGATCATCCTCCGCAAGGCTGCCGACATCTGCGGCGTGGTCGGCTGGCTGGCTATGTCGGTTGTAGCCTATTTCTTCTTCCAGACCTCCGTCGAGGTCATCCTGCGCTCTACGGCTGCAGGGTTCGTCAGTTCATTTGCGGTCTCTCTGATTGTGGCCACTTCGCTCCTTCAGATGGCCTTTATGGAGAAGACCGGGGCGCTGAAGCGCATCATTATCTTTATCAAGACGCTCGCCCGCGACAATCGGGCCGTGCAGGTGATGATGATCAACATTGGCTTTGGCACGCTGATGGTGGCAGTGGGGGCCACGCCCGTCTCGCTGCTGCCGCCGATCCTGATAGCCATGGGATATTCGACTTACGTTGCCATTGCGCTGCCGGCCATCGGGTATGATTCGCTATGCACGTATGCCCTGCTGGGGGCGCCAATCGTCGTCTTCGTTGACTTCGCCAATCGTTTCCTGGCTCCATCAGGAACTCAGATCACCCTGCACGAGGCCGGCATGGTGTTCTTCATGTTCCTGCCGCTGGTCTCGACGCTGATCGGCCTGTGCATGCTATGGATAGTCGGCAAGTGGAACGGCATCCGCCAGGGCTGGCTGCCGTGCCTGATTACTGGCGGCGTCATTGGCGTTGTGTCCTACTTCACCAACCGCTACGACAATCTCGTCGTGCTAACCGGCGTGCTGTGCGGCCTGGCGGTCATCCTCGCGATGGCCTTCTACCTTAAGCTAGTTGGAAAGAAGGTCATCGACCCGACCGGCCTCAGCCAAGAGGAACTCCAATATGCAAGAAGCTATTCCCTATTTCGCGCGATGTCGCCCTGGCTGCTGTTGATCGGCCTGATCCTGGTCTTGAATCTACCCAGGGACATCTTCAACTATCTCTACGGCACACTGAAACTGCCCATAACGGGCCTTACGGCAGACAACAAGCCGCTAAACACCCGCGCGCTGTGGCAGGCGTACACGTGGATTCTTGTCAGCACGATCCTGGCGATTCCTATCCTCCGGCCTAGCAGCGCGCAGCTCAAGGACACGCTGAAGGTTTGGCTAAAGCGAGCGCCGCGGCCCGTATTTGCAGCCGCCATCTTCTTCGCCATCGGCGAGATTATGAACATGTCGGGCTACGACATGGCCGGTCGAAAGTTTGCCACAGACAGCATGGTGAAGGTTCTGGCCGTCAGTTCGGCCCAGTTCTTTGAGCAGGCTTACGGAATCGTCGTGGCGTTCATCGGCCTGTTGGGCGGGTTCATCACGGGCAGTGAGGCCTCCACTATTGCCATGTTTTCCAACTACGTAATGGAAACATCGCAGAAGCTGGACATGTCGCTTCAAGGCCTGCTGATAGTCACCGCCGGCCTGGCGTTTGGCGGCGGACTGGCCAGCGTAATTTCGCCGGCAAAGCTCCAGAACGCGGCAGCCTCCATCGACAAGATCGGGGAGGAAGGCAAGGTCATCCGCATCGCATTCGTCTTCGCCCTGATCCTGACGGTGGTCACGGCGCTATTTGTCGTGGCGCTGCTGAAGTTCAACGGTATCTGACCGTCTCCGCGAAAAGAAACAGCTCTGCCGCGGAGTCGCTGAGAACGCAGAGAAGACTGAAGAAGTCTGCGTGGTTATTTATCATCACTTAGGCTCGAGCGTCTCCATCATCTTCTGATGTTCCTTCGCCAGGAAGCTCTCGTCGCGATAGCAGGCGATGTGCGACCAAGGCATCGCCGATCCGACGGGAATTTCCCGCCGGGCATAGTAGCCCATGTCCAGGCCGGCCTGCCTGAAGGCGTCAGCCCAGCGAATGAAGTCGAAGTGCTCGTCCCAACTATCCATGCGTGCGCCGCCGCGCCAGGCCAGCTCGATGGCCCGACCGACACGCCGGTCGCCGCGGCAGAGGGCTGCCTCCAGCATGCTCCGTTCGATGCGGTGAAAGCGGAAGGTGATCGGGCTGCGGTAGGCCAGGTCCTTCAATCGCCTGCGGACCTGGAAGAAGTAGTCCATCTCCGCGATGCCTTGCCACTGCATCGGCGTGTGCGGCTTGGGCACGAACCACGAGACGCTGGCTGTGATCGAGCCGCGCTGGTTATCCACTGCCTTGCGGGCGTCGCTAAGTTGCCGGCAGAGGTGATAGATTGCATCGATGTCTTCGCTCTGTTCGCCCGGCAGGCCGGCCATGAAGTACACCTTCACGCTTCGCCAGCCTGCTGCGTAGGCAGCCCGCACGCCTTCGATCATGTCCTCATCACTGATGTCCTTGCGGATGGCTTGGCGCAGCCGCTGCGAGCCGGCCTCGGCGGCGATCGTCAGCCCGCCCTTGCGGACGGAGCTGGTGAGTTTGGGCAGTTGCCGCAACTGGCTGCCGACCCGAAGCGATGGCAGCGAAATGGACACATGCTGCGGGGCGAACTCGGCGTTGAGCCGGTCGATCAACTCATCGAGCCTGGGATAATCGCTCGTCGAGAGACTAAGCAGTGAGATTTCCTTGTAACCGGTGGCGGCCAGGCCTTCACGGGCGGCGGCGATGATCTCATCCACGCTGCGGATGCGAACTGGCAGGCGCGTCGCGCCGGCCTGGCAGAAGCGGCATGCATTGGGACAGCCTCGCATGATCTCGATGACCACGCGCTCGTGGATTGCCTCGGAAATCGGCACGAGCGGCCGGCGGGGGGGAGGCGACTGATCCATCCGCTTGAGATGCGAGCGGAGGATGGTCGTCGGCACGTCGTCTCGCAGCGGCACCAGGCCGGCGAAATCGGCTTGTGGTGCAGGCGTCCCCGCCTGCAACCTTTCGTCTTGCCCAGGACTTGCAGGCGAGACGCCTGCACCACAATTGAGAGACGCAGGCAAGAGGCCTGCGTCACGATACTGCGGCTGGTAGAACTTCGGCGCATAGATCGACGGGATGGTTCTGGCAGCCTGGAGGATCATCTCGTCCCTGGAGGCATGATCCTTCTTCATGCGGGCGACAAGTTGCACCAGTTGCGTCAGCGGCTCTTCGCCATCGCCGACGACGAACAGGTCGATGAAATCGGCCATCGGCTCGGGCGTGTCCGCCAGTGCATCGCCGGCAATGATGATCGGGTCCTGCTGGCTGCGCTGATCGGCATGGATGGGGATCTCGGCCAGGTCCAGCATCGTCAGCACGTTGGTAACGCAGATTTCGTAGGCCAGGGAGAAGCCCACGATATCGAAGTCGCGCAGGTGGCAGCGGCTCTCCCAGCCGAACAGCGGCACGGAGTTCCTCCGCATGACCTCTTCAGCCTCCACGGTTGGGCAATAGGTGCGGTCGCACGCGACACCGGGCAGGTCGTTGAGCATGTGGTAGAGCAACTGGCTGCCCAGGTGGCTGATTCCCACGGCATAGGTATCGGGAAACGCCATCGCAACGGCTACGTCGAAATCGCCTTCACCGCCGGCGGCGCGTTTCAGGCCACTGCGCAGGCGGCGATTGATCTCCAGGCCGATGTACTGACCAGGGGCCGTTACATACGGCAGGAACTTGCGGCTGATAAGGTCTTCCAAATTTCTCATTTACGCCTCTTGCAGCGGAAATCATGCAGTCATTGAATGCTGATTCAATCGGCTGCCACTTGCTCAATACCAACTGCCAAGTATCATAAGGTTAATACGATGCCATGACAAAGCTCCGATTGGGTGCATAAACTGACAAGGTGCAGCCATGAGCATTACCTTCAAATGCGAGCGGTGCCGCAAGGACGTCAAGGCTGACGATTCGGCTGCGGGCAAGCGAGGCAAGTGCCCCTTCTGCGGGCATAGCACATACGTGCCGACGCCCGTGAGCGACGATGAGATCCTGCCGCTGGCCCCGCTGAACGAGGATGAAGAGCGGCAGCGGCAGGAGCAGGTGAAGGCGCTGCTGGCTGCCGAGCACGACTTGCTCAGCGAGAGCGGCTCGCCCATCAGCGATGTGCCGCTGGAACATCGCGAAGGCCTATCGACCCAGGACCTGCATCACTTTGTAGTCAATTATTGCCTGGATGTAGCCGGCGGCAAGCTGGAGCGGGCTGAGACGTACGTGCCCAAGTTACGGCAATTCGGCGCGGTGGCCGGCCAGGCGGTGGACGATTTTCTGGAACGCAAGGTGCTCGAGCCCGCGCTTGACCCGATCCCGGGCAGGGTACTGCAAGGCCTGCTGATGCAGTTGAAGGACAAGGTCAAGGCGTGAAGACCCCGGCTTCGCCAGAGGCTACGCCGCGGCAAGCCGGATACGGCGCTGACGCACAAAAGGAAGCCCCCTGCGGAAGCAGGGGGTTGTCGTTCAATCCTGATATCACCCTCCAAAGGCGGTAAATCTTGGTGCCACCCCCAAGCAGCCGTTGTCGTTGCTTGGGGGTGTTGGCCATCAAAGGCCGATGCCTTTCAGCTGAAAAAACGCAGCCCCGAATGGGTGAAAGATGATGCACGTTTCGCATCTCTTTCGCCCATTCGGGGGCTTTTTGTTTCGGTGCTTTTTTGCGTGGGCTATGCTCGCTTTGCCCACTGCCAGCTTCTTGTCGCCCCTTCGGGGCGATCCCCCGGCTTCCACCGGGGGCTTCCTTATTCCTTCTCCCGGTCGGGTCTCTTGATTCCTGCTTCCGCCGGGGGCTTTCTGATCTACCTCAATCAGAATTCCTCATTGGGGGCTGTTGCCGGCATGCCGCCCGGCATACCGCCCATGCCGCCGCCTTGCATCATCCGCTGCATCAGGATGATGCCGGAAACTTCCTTGACCAGTTCGGTCGGAACATAGAACACGCCGTGCTGGCTGCTGCCGGTGATGCCACTGCCGAAGGTCAGCGGCACCTGGCTGGTCAGGCGGAAGGGAATGGGGAATCCGCCGAAGGTGCTTGTAGCCTTGACGACCAGCTCGAAGATATTCGCGCCGTTGATCGCGCCCACCATCACGAGGTTCTTGGGCATGTTCTCCATCGCCGCGGTCAGGCCCTTGTCCTGCGGCAGGCTGCCGCCCGTGGTGGCTGCCTTGACGGCCTCTTCCATCATCGCCTTGCTGCCGCCGAACGTGAAGACGACCGTCTTGTCATCCGGCGAGGAAATCAGGATTCGCACCTTGTCCTCGCCCAGGATGGTCTTCATCATCGTGCGCTGTTCTTCGGGCATGGCCGCCATGTCAGGGTCGCTGATCTCGATGACGTCCCAGGTTCCTTCGCCATTCTTCGTGTAGGTTAAGGTCGGCCGGTCCGACTCTTCCGTGACGGCTGCGTTGACGACGCCCTGGATCTGCGTGGTCAACTCCGCCAGCATGCCCTTGGCCTTGGCGGCGTCGGCGCATTCCATCAAGCCGGCGATGCCGAACAGGCCGCTGCCTTCCGGCGCGCCGCCGATGACCATCTGGAAGCCGGTAAACTGGCCGAGGAAATCCTGGCAGAGCTTGTTGATGCTATCGAGTTGTTCCTTTGTGATCTTGCCATCGCTGGCCTTGGCCAAGGCCTGCATCAACTGCGAGATGGCCTCAGCCTGCGTCTTCTGCAACTGCTGGCTGGGCGCTGCAACCCCCGAGGCACCTAATGCAAATGCGTACGTAAGGTTCGGCACGCGGCCAAGCAGCGGCTTGGTGCTGATCTTCATGCCGGCCATCGCCTGGCCCATCTCGCTGGTGGGGATGTAATCTGTCAGCGTTTCGAACAGGACGCCCGTCTTGGCGATCCGACCGCCGGCGGTGAAGCTGTCCACCTGGGCCAGCATCTCCTTGTTCATCTTCATCGCCGTGGTGTTGAAATTTAAGAATTCCTTCATATCCTGCCAGGTCATCGAACGTGGTTCAGCCGCCGGGGCGGTGGCAACCTGCTTCTCCATCACGTCCATGAGCTTGCTGAAGGTCGGGTAGCAGATCTTGACATTCACTTGCAGCGCGATGTCATTGCGGGCGATCATCTCGCGCCGCTCCTTGGTCAGCTCGCTGTCGGCCTTGGTCTTGGCCTCTTTCACAGCCGTCAACGCCTTGTCGTTGGGGCTGAACAGAATGTAGCCATTATGCTCGATGGCGAAGACCGGCCCGAAGGGCAGCTCCACGACAGTGAAATCGCCCTGCTTCTGCGTGGTGAGATTCGGGAAGGTCTTGCTCATGTCCTTGCCGGGCACGAACACCACCACCGGCAGCTTGACGTCTTGAACCTTTTCGCCCTTGGTCTTGCGTTGGACGACGTCGGCAAGGTCGATGTTGAACTGGCTGGGCTCGAGCATGACCGCGGCAAAGCCGCCGGAGGCATCGAAGCCTTCGCCGAGGTTGAATTCCTTCTGGATCGCCCCCAGCAGGCCCTGCGGGGCCGCCGCCTTGATGAATTGACTGACGCCGATGTCCAACAGGAACTTGTCGGCGCTCTCGGTGCTGGCCTTGATGCTGTTCATGACAACATAGCCCATCGAGCCGGAGGGAATCTGCTTTATCACGGACTCGGCCTTGATTTCCTGGGCCACGGCGCTGCCGGCAAGGCAGCACATCAGCAGCAGGGCGGTTGCAAGCTTAACTCGTCGCATCGGTTTCTCCTTTAATAGCGCCAGCGAGTATTGTCTTCAGACATGCGGCAGAGGAATTCTATGTCCCCGCAGCCGCCTTCTCAATTCCACGGGCGGTGAGTCTAACCCGCCGCGACACGCTCTGCAATTCAATTGCACCCTGGAGTGCGGCGACTAGCCCGCAAGGGCGACGGCGCCGCTTTGGCTGGGCTTGTCAATTACATCAGGCGTTGCAGCCATCGACAACCAAAGCCAAAGCGGCGTCTTAGCCGCCGCAGTCCAAAATTGCAATCAGTCCTCATCAGAGATACCATGCCGCATAGGCAAATTTCCCGCATGAGCGTGAACACAAAATCCAATTGTCCGATATATGGCGATATCGCCCGCGTAGCCGTCAGCCGGCGGCGCATTGCCCGGCGGATCGGGCAATTGGCCGACCAGATCGCCCGAACCTATGACGGGCAGGAAGTGACGATCCTGGCGGTGCTGACCGGCTCGTTCATCTTCCTGGCCGACCTCGTGCGGCACTTGCCGATGCTGATGCGCCTGGACGTCGTGGGCGTCAGTTCTTACCCGGGGGCCAGCACGCGATCAAAGGGCCCAAGATTCACCCTGCCGGTCTCCCAGAGCCTGCGGGGCAAGAATGTCCTGATCGTCGATGACATTCTCGACACCGGCCAAACGCTGCAGGCACTTACCAAGGTAATCAGATCGATGCGCCCGGCAAGCATCCGAACGTGCGTCCTGCTTCGCAAGAAGTTCAAGGCGGCCGATAAGCGTGCCAAGGGCCAGATAGCCGCCGATTTCGTGGGTTTCAACATCGGGGAGGAGTTCGTGGTCGGCTATGGCCTGGACTATAACCACTGCTACCGCAACCTGCCGGAGATCTGCGTCATGCGGCGGCACGCAGGCCGCCCAAAGGGGGCCAAGCTGTGAACGCACCTTCCGCCGAGCCCGCCGCCCCCACGCTGGCCGCCGCCGTGCCTGAGCGATTGCTCAACGAGGGCGAGGTCGTAATCCTGGCCATCAAGCCCAGCATCTGGTTCGTCGTGTTGGTTTCATGGCAGGTGCTGGCGGTGGCGGTTGTGGCGCCGCTGCTGGTGTACGTCGCTACCGAGACGATCGGGATGCACGTGCCGCTGGCACAGGCAACTGTCAATACCGTCTGCCTGGCCGCTGCCCTGGCCCGAATGTGCCTGGCGTCGGTTCAATGGATGGGCCGGCTGTACGTGCTGACAAACCTGCGCGTGCTGCGCATCCGCGGCCTGTTCTGGATCGACACCTGGAGTTGCCTGCTGACGCAGGTTCGAGAAGTGCGGCTGTCGTTCATGCGGCTGGAGCACCTGGTGGGGCTGGGCAGCCTGCAATTCTTTACCTCGCAGCGCCATGATGCCGAAGCGCCGGCCACGCTTGAAAACGCCTGGATCCACATCCCCAAGGCCGCCAAGGTGCAGGAGGTGGTCCAGCAGACGATTCATCGGCTGCGGTGAGTTTCTTTGCCCAAAGTCCGGCGCTTGCCTTGGGCTTGCTGCGCCACTATCATACGCCGCTGTCATGCTTGCTTTTCCACTGACAGTCCAGCAGGTGGCCGCCGCCGTTGGCGGGGCCGTCGAGGGCGATGGCTCCAAGAGGCTTTCGGGCCTGGCGGCTATGGATTCAGCCAGCGCCGAGCATTTGACCTTCGCCGCCGATGACCGCCGGGCGGCCCAGTTGGCCCGCAGCTTAGCTGGGGCGGCCATCGTCAATCAAGCCGCGCCGGCGGCGGCTATGCCGCTGATCCGCGTCGCCGACGTGCAGGCAGCCATCGCCAGCCTGCTCAGCCAGCTTGCCGGGCCTGAAGACCTGCCGCCGGTGGGCATCGCAGCCTCGGCGGTTATCGCCGCCGACGCCATAGTGCCCCCTGATGCAGCCATCGGCCCCGGCGTGGTTATCGGCGCCAAGGCTGTGCTTGGACCCGGCTGCGTGCTGTGCGCCAACGTCAGCATCGGCGCAGGCGCGGTGCTGGGCTGCAACTGCGTCCTGTTCGAGGGCGTGGTCATCCGCAGCGGCAGCGTTGTCGGCAACAATGTCCGCATCGGCCCAAACAGCGTGATTGGCTGGGACGGTTTCGGCTATTACTTCGCCGATGGCGTGCATCACAAAATTGTTCACGCCGGCAATGTCGTCATCGAGGACGACGTGGAGATCGGCGCCTGCACCTGCATCGACAAGGCCAAGTTCGGCTCGACCCGCATCGGCCGGGGCAGCAAGATCGACAACCTCGTGCAGGTGGCGCATAATGTGCAGGTCGGCAATGGGTGCATCCTGGTGGGCCAGTGCGGACTGGCCGGCAGCACCAGGCTGGGCAATTACGTCATTATCGGCGGCCATGCCGGCATCCGGGATAATATTAGCCTGGGCGACGGCGTGCAGTGTTCAGCCTTCGCCGCGGTGGCTCAGGACGTGCCGGCAGGACAGGTGGTGGCGGGCGTGCCGGCTGGGCCGGCCAAGGAACAATTCCGCATGTTCCAGGCTATGACCAAGCTGCCGGAGTTGCTCAAACGCGTCAAGGAATTGGAAAAGAGGCTCTCGACCCTTGAGTCGCCAGAAAACCATTAAGAACGCCTCGATTGTGCAGGGCAACGGGCTCTTCGGCGGCGAGATGTGCCGCCTGAAGTTCATGCCCGCCCCGTGCGACAGCGGCATCACCTTTGTGCGCGGCGACGCGAATGGCGGCTCTGTGCGCATAGCGGCCGACATCGCCAATGTAGCCAAGCGGGCCCGCCGAACCACGCTGACAGGCGGCGGCGCTGCCGTCGAAACCGTCGAGCATGTGCTGTCGGCTGTGGCTGGACTGGGCATCGACAACCTACTCATCGAGGTCAGCGGCAGCGAGACGCCGTCGATCGATGGCTCAGCATTGCCCTTCGTCGAGGCTTTGCAGCAGGCTGAGGTTGTCGAGCAGGACGCCCAGGAGCGAACCTTCGTCATCACCCAGCCGGTGCATGTCAGTGACGGCTCAGCCATGCTGGCGGCCTTGCCGGGCTCGGCTGACTGCCTCGATATCCTGTATGATCTGGACTACAGCAGCGTGCCGAGCATCGGGCATCAGGTGTTTGGCTTCCGCCTGGACAAGGACGATTATCTCACGCAGGTTGCGCCGGCCCGCACCTTCCTGCTGGAGAAGGAGGCGCAGGAGTTTCAGGCCCGCGGCCTGGGCAAGCATCTCACCGGCAAGGACGTGCTGGTGATGGGCGACAACGGCCCGCTGGACAATCAGCTTCGCTTCGCCGACGAGCACGTGCGGCACAAGGTCTGCGACCTGATCGGCGACCTGTCGTTGCTGGGGCGCAAGCTCCGCGGTCGGATAGTGGCCTATCGCAGCGGACATGATCTGAACCACGCGATGGTCCGCAAGCTTCATGAGCAACTGGCCTCGGCGTCGCGCGCAACCAAGCTTCAGCGTGAGCCGGTGCTGGATATCCGGCGGATCATGCGACTGCTGCCGCATCGCTATCCGTTCCTGATGGTTGACCGCATCGTGGAGATCGACGGCGACCACAAGGCTGTCGCCCTCAAGAACGTCACCATCAACGAGCCTTACTTCCAGGGCCATTTCCCGGGCCTGCCGATCATGCCCGGCGTGATGATCCTCGAGGCATTGGCGCAACTGTCGGGCATTCTGCTCAGCCAGCGGCTGGAACACACCGGCAAGGTAGCGATGCTGCTGTCGATGGATCGCGTGAAGATTCGCCGCCCGGTGCGGCCTGGCGATCAGTTGATTCTACAGGCCGAGTCGCTGCATGTTCGCAGCCGGACCGGCCATTGCCGATGCACAGCCTTCGTCGGCCAGGACGTTGCGGCTGAGGCTGAGATAAAGTTCATGCTGGTTGACGCCGAGCCGATTTGACATTATCCAGTTCGCGGGCCCGTGGAGTGCGGTGACAGAGCCCGTAAGGGCGGCGGCACCGCTTTGACTGAGTTGTGGAGAAGATCCCTACTGATGCAATAGAGGCTTGGGCTAAAGGTGGAGACAACAAGCCGGTGCCGTGGTTTGCGCAGCGAAGCGAAGCAACCACGTTCCGCCCCGATATCGTGCCTGCTTTGTCCCTTCGGGACTTCGCAGACCAAGGCGCTTGACAAAGGTTTCATGGGTAACAGACAACAACAAGCCAAAGCGGCGGCGGTGCCGCCGCACTCCAAATACCGCGTAGAAGATCGACGGTTGAAGAAAGCTGACTATGCCTAGTATATCCAAGCTGGCTATTATCGAACCGGGCGCCGAGCTGGCCGACGACGTGATCGTCGGCCCGTTTTCGTACATCGGCCCGCAGGTGAAGATTGCGGCTGGCTGCATTATCGACAACAACGCCACCATCACCGGCAGGACGAACCTGTGCGAAAAGACGCACGTTTTTCCGATGGCCGTCGTGGGAGCGCCTGCTTGCGATTGTGGTGCCGGCTCCTCGCGGGCTTGTGGTGCTGGCGTCCCGCCTGCAGCTTCTGTCAAGAGACATGCCGACATGCCACCAGGCTACGGCCAGTGCATCATTGGCAAGGCAAACGCCATCCGCGAGCACGTGGTGATTTACGCCGGGCTTGAGAAGCCCACCCGGATCGGCGATGACAATCTCATCATGATCGGCGGGCATGTCGGGGCCGGCGCGATTATCGGCGACCACGGCATCTTCGCCAACGGCACGCTCATTGATGCCGGGGCTTGCGTGGAAGATTACGTCCGCAGCAGCGCTTTTGCGGTCGTCAAGCCAGGCATGAGGGTGGGGGCGTACACGTTCATCGCGGGCTTTGTGGCTATCGACCACGACGCCCCGCCTTATGCGATCATCCAGGGGGTGCCCTTCCGTGTCCGCGGCGTGAACACCGAGAACCTCAAGCGGTGCGGCTTTGGTGAAAGCGATATCCGCGCGCTGAAGGACGCCTTCCGCGAGCTTTTTGACGGCCCGGAGTTCCAGATCAGCCCTGCAAGCCTCAAGAAGTTCCTGGCCGAGGGCGTCAACCCGCATGTCCGCCATCTGGCGCAGACGCTCCAGGCCATCGGCGCCGCGAAAGGCCGGCCATGACGCAGCTCTCTGTCGTTCGCGAGATTGCGCCCTCGGCCCGCGTCGCGCCGGGCGTGAAGATCGGGCCGTATTGCGTCATCGGGCCCAACGTCACCATCGGCCCCAACACTGTGCTGGCGCGCCGCGTATCGGTGCTTAACCGCACCACCATCGGCTCGGACAATATCATCGAGGAAGGCTGCGTGCTTGGCGCCGATCCGCAGGACATGAAGTACGCCGGCGGCCTGACGCTGCTGGTGATCGGGCATCGCAATTACTTCGGGCCGCAGGTCACCGCGCACATTGGTACGGAGTTCGGCGGGTACGTCACGCGGATAGGCGATGAGAATGTCTTCATGCACGGCTCGCATATCGCCCACGATTGCTTTGTGGACGACGCGACGTATTTGGGGCGCTCTGTGCTGCTGGCTGGGCATGTGCGAGTTCAGAGCGGCGCGGTGATCGAGGAATTTGCCGGCCTGCATCATTTCACTACAATCGGCCGCTGCGCCCACGTAGGCCCGCGCACGCCCGTTCGCCGCGACGTACCGCCTTACACGATGTTTGATGGCGAAGGCAACGAGTGGTCGCCGGCGGTGCGCGGCATCCACGATAAAGGCATTGCGTCGGCCAAGCTCTCGAACCACGAGGAAGCCGAGCTGCGCCGCGTGCTGCAAGAGCTCTTCTGCGACGAGTCTGCCCTGCAAACCAAGATCGAGCAGATCGTCAGCATCGGCGTGGAGGGCCAGGCTGCCGAGCTGTGTGAATTCTGCCAGCAGAGCCTGCAAGGCAAATTCGGCCGGCATCGCGAATTGTTTAGAGGAAAGACGCCGCCGGAGGCGGTTGAGTTCCTTCCGCCCGAGCGCGGCGGCCAGCCCAGGAGGGCTTCGCTATGAGTTGTCGAATCGCCGTCGTCGGGGCTGGGAAGATGGGAAAGCTGCACGCCCGCGTCCTGAGCGAGCTGGAGGGGGCAACGCTGGCATGCATCGTCGATAGCAATGCATCCGCCGCCGAGGCACTGGCCCGCCAGCGCAACTGCGCAGCCTTCACCCGCATCGAGCAGGCGGTGGAGGTCTGCGACGCCGCCATTATCGCCGTGCCCACGCTGCACCATCTGGAGGCTGCCCGGCCTTTCGTGCATGCCGGCAAGAGCGTGCTGATCGAAAAACCGCTGACCAACGACGCTTCAGCCGCCAAGGACCTGCTGGCCCTGGCTGCCCGGCGCGGCGCAAAGATGCAGGTCGGGCACACCGAGCGGTTCAACCCGGCTGTGCTGGCCATCCAGAAGCACAAGATTGTGCCGAAGTTCATCGAGGCCCACCGCATAAGCCCGTTCACGTTCCGCTCCGCGGATGTGGGCGTCGTGCTGGATATGATGATCCACGATATCGATCTGGTCCTGATGCTCGTGGGCGGCGCGAAGGTAACAGCCATCCAGGCTGTCGGCGTCAATGTCATCGGCGCTTACGAGGACATCTGCAACGCCCGGCTGATGTTCGATAACGGCTGCGTCGCGAACATTACTGCCAGCCGGCTGGCCATCAAGACCGAGCGCAAGATGCGGATATTTTCTGAAGAGGGATACCTCTCGGTTGATTACGGCAAGAAGGTTGGCCTGGTGGTAAACAAGAGCCGCAACCTGGACCTGATCCAGATGGCCCGCCAAGCCGACGCCGCCGACCTTGCGGAGCTGGCACAAACGGTTGATTACACCAAGTTGCTCAAGGTCGAGGAATTGGTCGTCGACGATTCCATCGAGCCGCTGCGGGCACAGGCGGCCTCCTTCCGCGACAGCATCGTCAACGGCCAGGCGCCGGTTGTCTCGGCCGAACAAGGCCTGGCCGCGGTGCAATTGGCCAGCGACATCGTCGACCACATCAAGCACTATAAATGGGACGGCTCAAAGTCCAGCCGCGAAGGCCTGGACGTGATCAAGAAGACCACGTGAGATTTTGCTTGTCAGGCCTTGGCGGGAGAGTATAATTCGGCGTTTCGAGATTTGGTTGTTACTGGTATAGAGCTAGGAGAGTTAAGTGGCACATTCGCTTTCAGCCAAGAAACGCATTCGTCAGGCCGAGAAGCATCGCGGACGCAACCGCTGGCGCAAGGACAAGGCCAAGAGCGCCGTCAAGTCGCTGGAGCAGGCCCTGCACAGCGGCAAGAAGCAGGACGCAGCCGCCAAGTTCAAGGACATGCAGAAGACCCTCGACAAGGTCGCCGCCAAGGGCACCATCCACAAGAACGCAGTGGCCCGCAAGAAGAGCCGCATGGCCAAGCGAATCAACAAGATGGCTGCTTCCGCCAGCGCCTAAAGGCTGCTGCAGAGATCAAGGAACATGACGCCGCTTGCCGGCGAGTCTTGGCCAACACATGGGCCAGCACTTATCGGCAAGCGGTTCTTTTTTTGGCGGCTGAACGAAAGAACCACGACGACACAAAGAACACGAAGGACAACACAAAAGGGGCATCGATGCGCGACGAGATACTGAAGACTGCGATGCAACGCGCGCCGGAGGTCGCGGATGAAATTGAGACCTTTGCGGCCGGCATCTTTGATGCTGCGCAAGATGGCATGCATGTAGCTCCTGAGGATTACTTGTCCTGCGTCGCTAATGTTCACTATGGCAACGGAAGCAAGTGGGTGAAGTGGAGGAAGTGGGGATGTTGCGTCGATCTCAAAGTCAACGATGAGCCGATTGGGCGGTTGAAGCAGGTCTGCAAGGGGCGCACTCGCGAAGTGACATGTATTTCATTGTGGCAGCACCATGCGGCCGTTGTTCGCTGGCCTCCGCATCATCGGTTTATGATCCTGGATGGAAATGTCTGGATGATCGAGCTTGGTCGCGGCAGAAACGTTCGCCTTAGCCGCAAGAGCGGCCAGTCTATCCGGCTGACGTATCCCATCTGGCCATGGCGACGTGCATCTGCCTGCATAGACGGGGCGACAGTCGCTGATTTCGCGCAGCAATGGCCTGATGCCGGCGAGTTCACGTTGTCCCAAAGCGCCCGGACGATCAGCAAGGACAACATCATCGCAATGATACTGGCGATTATATGGCGCAATCCTTGCGCTGCGGCAATCCATTGGCAAGTATAAATTGTCTAGCAAGTGCCGTTCTTTGTGTTCTCGCTGCTTCGCCCTGCGCAGCGGCTACGCAGAGCAGGGTCGTGTCGTTGTGGTTCTGCTGTCCAATCCGCAATCCAAATTCCGCAATCCGCAATGGATTGCGAGCGAAGCGCGAACGGTGTAATCTGTATCTATTATGCCCGTCTTGCCTGGAAGAATTGAGCGCGAGAACCTTTGGCGGCTGCTGGCGATGGCCCGCGAGGAGGACCTTGGCAACGGCGATGTGACCAGTTCCATCCTGCCGGCTGAGGTGCTTGCCAGCGGCTCTTTTGTCGCGCGCCAGCCCATGGTCGCGTGCGGGTTTTCGCTGCTTGAGGCCATCGCGCTTAGCTACGACGGCCAACTCCGCAGCGATGTCAAGGTCGAGGAAGGCCAGGCCATCGAGCGGGCGGCGGTGCTGGCTGTGTGGCACGGGCCGGCCCGCAGCATGATGGCGGCTGAGCGAGTGGCCCTGAACTTCATGCAGCGATTGAGCGGCATCGCGACGGCCACCAGCGAGTACGTCAAGGCCGTCGCCGGCACCGGCGCGGAAATCTACGACACGCGCAAGACGATCCCCGGCTGGCGCGACCTTGAGAAGTTCGCCGTCCGCGTCGGCGGGGGCAAGAACCACCGCAAGGGCCTCTTTGACGCGGTGCTGGTGAAGGACAATCACCTGGCCGTGCTGGCAAAGGCCGAGGGCAAGGACCCGCTGACGGCGGCTGGCCGGGAGCTTGAGCGAGTCCGCCCGTACCTGGGCGACAAGGCGTTCATCGAACTGGAGGTCGACACGCTGGAGCAGTTCAAGACGGCCCTGACGTTGCCGGTGGACATAGTTTTGCTCGACAACATGGGCATCGATCAGTTGCGCTCAGCTGTTGAGATGCGCAACCGGGCCGGCTTGAAGAACCGTATCGAGTTGGAGGCCTCCGGCGGCATCACGCTGGCCAATGTCCGCGAGGTGGCCATGACCGGCGTCGAGCGGATCGCAATCGGGGCCATCACGCATTCATCCGGCTCGGTCGATATCGCGCTGGACATAGAAATAGAGTAACGGCGTTAACTGGTGGCCTGGTTGACTGGTTGATTGGTTAACTGGCAAGCAACGACGCGAAAGCACGGTACCGACCGGCGCCGCAGGCTGGACCGTCTGACTACCTAACCAATTACCAAGTACCCAAATAACCAATTCACCAGTCAACCAGTTAAACAATGGCCTTTCATGGATCTAAACAAACGCAAATCGGCCGTGGCTTGGTTGTCGGTGTTCTCAAACACCACGCTGATCATCCTGAAGATCATCGTCGGCTTGGCCATCGGGTCGGTCTCGGTCATTTCCGAGGCCATCCATAGCGGCGTTGATCTGCTGGCAGCCGTCATTGCCCTGCTGGCTGTCAAGCAAAGCGCCAAGCCCGCCGACGAGAAGCACCCCTTCGGGCATGGCAAGTTCGAGAACCTATCGGGCACCATCGAGGCCCTGCTTATCTTCGTCGCGGCTGGGTGGATTCTCTACGAGGCTGCCAGGAAGCTGCTGCATACGGACGAGATCGAAGCGCCGTTCTGGGGCGTGGCTGTGATGGGGGTCTCAGCGGCAATCAACTGGGGCGTTTCGCACTTCCTCTTCAAGGTTGGCAGGCAGACCGATTCGGTAGCGTTGCAGGCTGACGCCTGGCACCTGCGGGCGGACGTCTACACTTCGCTGGGCGTGCTGGCGGCTTTGGCGGCGATTGGCCTTGGTGAAAGGCTGGTGCCCAAGGACTGGAACCTGCACTGGATCGATCCGGTGGCAGCCATCCTGGTGGCCATGCTTATCATCAAGGAGGCCTACACGCTTACGGTTCGTTCAGCACGCGACCTGATCGACACGACGCTCCCGCCTGAAGAGGAGCGGTGGATTCGCGAGACGCTCAAGACGTTCCGCCCGGCGGTGCATGGGTTCCACCGCATGCGGACGCGCAAGGCCGGCTCGGAGAGGTTCATCGAGTTTCATATCTTCGTGGACGCCGAGATGACGGTGGACAAGTCGCACCGGCTATCACATGAGATCGCCCGAAGGATCGAGGAGCACTTCGGGCAAAGCCACGTCGTCGTTCACGTCGAGCCCTGCCGCGGCGATTGCACAGCCAATTGCGCCGGCGGCTGCCTGCTGGATGAAGAGGAACGCCAGGACATCCATGCGGCGAGAAAAGCGGGCGGATGCTGAAACGCGGCACGCCGGGCGCGGCGGTGCCGTTCGATTCGACCTTCCCTGTTTTGCAGCCATGCGTGTGCCCGAAGTCCGAATGACGAAGCCCGAATGCCGAATCAATGACGAAACGGCGAATAACGAATTGCCGTCGCCGCGATATCATTCCTCGTACACGAACGTCGTCGCTATCTTCACGTCCGGGTGGAGGCTTTGCTTTACGGGGCATGTGGCGGCGGCTGCCTCCAACTTGGCCCGGTCTTTGGCCGAGAGATGGCTGCCCTTGGGGATGGAGATCGTCACGCTCAGGCAGCCGATGCGGCGGACCGGATCGGCGGCCATATCCTTAACCACGTGAATCCGCGTGCCTTCCAGGGGCAGGTTGCTTCGCTGGGCCACCTTGCCCATAATGGTCACCATGCAACTGCCCAGTGCGGTCGCCACAAGGTCCGTCGGGGAAAACGCCGCGCCCTTGCCGCCGTTATCGACAGGCGCATCGGTCACAAGCTGATTCTTTGACGGCCGATGGATGGCCTGGCAATGAAGGTCGCCCTCATAGATTACATCGATATCCACGCCCATTTTTGTAGCTCCTGTGTTTGAATCAGTTCATGGCCCCAGACCGTCAAGGCAGATTCAGTTGCGAGGCAGGACTCGCGTCCTTCCGCCATCCTGCGAAAGCACTGGCCCCAGCTCCCCATTCCAACCAAATCCTGGCTGAAAGACCTTGTAAGATGTTGGTTCTGAAGGCTTTTTTTTGTCTGATTGGCGCGTCTTGAGTCTCTTGTCAGGCTGCTTAAACCGTCCCAATGCGCCGCGCAGATATTGCTCATCCGTCTCAATGCAAATCCACTTTCGCCCAGTGCGCTCGCATACTTCTCCAGTTACACAACTGCCGGCGAAGGGATCGACGACAACATCCCCAGGATCTGTAAGCATTCGGATAAAGAATTCTGGAAGCATGGCGGGATAGCGGGCTGGATGTGGCTTGATTCCGAGAGCCTTGCAATAACGCAGGTACCGGCCATTGCTCTCGGTGTTCGGCAATGCTATCAGGTTCGGCGGAATCGAAGCTCCATGATCCGTGGCAAACTTCATGCTTATGTCGTGCCCCGAAGGCCGCCTCATTGCTTTGTAGCCGCTGCGCAGCAGAGTGCGCATACTATCACTGTAGGGCTGCAGGACCCGTCTATTCGAGGCTCTAGGCCATGGAGTGGGAGACAGCCACCACACGCAGTTGATTGCGTCTTTGACGCGGATACGTCGAACCGTAACCCACTCCGCTGGCGTTGGAAGTTTGGCTGGGTTTAGCCAGTAGAAGTCCTGGGCAAGGTGGAATCCGAATTCCTCACAGAGCATAATCAATAGCTTGAAGTGGTACAGGCTCCGGGTGGGCTGTCCAGGAATCCATGAACCCCCTATATCAATCACGAGGCTACCATTATTCTTCAAGACGCGTTTAAACGCGCCGGCGAAGGGCCTGAACCAATCAAGATATTTGCTTTCAATGGCATTGCCATAGTCCTTCTTTCGCACTAATGCAAAAGGAGGACTGGTGACGATCAGGTCGACCGACTTTTCCTTGAGCATGCTTTTGAGTACTACAAGAGAATCGCCCAGAACCATCTTTCCCAAGGCAGTCTTGTGAATCAACCCGTCGGCTATAGCCAATGCTCTTGCATCCATACCGTGCCGTCCTACAGTGTGATCTTTTTGATTTCCATAGCGTGCTTTGCTTCGCGTGAGAATACGTCAAGCACCGCGGCAGGTCTTCGTTCAATACGATCCAAATCAGTTCGATCCATCATCACGACGCAAAGATTTGACTCGGTCATTACCTTGTTGGCATATTTGCGGGCCTCATTGCCGATCTGTCCTGTACTGACAATGACTATCACATTGCTCTTGAGCATGTGAGTCAAGCCCACTTCTTTAGCGACATCGTCCAACGAGACTCGCTCAGTATTCTTGCATTGTACCTGCCACCTGGAGAAGACCAGCCGCGATGACTCAAAGATTAAGTCCACTTCCGCTCCGCCGGTGGCAGCACCCCGCAGGCGCGTGGCCACGTACGACAGATCAATCAAACGCATCAACTTGAACGCCAACGCTTCCAGGGCCAGACCCGCAATGTAGCTATCGGGAGAATTCAGTTCTTCAAGTATCTCCGCCAAAGGTTTGCGCAAGAGCGGTCGAATGTCTGAAGCAGTCAGTTTCTCGATTTGCTCCAGCAGGGGACGGATGACTTCATTAACAAGCTTCTCGGTTGCGGCAACCTGAAATGGTTTGGATCCTCTGCCTGCTGTTTTTGTGCCTCTGACCAAGGTTATGTAACCGGCCGCCTCCAGAGGATAGAGAACCGATTTAGGAAGATTCTTCTCATTGAAACGGACACCGTATGTCGTCGAAGCCAGCCTCTCGACCTCATTCGAGGAATAAGGTCCGGTGCCGCCCATATTGATAAGTGTCTTCAGGTAAGCCCGCTGCTCCTGGCTCAGAATTGAAAGCGCGTCCATATCCTCCGAAGACATCCCAAGTACCTCTCGAAGGCGATCCTGATCAATCCGCCAACCGTCGATGAATATCCCAGCCTTCTCCAGCCAAAGTCGCATGATGCTTGGATGCTTCCCCCCTCGCGGAAAGTGGATCCCCCGCTCGCCTAACCACTGCCGCAAAACGGTCAGGTCGATGTTCTGTCCGGCAGCCTGCATGTCCAGTACACACTGCACAAGGTTTGCCCCGTGACGATGGCGAAGAATATGCCGGGCTAGCTCAAAATAAAGTTCAGGGAGCTTGGCATGCAACGAATGCAGCTTAAAACCCAAGTCCGTCAATCTAGCGTCACGGTCGATAATCCCGTACGCTACCATGCCCAGCTTGCAGTTGTTCGCCAGCTTCCGCCGATTTTGATCGCTTGTTGCATAGCTTGCAAAATACTCATCCTTAACAGCGGTTTCAAAGGCTTTCCAGTTCCCTCCATGCTTGTGTGCAAGTTCCAAGAGCCAAGGAAGATCGACCTGAGAAGGGGAGAACTCGCTTCCAAACGGTAGATCGCTTTTGGGCATACACCTGTCCTTGAAAAAGCATTATGCTATGCCCTCGTCAGTTCGTCAATCTTCGCGAACTGGGCCTTCAATGCCGGATACAGGCGGCGGTACTGGGCGTAGTGCCTGGCGTATAGGGCCTGCATCTTGCGATTTGGCAGGATGGTCTGCTTGATGCGGATGGCTGCCTGGCAGGCCTGTGCAACATTGCGGAACTCGCCCGTGCCAACGGCTGCCAGGATAGCTGCACCGTAGGCCGGGCCCTGCTCGGAGTTGATCGTCACGCAAGGCCGGCCGTAAATGTTCGCCTGAAGCTGTCGCCAGAAGCTGCTCCGCGCCCCGCCGCCGGAGAGGCGAATCTGCCTGACGGGCAAGTCCAGTTCTCGAACAAGCGTTACGGCGTCATTCATTGCGAAAGTGGCACCTTCCATCACCGAGCGCACCAACTCGTTCCGCGTGGTGCGATTGGTGATGCCGATCCAGCAGGCCTTGGCCAGCGGGTCGCCGTGCGGCGTCCGCTCGCCGGTAAGGTATGGCAGCCAGAACAAGCCCTCGCAGCCGGCCGGTGCGGCAGCCGCCTGCTGCACGAGCAGATCATACGGGTCGATCTTCTTCTTCCGCGCCTCGGCAAGTTCTGCCTGGCCAAGTTGATTGCGGTACCATTGCAGGCTTCCGCCGGCTGCCAACACGCAGCCGAACATGCACCACTGCCCAGCCACGCACGAGCAGAACGTTTGCAGCCGGCCCTTGCGGTCAACGTGATAGTCCTTGGAGTGCACATACACCACGCCACTGGTGCCGATGGTGGCGCTGGTGAGCCCTTGGGTAACCACGCCGTTGCCGACTGCGCCGACCGGCTGATCGCCGCCGCCAGCTGCCACCGGCGTTCCTGCCGGCAGGCCAAGGGCCTCAGCCGCCTCCGCCGTCAGCCGCCCGGCGATCTCGTGCGATTCAACCACGCTGGGAAGAATCTCGCGGTCGATCTGGAACAATGAGAGGATGGCCTTGGACCAATCCCGCTTTCGCTGGTCGAGCATCAGCGTGCCGGACATGTCCGAAACGTCGCCGGCATACTCCCCCGTCATGCACAGGCGGACATAGTCCTTCGGCAGCAGCAGGTGGCGAATCTTGTCGTAAACGCGCGGCTCGTGCTGGCGCACCCACAACAGCTTGGTCAGCGTGAAAGACGTGACGGCCACATTGCCTACCATCGCGATGAGCCTGGCCTTGCCGCCGGCCTGCTCCTCGATCTGCCGGGCCTGCTGGGCCGTGCGCTGGTCGTTCCAGATAATGCTGGGGCGCAGCGGCTTGCCCCCTGCGTCGGTTACAACCAGGCCGTGCATCTGCCCGCTTAGCCCGATGCCCGCAACGTTCCTGGCGTCGATGCCGGCTGATTTGATCGCCAGGCGAACAGCCTGTATCGAGCCCTTCCACCAGTCGCGCGGGTCCTGCTCGCTCCAGGACGCCCGGGGGCAGTGGCAGGGATATTCGCCCACTGCCGTCGCCAGGACGTTGCCCTTGGCGTCCATGATGAGAGCTTTGGCGCCGCTGGTTCCGACATCGATTCCGACATAGTATTTCATGATCCGCTTCGTCCACATAGAGTTGCACGTTCATCTTGCGATGGCGAGATAGAGCACTTCAGGCCGCTCTAATACCCGCGGGGATATTGAATCACGTGCCGGCCGCGGCTGCAAGGGCCATGGTTGGTGGAACTCGGTTATCCAGCAAGATTAAGTCATCGTAATGTATGATAAGCAGTAAAGTTTAAGAACTTTTGATCTTATTGTAACCTTTTGGCGTATATAGTCTTGGCGATCATTCGACCTCGAGGCAGCGGGCCTTGGGGCGGTCCTTAAGATGTTGACTTTAGGCATGTTGTTTGCTATACTTCGGAGCATCATGGCTACCGCGACTCGCGCTAACGCACCAGTAAAGGTATCTCCCGCCAAGAAGCCGATCAAGACGTACGACTCGGCCCTGAAGTACCTTTTTGCGCAAACAGATTACGAACAAATGCTGAGGGTGCGGTACAATCGCGACACCTTCAGTCTTGATCGTATGCGCTTGCTGCTTAAGCGCTTGGGCAATCCGCACACCCGCCTGAAGACCGTCCACATTGCCGGCACCAAGGGCAAGGGCTCCACGGCCACCATGCTGGCATCGATGCTGACGGCCTGCGGCCATAAGACCGGCCTGTATATCTCCCCGCACATCTGCGATATTCGCGAGCGGATCACGATCAATGGCGAGATGATCCCCCAGGCGACGCTGACCAAGCTGATCTGCCAGATCGAGCCCATCATCGAGAAGATGGCCGCCGACCGCCCCACGTTTTTTGAAACCTTTACGGCCCTTGCGTTTTTGTACTTTGCCGATCAGGACATCGACGTGGCGGTCGTTGAGACCGGCCTGGGCGGCCGGCTGGACAGCACCAATGTCATCACGCCAAAGGTCTGCGGCCTGACCAGCATCTCGATGGACCACATGCAC
Organism: uncultured Planctomycetaceae bacterium; assembly: GCA_964417755.1. Taxonomy (GTDB): domain Bacteria; phylum Planctomycetota; class Phycisphaerae; order SM23-33; family SM23-33; genus CAYQJH01. Next base: position 37,448 of record CAYQJH010000005.1, read on the forward strand.
CAGTTGGGCAACAGCCTGGGGCTGATCGCAGCTGAGAAGGCGGGCATCTTCAAGAAGGACATCCCGGCCATCAGCGTCACGCAGGCGCCCGAGGCAAAGCGAGTCCTCAAGAAGATCGCAGCCGAGAACAAGGCCAAGCTGATGTTCACCGGCGAAGACATCGAGTTCAGCTACCGCGTGGAGTCTTCGCGCCGAGACGGCTGCCACGCCCGCATCTGCCTGACGACGCCCCTGAGCAGGTTCGAGCATCTGCCGGTTCCGCTGCCCGGCGAACACCAGGCTTTGAATTGCGGCCTGGCGCTGGCGCTGCTTGACCAGCTTAAGGCCCAGGGCTTTAAGATCAACGACGAGCAGGCCGTAAAGGGTCTGGCGAGCGTCTACCTGCCCGGGCGGATGGAGATCCTCCGCCAGGACCCGCGGATCCTGGTCGATGGCGCGCACAACGCCGCGTCGATCCAGGCCCTCATGCGCGCGGTGGGCCAGCATATTCCCTATGACTCGATGGTGATGATCTTCGGCTGTGCCGCAGACAAGGACATCGCCGGCATGATGGAGCAGATCGCCACCGGCGCCGATAAGGTGATCTTCACGAGGGCTGCCAACAATCCTCGCGCCGCCGACCCGCGCGACCTGGCCGAGGCATACGAGGAGCGTTCCGGCCGGGTGGCCCAGGTGACCGAAACGCTCGCAGCCGCCTTGCGGATAGCCACCAGCGCCGTCAGCCGGGAAGACCTGATCTGCGTGACCGGCTCGTTCTACCTCGTCGGCGAGGCCAAGCAACTTATCCAGAAGATGAATTAGTGCTGTGTCACTCGTGAAATGCTGGACAGGGTGGCGTGGTTTGCGGAGCGAAGCGGAGCAACCACGTCCTGTGCGGTGCTACTTCTTTTCCGGCGGAGAGAGTTTGACGTGCGGGTGTCTCTCAGCCAGGAATGGCTGAAGGTCAGCAAGCAAGCTTCGGCATTTCCCTTCATCGAAATCCGTCGCCGTCCAGATTCTCCCAAAGAATGGAAATAGACGCAGCCGCATTGCGCTGAACCTCAAATTGACCCGCCGCCTGTCCTTATCATCTATTTGGCCCCAGATTCGCCTGATTGTCCGCCATGGCAATCGCAAGCTGGGCGTTGATATACCACAATCATCAATTAGATTTCGCCCGAAGGGTCTGGATTTTCAATACCCACATTATCGAACCATCAATCGCGCCGTCAACTGTCTCTTGGGCAATGCCTGTGCTTCGGTTAAATGGTTTATTCCGGTAACGAGGTTAAGTAGAATCTTTGGCGGTTGTCGGCGGCGGATGTCAGGCAGATGAAGGTCGGCTGCATATCTGGGGAGATGAAAATATGGCACCCCTGGCGAGGCTGTTTGGCTTGGTCTTCTGTGGAAGCCTGGCAGTCATTCTATGGGCCTGGCCGTCAAGCCAGGCGCAGGAACTCCTATCGCCGTCCACGGCCGACGCTACAGCCAGGAGCACTACCGGCCCCGCTGGCAACCCAGAATCAAGACCCGCCTCGGAACCTGCCGAGACGACTGAAGCCGCGCCGGATTGGCCATCCAGAAAGATCGAGGCGGATGTCACGCTGGGCGATCCACGTTTTCGGCATGGCGCAAGCGTCACGCATATAGAAGTGCTCACAGAGCGGAATCAGCTTCTAACCACCGGCAACGATGGCACAGCCCGCCTGTGGGACCTGGCCACCGGGCGTCTTGTCCAGGCATATTCGCACGAAAGAGCCTATGTGTGGGACTCAATCGTGCTGGCCGACGGCCGGCGCATGCTCACCTGCGGAGAAGAGGGGAAGATTATTCTCTGGGACCTCGACAACGGCAAACGCCTCCGCGAATTTAAGCATGACGACATGGTCTTTCGCATAGCCCTGGACAAGGCCCAGAAGCGCTTGGCTGGAGGAGATCAAACCGGCTGCGCCACTGTGTGGGACCTGGAGACCGGCGAGAAGATCGCCGCATTCAGCGGATCCAGCAGCATATATACGCTGGTTTTTGACAAGGACGATGCGTGCGTCATTGCCGGCCTTAGCGATTCAAGCATTCGCCGGTGGGATATCGAATCCAAGAAGGAAAGCTTCCTTAAGGCCAAGGATGATGACGGCAAACGGCCCTCGCAACACTCCAAGACCGGCGACATCTTCACCATTGCGATGTCGGCTGATAAGAGCCGGGCGATAGTCTGTTGCTCGCAAGGCCCCTGGCTGATGGACACCTCCAACGGCAAGGAGATTTGGCGAGCGGGGAAAGATAAGTCAGCGCACTCCGCAGCCTGGTCGCCGGATGGCAAGAACATTGCCGCGGCAGGGGGCGGGAAGTTGCATGTGTTAGACGCATCCGATGGAACAACACGCTGGAGCGCCAACGTCGGCGGCGACAGCTATGCCGTGGCGTACCACGCCGACGGCAAGACCATCTTCTTTTCCAGCGAGAACGTCGTCTGCCGGTTTGATGCCGAAACGGGTGCTCGATTGTATCCGGTGCCGGATGAGCCGCTCCAGAACCAGAGTGTGAGTTCCATCTGCTCCGTGCCGCAGGCGAATCTTGTCCTTGCGTGCGACGGGAAGGCAGGCATCCAAGTTTGGGATGAAAAGACCAAACGTATCAGGAATCGCTTCCTGGCAGATCAGGAAGTGCAGCAGTTCGACATTTCAGCCGACGGCAAGATCTTGTTGGCGGTGCTGGAGAAGACGACCCTCGCGCTGGATGCGCAAACAGGCGCGGTAATCCGCACGTTGTCAGAGGAAGGAGACTTCGAGCACATCCGCATTTCGCCTGACAGCAGATGGGCCGTTTTGATGCACGGGTATACGCAGGAGGTACAGATCTACAACATCGAGGGCGGCGGGCTGGAGCGGACTATCTCGATTGCAGACGATGACGGCAGTCGCGATTACCAAATCTCGCACATCTCCATGGGCAGCCTGATGCAACTGGCAGGACTATCCGATGACAAGCTGCTGCGTGTCTGGCACCTGGCCAGTGGGGAATTGCTGCACGAACTTCCTGTCGAAGGCCAGGGCGTCGGATGCTGCTTCGTGGGCGAGAACCTGCTTCATTGGGACAAGGCCAGGCTCCACGTATGGTCGGCTGGCCGGGCAAAGGCGCCGGCCCTGAGCGACGATGAAGTTCAGAAGCTTATCTCGCAATTAAGCGCGGATCAGTGGGCGCAGCGGGAAGACGCCACCGAGCGCCTGGCTGCCGTCGGGGGCGATATCATTCCGGCTCTCAAGGCCGTCAAGTCCGATGATCCTGAAATCAAGCAGCGCGTGGAGGCCATCCAGAACATGGTGGTCAAGGGCCCGCAACTCACCTTGACGGACAGCCTGGCGATACCCGACCCGTCCGAGGCTGAGATCATTCCGCACCCCGACGGTCGGCACTGGCTGGCCATCTTGCGAAAAAACTCCAGGGTGCTGCTGGGTGAAGTGCGAGATTCCAAGCTTCAGGCCATCTGCTACCTGGATTTACCTCATGCCATTTCGTCGGCGCATTTTGAAGGCGGGGACGGCCTGGTGACCGGCAACCGCAATGGAACCATAACCATCTACCGAAACCTGCTGAAGCAGGCACAGGTGAATGGGACGATTACCGCCTCAGCGCCGGCTACGCGCCAGAGCTATGAACTTGATTGATACGAGGCGTCGATTTCTTCCGGCTGGAAAGGCCAGTAGAGATCGTCGATATCGGGGATGGCTTCAAAATCAGTGGAGCTATCATCGGCCAGTATCTGCAGAAGCGCCAGGTCCTGCTCGATGGTTTCAATACTGATCGCCTGGGGATCGTTTACTGCGATGTTCGTGTTGGTGGCTGGAGCGTTGCTGAAGTTCAGCAGCAGCACGATCATCACGATTGCAGCCGCCGCCGAGATCATCGCAGGCAGGATGATTCGCCAGTTGCGGCGCGGCGGCCCTTGCCAGGCCCGCCCGGGGAACTTCTGCCGGCCGATATGCAAGGCCATCAGGTCCAGTTGCTCTCGGACATCGGCGAATTCCTGAACGTTGCTGTTGTCGTCTTTTGCGTTCATGGCTCGACAAGCTCCTTCTTCAGGAGCTTCCTCAGATTAGCCAGGCCGGCAAAGACAGCCGCCTTCACGGTGCCCTCTGCACAGCCCATGATATCCGCGGTCTGGCGCAGATCCATCTGTAATAGATATCGGCAGGCGACAGCCTCCTGTTGACGCGGAGGCAGGCCGGCCATCGCCCGCGCCAGTTGGTCATGCCGGCGGGCATCGTCGTTGCCGTCGCCGGCTGGGACCTCGTGCCCGCGGCCGATCGCGCCGGGCCGGTTGCAATCATCGCCGGCCAGGCTGTCGAGTTCCAAACCTTCAGCCCCGCGGCGGCGATTGCGGCGCACAAACTCGCGCACCACGTTCATCGCGATGCCGTATAGATAACTCACCGCGTCGCCGCCGACCTGCCAGCTCTTGCGGGCGGCATAGGCCCGCAAGAAGACTTCCTGCACAGCCTCGGCGGCATCGGCATGACGCAAACTGTGCGCCAGGCCAAAACGGAACAGATCGTCCTGAACAGCCATCGCCAACGTGCCGAAGGCGGCGTCATCGCCGGATGACGCCTTGTCCATCAACTTCGAGCATGAAGAACGATCTTGCCTCATCTGGCCACCAATAATTGAACCCAGTTGACATGCAGTTTAGCCGATTATTCCATGGCAAATCCAGATTGAGCTCCTCTTGGAGTGCGGTGACTAGCCCCGCAGGGGCGACGGCACCGCTTTGGTTGGCTGAGATAATGACTTCAGCGAAGTACGCATCCCGGCTGGCAGTGCAAGGCAAAGCGGCGTCAAAGCCGCCGCACTCCAAGGTGTCCTTCATTTCGTAGAAAACCTTGTTTAGGAAGCAGTTCCATTCCGCGTACATGGGACACCGCGTTGGCCAGAATCCAAAGCAATTCCAACGTCGAATCGCTTTGGGTTTGTGCCCCCGCCCGTCACTTATTCACCCGCCGAAAAATCGGGTCGCTCACCCTTATGGCCTCACAAATCTTTCAATCCAGTGCTTGACCCTTTGGTGGAATGATGCTACAAGTAGAGGTCTGATCTCCGCCGGATAAGTTTCGCCGGCGGACTCGGGGCCGTGGCGCAGTTGGGAGCGCGTCTGCATGGCATGCAGAAGGTCATGGGTTCAACTCCCATCGGCTCCATTCGACTCGCATGGGCTTGCGCCCATGCTCGCTCATGGCAAGCCATTCTGAGTTTGGCAGGCCAGCCAACAGACAATCTAGTCGAATGTCTCGAGCGAGTGCAGCGAGTCGAGGGGCAGCTTTCGACTCGCATGGGCTTATCGCCCATGCTCGCTCATGGCAAGCCATTTCGCCGCATGCCGGCCAATGTCCCAAGGACGCAGCTCGATGGTTTTGACCAATACTCTGCCCGAATACCTGGGTTGTATCTTTATTACAATGCACGGCCCAATTTAGGTAGGTTAGAAAGTTAATATGCGACGTTCAACTATCTCCTCGACCATCGTGGTTCTGGTAACGCCGATTATCCATCTGAGCTTCGACAATATCGCATCAGCCGCCGGTGCGCCCCTCTGGCCATACGCCATAACGTATATGGCGCTGGAAGCGGGGCAAGCGCCAAGCTTCAGCGGCGACCTCAACCAAGGCCCTTGGCAGAAGGCGCCGCTGATGGGCAGCTTCTTCAGACGAGGCGCAATGGAGCCATCCGCCCGGCTGACCCAGGCCAAGATCCTGGCCCATGACGGCAGGCTGTACCTGGCGGTCGTATGCCACGACGATAATGCCGCCAAGATGGTCATCTCGCAGGACACATCCGACTTTGCACTGGTGGATTCGGTTGAGTTCCTTCTGGCCAATGGCCGGGATTACCCGCTCATTCAGGTGGGCGTCACAGCCGGCGGGGCTGCTTCCGCGCGGCGCGTGCTCATTCCCGGCACGCTGTATACCGATGCAGTCGCCGAGGGCATCGCCCCCGCGTCGTTAAATGCCAAGACGCAGGTGACTCCGCAAGGCTGGTGGATGCTGATGGAACTGCCGCTGGCTGACTGGGGTATTTCGGCTGAAGGCCTGCGAATGAATCTCTGCCGCACCCGCGCTTGCGACAAATCGTCTTTCGCCTTGATTGATCTCTGGGCCGACCGGCTGCTCAACATCGCGCGGATGGGCGATATCAAAGTTTCCAAAAACGCCGAGGCGGCCCAGCCGGCAGTTGTGCTGCCATGCGAGCTGGCAGTGGGTGTAAACAAATTGAAGCTCGCCAACTGGCAGGCTGATTACAAGCTGACCGTCGATGGCCAGGCCGTCGAGGTGGATGACTCCGGTACGGCCAGCGTTAATGTGGCCAGCTATGGCCCAATTGATCTTTCGATCACGAATAAGGATGGCAGACAGATCGCGGGCTATCGATGCGATGTAAATCGGCCAGTGGTCATCAGCGCCAGCCGGCCTGCTGACAACAACGCCGCCGGCCCGCTTGCGGCAGAGCTTACACTCAACGTCGCGGCCGAGGCGAAGGTGGTCATTCGGGCCAGCCAGGCCGGCCAGGCAGTCGGCCAGTTGGAGACGACGCGGGCCTCCGGCGTCCACAAGATCGAAATCCCGCTGACGAGCGCCCAGGACGGCGAGGTGTCCATCGAGGCGGTGGCCTCCATCCCGGCCATCAAGGGCGAGATTTCCGCCCATGCCAAGCACTGGTGCCTGGTGGGCCCGGCCAAGCCAAGTCCGCTTCGAGCCGACATCAAGAGCCTGCCCTCCCAGGCGATGCTTCGCTCGCTGGTTGCTCACCTGGCGCAGAACACCCGGCTGAACCAACTGGGCAGCGGTGCATACGATCGCAGGGATCGCTGGGGTTGGGCACAGGCTGTCTGCTACACGACGGCGCTGCTGTACAAGAGCCCCTGGCCGGAGAACCCGCACTACAAGGATGCGCGTTTCCTGGAATCCGCCGCCCTGGGCATGGAGGCGGCGCTGGATCCCATCAGGTTCGAGGATTGGCTCAACGAGCCGGACAATCGCAGCCTGGAAGGCTTCCTTCTGACCTACGAGTTGATCAAGAATGATGTCCCGCCGGAGCAGGCCGCCCGCTGGAAGGCTCTGCTGACGCGTATAGTGGATTCCGTCGCGGAGATCTGGCTGCGTCCTACCGCTTTTCGCGCGAATCGCTACATTATCGATGTTGGCACGGGCACCAACCACTGGGCGCTGCACGCCGTCAACGTGTACCTCGGCGGCAAGTTCCTCGGCCGGCCTGACCTGATGGAACTGGGCCAGCGCGAGATGCGGGCGCTGGCGCGGCACTGCAAGGACGGACAGTACAGCGAGCGGCGGGGCGTCTTCACACCCACCTACAGCATGCTGACAGCCACCGCTTTGGCGCAGTACTACGTGCAAAGTCGCGACGAGGCCGTGCGCGGGGCGCTGGAAGCCGCCATCAACTTCGACGTGAACACGCTCCTGGACGACGCCAGCCTGATGACCTTCCACAACGGCAGGGTCAATGCCAAGCCGGGCTCCGTGTACCTGATGCTGCCGCTGCAATTCAACGACCAGGGACGGGGCATCATGCACACCAGGCTGCTTGCACAGGCCGACCAGTACGCTAAGGCCGGCAGCAACATCGCCGGCGAGGCACTGTTCCGCCTGGGAGAGGTGGCCGCCGTCTTCGAGGGTGGCAGCGAGCAGGCGCGCCCGGAAAACAGCGAGCTGCGCTTCTGGGATGACCAGAGCATGATCGTCCGCAAGAGCCCGTGGCAATACGGGCTGTCAGCCTTGACGCTTCACCCGGTGCAGGGGCTTTACCAGGTCGATCCGCAGAACAACATCGAGCTTGTACATCGCTCCTGCGGCATAGTCCTTCGCGGCAACAACAGCCAGAACCAGGGCGAAGCGGGCACGTTCTGCCGCAAGACCGAGCATGGCGAGCAGTTCATGCCGATCAGCGGTATCATTCACAACCTGCCCAACGGACATGCCGTCACACTGTCATTCGAAGGCTTTGAGACCCGCCTGATCGTCGAGCCGGTCTCGCAGGAACTCTTCCGCGTCAAGGCCGAGCTGACAAAGGTCGAAGGCGACGAGCCTGTGCTGTTCAACTTCTTCCCAGCCGTGGGCCAGGCCGCCGATGCCCGCCAAAGCGGCGACCGCCGGCAGGTTCAATTTGGCGCAGTGAGCATCCAGGCCAATCTGCCCTTTGCGATGGATCCCAACTTCAAGATATTCAACCCGTATTTCGACAAGTACAACCTGACCGTCAAGCCCGTCCGCTGCTACGCGGAACTGAAGAAAGGCGTGCCATTCGTGCTGGATATAAAGGTCGCCCAACCCGCTAGCCAGGCAAGTCAACCGGTCAAGTAAAAGGAAGCCCCCTGCGGAAGCAGGGCTTCCCGCTTCCGGCGAGCGCTTCCAAGCGCCGCGATGGCTGATTCACGCTAAGCGGTCGTAGACCTTCAGGATCTGATCCACCATGTAATTCCAGTCGAATCGCTGGCGGACAGCATCCCTGCCTTGCCGGCCGAGAAGCTCGCGCCGCTGGGTCGATGACGCCAACGCCTCTATGGCGCCCGCAAGCCCGGGAACATCTTTGGGGGCAAGCAGGACGCCGGTTCGCTCGTTGACCACTTCGCGGGCGCCGTCCACGTCGAAGCTGATGACGGGCTTGCCGGCCAGCATCGCCTGCGGCAGCGCACGGGCCAGGCCCTCCCGCAACGAGCAGTGTACGACGATGTCGCTGGCGTGCATCACAGCCGGGATGAGCTTCGGCGCAAGCAGGCCCGTCAGGTGGAATCGGCCGGCCAGTCCGGAGGCTTGGACTTCTCGCTCGATCTGCGTGCGCAGGTGCCCGTCGCCCACAAAGCAGAAATGCACGCGCGGGTCGTGAATCTGCCGCGCCGCCGCCAGGATGTACTCATGGCCTTTGAGCTCAGCCAGCCGGCTGACCTGCGTCACCAGCACCGCGCCAGCAGGCAGATGCAGGCCAGCGCGGAATTCGTCCGCCTCAGCGGGCCGGTGAAGGTAAGGCTCAACTTCCATCCCGCTGTAAACGGTCGTGTACTGCTCCGCCCGCCCAACGCCTCTGGCCAGCGCCTGCTGCGTCATCGCGTCAGCCACCGAGATGATCGCGTCAGTGTATCGCGCCGCCGACCGCTCCAGCGCGACGTAGAGCATGTTCAACCATTTCGCCTGGTAAGGGTGGAACGGCAGGCCGTGCACGCTGTGGACGATCTTGATGCCGCCGACGCTCCTGGCCGCCCGCCGTGCAAGAATGCCTGCCTTTGACGAGTGCGAATGCATAACGTCCGGCTGCAGGTCAGCCAGCAGCCGCTTCAGCCGGCGATAGCTTCGCCAATCGCGGCGCAGGTTGATCTCGCGGCGCAGGTCGTCCAGGACGATGACGCGATAGCCGCCGCGATAGGCATCATCCAGCAGTTGGCCCTCAGGCCCCAGCGGCGGGCCGGTGACAAGTGTGACATCGTGCCCGCGCGCATGCTGGCCAAGGCAGGTCAGCAGGGTGTTCTCCTGCGCGCCGCCGACAATCAGCCGGGTAATGACGTGGCAGATCTTCATATTCACATTGTGCGCACAAACAAGGGCTCCGGGCTTCCGGCTCCGGGCTTTGGGCGCGGCAACGGCAACGACAACAACGGGCTTCAGGCTCCAGGCTTCAGACTTCAGGCGCGGCAACAGCAACGACCGGCTCCGGGCTCCGGGCTCCCGGCTTCGGGCACGGCAACGACAGCAACGGCAACGACGCGGCAACTGGAGTAGCAGGCTTTCGCCTTCAGCCGGCGTCCTCATCCGGCGTCAGCCGCCGTGCCCGAAGTCCGGAGTCCGGAGCCCGGGGCCCGCTGTTCTGTTGCTTTCTCCCCCATTTTCCGCTCTACTCGATGGATTATGCAATATGCAATCTTA